>JBBSPX010000162.1:0-5708 GCA_038258395.1 Gemmatimonadales bacterium | reverse complement strand
GACCGGCACTCAGGGTCTGCGTCGGGCCGATGTGCTGGGCCGGCAGGTCTTCGAAGTGCTCCATCGCCAGGACCCCGAGGCCCTCCGCGAGGAGTTCACCCAGGTCTTCGCAACCGGGGAAGTCGCGGAGACCGAGCATGTGGTGCGATTCGGCGGCGAGCGACGCACCTACCGCACCACGCGGCTCCCCATGCGCATTGATGGACAGCGGGTGAGCCATGTCGTCACCATTGGGGAGGATGTCACCGAGACGCGTGAGATCGAGATCGCGATGCACCAAACCGAGAAGCTGGCCGCGCTCGGTCAGCTTGCGGCGGGTGTCATGCACGAGATCAACAACCCACTCGCGACGATCGGCGCCTGTGTCGCCGCGATCAGCTCCCGGCTTGGGCCCACTGCCGAACCGGTGGTGCGCGAGTATCTCGACATCATCGAGAGCGAGGTCGGGCGATGCACCAACATCGTCGATGGGTTGCTGGATTTCTCCCGGGCTGGACGGGCCGGCGATGGATTCATACCCACCGATGTGAACGCACTGCTCGAACGGACCCTCTACCTGCTCAAGCATCACCAGCGGTTTCGCCGGCTCGAGCTGGATCGTGAGATGGCGGATGACCTGCCGATGGTTCCTGGAAACACTGAGCGTCTGATCCAGGCCGCAATGGCGATCCTCCTGAATGCGGCCGACGCCACGGGCGGACGCGGCAAGGTCCGGATCCGGACGGCGTTCGAATCCCCCTGGGTGATCATCGAATTGACGGATGATGGTCCCGGGATACCCGCGGATGTTCTCCCAAAGATCTTCGAGCCGTTCTACACGACGAAGGGCCCGACGCGGGGAACCGGACTCGGGCTGGCCATCTCGTACGGCATCATTGCGGATCATCACGGCCGCCTGGATGTCCGGAGCGAGCCGGGCGGCACCACCTTTCGGATTGCGCTGCCACCAGTGCGAAGTACGGAGGCCTCATGAAGCTGCTGGTGGTGGAGGACGACCGGACCGTCGGGCCCTACATCAAGCGCGGCCTCGAGGAGGCGCAGTACCTCGCGGAATGGGTCGCCGATGGCAGCGAGGCGCTGGAGCTGATCGCTCTCACGACCTACGACCTGATCATCCTCGACCTGCGGCTGCCCGGGATGACAGGGCTCGAAGTGCTCCGGACGCTACGGGATCGCGGTCATGCGATGCCGATTCTGGTGCTCACCGCGCAGGACTCGGTCGAATTCAAGGTGGATGCCCTCCGGGCTGGTGCCGACGACTACGTCACCAAGCCGTTCGCGTTCGAGGAACTCCTCGCGCGGATCGAGGCGCTCTCGCGCCGACCACGCCAGCTCTCCTCGCGCGTGCTCACCGTGGCCGACCTCGAGGTAGACCTCGATACCCGGGAGGTCCGCCGCGGCGACCAGTCGATGGAGTTGACGCCCAAGGAATACACCGTCCTCGAATACCTGATGCGCCATCAGGGGCGTGTGATGTCCCGCACCCTGATCACTGAGTATGCGTGGGACTACCACTTCGATCCGGGCACCAACATCGTCGATGTGGTGATCAATCGCCTTCGCAAGAAGGTCGATGCCGGCTTCGGCCAGAAGCTCCTGCACACGGTGCGGGGCATCGGCTACGTGGTGAAGGGGTAGATGCAAGGGGTTCGGCAGCGGCTCACCTTTTCCTACACGGTCGCGCTTGCCTGCTCGCTGCTGGTGTTCGGTGCCCTCCTCTACGTCGAGCGACGGACCTCCGCGACGCGCGAGCGGGAGGAACAACTCGGCGACCGCCTCATCGCCGAGGGCGACCTGATCCCAAAGGTGATCGAGTAAACGGGGCGGTCGTTGCCGCGAGTGGGGGGGGTCCAGCCCGGGCTCACCAATTCGGCGGACTCCACGTATGAACTGATCCCTGACGTGCGGCGCTTCTTCGACGGGATGCAGGACTTCCTGTTCGTGATGGACCCTGCCGGCAGGCTCCTGTACGTGTCGAGCGAGGCATCCAGTCTCGATCCGACGGCCCTCAGCCGAGCCAAGCAGGCGATGCTGCGCCAGCCGATCACCCGGCGAGAGGGCCGGCTACAGCTCGACGAGGACGGGGAGCCGTACCGTTTCCTGATCGATACCGTCGGGGGGGGGACATCGCACGAGGTGCGCAGCTTCCTCGTCGCGGCGCGACCGGAGGGTCCGGTTCTGGCACCCAGACAGCTGCTGCTCTCCATGCTGGTGGTGGCACCCTTCGTGTTGTTCGCGTCGGCGATGCTGGGGTATTGGATGGCCGGTCGGGCCTTGTCCCCCCTCGACCATATCGTGCGTGAGGTGGAGGCCATCCAGGACGGTCGCTCCCTGCATCGGCGCTTGGCCGTCCCCACTGGCGATGACGAGTTCAGTCGGCTCGGAGTCACGCTCAATGCCATGCTCGGCCGCGTCGAGCGCAGTTTCCAGGCGCTTCGACGGTTTACCGCCGATGCCTCCCATGAACTCAAGACACCCTTGATGGTGCTGCGGGCGGGGGTCGAGCGATCGCTCACGCACCCCGAGGCCCCCGACGAGGTGATCGACACCCTCGACGAGACACTCCGCCAGATCAATGGCATGACGGAGATGGTGACGAACCTGTTGACGCTGGCACGCTCCGATGAGGGGCGGAGTTCCCTCGTGGTGGCCGAAACGGACTTGGTGCCCTTGATGTCGGAGGCAGCCGAGACGGCCGAGATCCTCGGCGAGTATCAGGGGGTGCATGTCCTGGTTGCGCTCCCCGAGCTGCCCCTCATCGCGATGGTTGAGGGCGGCAGGATTCGGCAACTGCTCCTGAATCTTGTCACGAACGCGATCAAGTACACCCCGCGTGGCGGCGAAGTCCTGCTCAGTCTGGTCGCCGAAGGCGGCAACGCGGTGATGAGCGTGCGGGACACCGGCATCGGGATCGCGCCGGGTGATGTCGACCACGTCTTCGAGCGGTTCTGGCAGGCCGATCCGGCGCGGACCCGGAGTGGCGACCGCCCCGGTACCGGCCTCGGGTTGGCGATCGTGCAGTGGGTGGTCGATGCACACGGCGGAACGATCGCAGTGCAGAGCCGACCAGGCCGGGGGAGTACCTTCACGGTCACCCTGCCGTTGGGCACCATATCGCCTGAATGAAGAAACGGTAATGCGGTTGTCACCGAATTGTCATCCGATGGTGAAGTAGCCGCGATCTCGACCGTGCACTATACTCGCGAGTTCATTCACCATCCTCCCCAGTGCGGAGGCACGACACGTGTTCGAAAACCTCATCGAGTCCCAGCCAAAGAAGCAGCGTAGCGTCGGGCAGACGATCCTGTCTGTGGTGATGCACGTGCTGCTCGTCTTCGGCGCGATCAAGGCCACAGCGGGGGCTGCCCAGGCGGCCGCTGGCATCATCCAGGACGACACGTCGTTCCTGCTGGCGCCACCGCCACCGCCACCGCCGCCACCGCCGCCCGAGACCCCTCCGCCCGACGCGATCGTGACATCGAATCCGCCGCCGCAGGGGTTCCAGACGATCGTGCCACCAAAGGATCTCCCGACCGAGATCCCGCCGGTCAACCTGAATGAGAAGTTCGACGCGTCGGACTTCTCGGGACGCGGCGTCGAGGGTGGCGTGGCGAAAGGCGTGATTGGCGGAACAGGCCCCGTCTCCGAAATCATCGGGACGCAGACCTACACCGAAGATCAGGTCGACGATCCGGTTCGCCGGACCGGTGGCCCGAACCCGGTATATCCGCCGGCCATGCAGACCGTCGGGATCGATGGCAGCGTGCGACTTCGGTTCGTCGTCGGCACCAATGGACGGGCGGAGTCCGGGTCGATCCAAGTCGTGAGCTCGACCAACAAGGCCTTCGAGGCCGCGGCGATCAAGACCATCCGTGAATCGACCTTCAAGCCCGCGATGATGAAGGGGCAGGCGGTTCGCCAGCTGGTTGAGCAGAACGTGTCCTTCAAGCTGTCCGGCTGACGATGCCGGTGAGCATATCTCACACCGTGTCACTCAATTCGTTGAAAGGTTGCACCCAATGGAACTGACCAAACTCTGGAATGACGCAGGAAGCTTTGCTCGCGGCATCGTCATCACGCTGGCGATCATGTCGATCTGGTCCCTGACCGTCTCGCTCCAGAAGTGGCTCAAGATCCGGAAAAGCCAGACGGCCACCCGGAAGTTCGCGCCGCAGTTTTCGCGCGCGATTCAGGAAGAGAATCTCGATCAGGCGATCACCCTGGCCGAGAAGAACACGGACAGCCACGTTGCCCGCGTGCTCGGTGGCGCGCTCTCCGAGGTGAAGCCGCTGTTGCGCGACCGCGCCACGATCACCGCGGCCGACATCAACTCGGCCGAGCGTGCGGTGGAGCGCCAGATGCTGATCGTCCTGTCCGAGTTCAAGCGTGGTTCCGGCATTCTGGCCACCGTCGGCTCGACGGCGCCGTTCGTCGGACTGCTCGGGACCACGATGGGTATCGTCAACGCCTTCACCGCGATGTCGCTCGGTGGGGCGTCGGGCGGTCTGGCTGGCATCGGCGCCGGCATCGCCGAGGCGCTGATCACGACGGCGTTCGGCCTGATCGTCGCGATCCCGGCCGTCTGGGCATACAACTACTTCAGCACCAAGACCGAGAACCTCTCCGTCGAGATGACCTACACCTCGAAGGAGCTGATCGACTACCTGATCAAGAGCGTGGGGAGCGAGTTCGGCCGTTCCATCTTCACGAAGGAGTTCCAGGCCCAGAAGGCGGTGAGCGGCAGTGGCCATATCCACGGGTAATAGCAGCTCGGGCTCCGTCACCGCGGAGATCAACGTCACGCCGATGATTGACGTCATGCTGGTGCTCTTGATCATCTTCATGATCGTGACACCGCTGCTGGCCTCGGGCTTCACCGCGACCATGCCGGTCGCGGACAGCCCGACCGTCCAGGCCGAGGGCGACAACGAGGTGACGCTCGGCGTTGACAATACCGGTGCGTACTTCGTCAATGGCAAGCCGGTCTCTGCCGAGGCGGCCGAGCAGCAACTGACGTCGATCTTCGCCGGTCGCGAGGAAGACAAGCTCCTCTATTTCAAGGCCGATGCAGGCCTGCCCTATGCCAAGGTCCAGGCGGCGGTCGAAGTTGGCCGCCGTGCGGGGGCGCGAGTCCTCGTGGCGATCGTGGACAAGCGGGGCGGACTCAGCGGCGACAGCGAGGAATAGCCCATGGCCATGTCAGCAGGTGGGGGAGGCGGCGGCGTCTCGTCGGACATCAACGTCACGCCGATGATCGACGTCCTCCTTGTGCTCCTGATCATCTTCATGATCGTCAATGCCTTGAGTCGAACGGTGATCGAAGTCCAGATCCCGCCGACCGAGACGGCGGCATCAAACAGCCAGGAGAGCAATCAGATTGTCCTTGAGCTGAAACCCGATGGCAGCTATGCCATCAACGGGCAACTGCCATTTCAGCTCGCTCAGCTCGATGCCCAGATTCACGGCGTCTACGACAACCGTCCGGGCAAGATCATTTTCGTGAAGCCGGCCGGCACGCGTGTCTACGGCGACGTGATGGAGGCGATTGACATTGTCAGGGGAGCCGGAGTCCAAATCATCGGATTCACGCCAGTCGAGGCCAACTGAGCCTCGTCGGGTGACGCCCGAACCGAGCGCCGGGGACCGGGGCCAACCCCGGGGGGGGGGGGGCGGGCGGGCGCCCGTGGCCCCCGGGCGCCGCCCGGGGG
>JBBSPX010000161.1:0-5717 GCA_038258395.1 Gemmatimonadales bacterium | reverse complement strand
TTCTCGTTGTACTTGAGCCAGTTGTAGTAGCGCACCTTGAACGGACAGTTGTTGCTGCAATAGCGCGTCCCGACGCATCGGTTGTAGACCTGACCATTCAGGCCATCCGGCGTGTGATAGGACGCATAGACCGGGCAGACGGGTTCGCACGGTGCATTGTCGCAGTGTTGGCACATGACCGGGGCAAACCGTGCCTCGAGCGGCTCACCATCGTCGCCGCCCTCCCAGTACCGTTCGATCCGCATCCAGCTCATCTCGCGGCCCTTGAAGATCTGCTCTTCGCCGACCGTGGCGATGTTGTTCTCCGCATAGCACGCGGTCACGCAGGCCGAGCATCCCGTGCAACGGGAGAGGTCGACCGCCATGCCCCACTTCGGCATCGCGTCGCGTGCGTAGTCACCCAGCGCCCACTTCTCCTTCTGCGCATCGTACCAGCCGTCGATCGCCTCGAGCTCGCGTTCGGTGTTCACCTCGTGCGGCGCATGGCCGACGGCCGTCATCGATTCCTTCGGGGTCATCCCCGCGACGGCGTGGGCGAGTGGCATCGCCTCGATGATCCCGCGCCCGAGTTGCCGCGTCGTGCCTTCGGTCTTGGCGACTTTGTGGTAGTCATGCGTCTTGGTGATCGACACCTTCGTCGCGACATACGGCAGGAAACCCTGTCCGTCGGCCGCGCCCAGCAAGTCGACCGCGTTGACACCGCGTCCCTCGGCGTACCGACCATAGGCGGTGTGGCCGAGTCCCAACGGCATCCCAAGTGTATCGGGACGGATCCCGGGGTAGACATAGACCTGGGCCCGAATCATCCCGTGCGGTGAGGTGAGCTCGACGATCTCGCCCTCGCGCACATCGACCCGCGCTGCGGTGTCTGGATGGAGCTCGACCCACGACTGCCAGGTGATCTTGGTGACCGGGTCGGGATTCTCGAGCAGCCAGGGCTTGTTCGCGCCGCGCCCATCGTGATACATGCTCGACGGGTACGGCAGGAAGGTGAATGCGCCGTCGCCGTCGAACGTCGGGACGGCCAGCGCACCGACCGCGCCGCTGACGACCGCGGGTGCCGCGGAAGGCACCGGCTCGTAGACGCCGCCATGTTGCAGCGACTCACGCCAGAAGCTCTCACCATTCGTGGCGCCACGACGGGACGCCTCGATCGTCCACGCTTGCTTGAGGTGCGTCTCGAAGTTCGGCGCCGTGAAACCGGCGAGCGCTCCGCCAACAGCACGCGCCGCGGCGAGGAGCACATCACCGGTATGCATCCCCGGCTTGACGGGCTCCATCACGGGCTGCATCAGGCCAAGCACGCCGGCACGCGGGAAGCGATCGTCCCACCGCTCGAGCGCATGCAGGTTGGGAAGGATCAGGTCGCACGCGGCCGCGGTCTCATCCATCACGTTGGCAGTTGAGACCTTGTACCCCACCTTCAGGAACGCGTCGGCGAAGCCACCCGACTTGGGCAGCGCATAGAGCGGATTGGCTTCGTGCACCAGAACCACCGCAAGTTCACCACGGCCCATCGCACCGAAGATCTCCTGGGCACCAGCGTAGCCATCAGTCGGTGTCGACCCTGCGCCGAAATGCACCGTCTGGCCGAGGTTGCCGGCGGCAGCGTTGGCCAGGTTCACGGCATGACAGAGATCGATGGCACCGCGATGCTGGGCGGCGATGCCACCGGCCACCGCGAGCGAGGGCGCGGCATTCGCGAACGCGGAGGCCAGCGCCTCGATCCGCTCGGCAGCGATGCCGGTGTGCTCCGCGGCCGCAGCGACGGTATACGCCGACAGTTCACCCGCGAACGCCGCACCATTGTGTTCGGCGGCTGCCCGCGCGAGGCACAGCGCGATCCAGCTCTCGGTCCCGGCGGGCACGTCAAACCATTCGTCGGCGTTCGCCGCCGTGAGACTCATCCGCGGGCCGACGAAGACATGCTTGGCCATCGTGCCGTCGTGATAGCCATGCGAGGCAGCAAATCCACGTGCGTGCTCGACCGTTGCGCCCCACGTTTCGAGGAAGTCGGCACCGAACGAGACGATCAGGTGCGCCGCGCCAAAGTCGTAGGTCGGCAGATCATCGCGACCGAAGGTCCGCTGATTGGCCCGCGACTCCGCTTCGCGACCGAACGCCTCCCAGTGCACCACCTTGCCACCGAGCCCACCCACCACACCATCGAGCAGCGTCGAGAAGGTCGAGGCGCCATAGCCATTGATGGCGGCGATGCGACCGTTCGCCGTACTCCACTGCGCGGCGAGTCGTGCCGTGGCGTCATCCCACGTGATTTCGTCGAACCCACCGGCCGCATTCCGCGCCATCGGCGCGCCGATCCGGTCCGGGTTGTAGAGCGCCTGCAGGCCGGCCTGACCACGACTGCAGATTTTCCCCTGATTGATCGGGTTGTCTGGATTCCCCTCGAGCTTGATCGCCCGTGCCTCGCGCGTCGTGACGCGAACCCCGCAGCCACTGTTGCACTCGGCGCAGGTCGAGGCATACACGGTGGCGATGCCCGGAACCTGCTGCTCCGACTGGACCATGTAGGGGATGAGCTTCGCGACCCGGTCGGTCGAACAGCCGGAGAGCGCTGCCGCACCAGCACTGCTGACGCCAAGGACCTTCAGGAATTGCCGACGGTCGACGCCGGATTCGGCGTCGACCTCGGGGGCGGGCTGATCATCAGATGGCATGGTCACGTCAGTAGTGGCAGGCGGTGCAGTCTCGAGTCACATTCCGCTCGAGATGGCAGTTGATGCAGAAGCCCATGTTGTTCACGTTGTTCACCTTGAACACCTGGGGCATCCGCGCGACGTTGCCGTGGCACGTGGCGCACGCGTTCGGACCGAGCGCCTTGATGTGGAGCATGTGCGGGAAGCGGACGTGCCGGGCCAGATTGTGAATCCGGACCCACTCCACCGGAGTCCCTGACGCCCACGCGTCCTTCAACTTCTTGATCTCGGTCTTGTCGGTGGAATCGCGACCCTGCACCACCGCATGACACCCCATGCAGGTCTGCATGCTGGGAATCCCTGGTTCGGTCGAGACCCCGACACTGTAGTGACAGTACTGGCACTGCAGCTTGAGCTCGCCGGCGTGGATATCGTGCCGGAAGAAGATCGGTTGGGTCGGCCCCTTGAGGCGGCCGGAGTCGGCCGCCGTGAGAGCCACCGGACCGGACGTCGGCTGTTGGGCATCGGAAGGCGAGATGCCGACGGCTAGCACCGCTGCCGCTGCCATCGTCGCGCCGAGACCGAGGAGGTACCGCTTGCGCATATCAGCAGATCCAGGGTTGTGAACGGATTCACGAACTCGAGGGCCCCACGAGAAGGGGGGTCAATGTGCATGGCCCCCCCGGTTGGTGCATAAGGTAGTGCGGCAAGGGGGTCCGTTCAACTACGGGGGACGTCGAGGACGCCCTTCCGCCGAAGGAAGTGCCCGATTTCAAGTCCGATCGCTCGAAAGAGTCCGACTTCGCGTGCATCGAGGGAGGCACGGAAGATCACCTCGCGGAACCCGCGCATGACCAGATCGGCCTCACGCTTCTTGAAGAACTCGATCCCGTGGAGCGAGGACTCCCAGTCCCGGAAGAGCGCCTCGAGTTCGGCATGGGGCGCCGCGGGGGCGTCGCGGCGCGGTGGCTTGAACGGGATCTCGTCTCCGCCACGAGCCAGCCAGGTCTCGTAGCAGTAAATGCCAGTGGCCTGCGCGAGGTTGAGCGAGGTATAGGCGGGGTTCGCGCTGATGGTCACAAGGACATCGCAGCGATCGAGCTCCTCGTTCTGCAGGCCATGATCCTCCCGACCCGCCAGAATCCCGACCCGCCCGCTCCCCCGCTCCTGGAGCAGCTCGGCGGCGGCCGGCCGCGGCCGAAGCACTCGGCGCTTGGCGCTCCGTTCCCGACCGGTGAGTGCCTGAACGTAGGTGAGGTCAGCGAGGGCCTCGTCGAGCGACTCGAAGACTTGCATCGCGGCAATGACATCGGCGGCATGGTGCGCGACCCCCTCGAGCCGATATGGGTCGAGCGAACACTCCGGGTTCACCAATCGGATCTCGGTGATGCCGAAATTCTTGGCGACCCGAATGCAGCTTGCGAGGTTGACCAGGTCCTGGATCGCGACGAGCACCAGGACCGGTGCCGTGTCCAGGGCGGGGATCGCGGTCACCCGCGCAACTCGACGCCGGCCCGTTGCTCGGCGCGGCGGATCGGATCGATGTAGTCGGCCGTCTCGCCGAGTTCGTCGCGCAACGCTCGGAACTGCTCCCGGACGAAGCCGAGCACCGGGTCGTCGGTGCCGGCGTCCAGGGCGACCTGATGCGCGATGCCGATGTCCTTCTCCAGGAGCGCGAGGCGGAAGAGTGACGGATAGCTTCCCGTGAGCACCCGATCCGGGACCAGCACCTCGGTCGCAAACGAGCGACCGCTCGAGGCATTGAGGACCTCGACGGCATCGCGCGGCGCGATCCCCGCCTTGGCAAGCGCCACTAATCCCTCGGCAGCGGTCAGAATATTGACGGCGAGGAGTGCGTTGTTGACCGCCTTCATCGCATGGCCCGCGCCAACTGGCCCAAGGTGGATCACCTTCGCCGCGAAAGGGGCCACGATCGCGCGGGCACGAGCGACATCCTCGTCCGTGCCTCCGCACATCACGGTGAGCTGTCCGGTGCTGGCAAGCGGTGGACCACCCGAGACGGGCGCGTCGACGAAACCGATGCCCCGCTCACGGAGGCGCGCTGCCAGATTTCGGGACGTCGCCGGATCACCCGAGGTGCAATCGATGAGGAGGGCGCCACGCGACAGCGTGGACAGCAATCCATCCGGGCCATCGAGCACGGCCGCCACGTCGGCGCTGGTTGGCAGGCAGGTGACCAGCGCATCGACGTCGCGCGCCAGCTCCGCGGGCGTCGCGGCCATCCGAGTTCCAGGATGCGCCGCGATGAACGCCTCGGCACGCGCCGCCGTACGATTCCACACCGTGAGGGTCGTCGTGGCGGCCAACCGCGCGGCCATGGGCGTGCCGATGGCCCCCAAGCCTGCAAATCCGATCTTCATCCGACATCCCGGTCGAGGTTCGCATAGAATCTAGGGAGTCCCCACCCTGGATGGCCTGTTGTCGTTTCGGATCATGCACCTCGACCTCGATGCGTTCTTCGTCGAGGTCTGTCGGCGGGAGGACCCGGCGCTTCGCGACGTCGAGCTGCTCGTGGTGGGCGGACGGCGCGAGTCGCGGGGTGTGGTGCAGTCTGCGAGTTACGGCGCACGCGCCTTCGGGGTCCGCAGCGGGATGCCCATCGCCGAAGCGGTCCGACGCTGCCCGCGCGCGACGTTCGTGCAAGGCACCTTCGCGAGTTACCGCACCGCATCCCGCGCCGTGCATGACGTGCTCACGCAGCATGCACCCGTGGTGGTGATGGTCGGCCTCGACGAAGGCTACCTCGACTACACGGGGACGGACCTGCTCCATCCCGTGTCGCTCCTCGCGGCAGCGACCGCGTTGCGTCGGGCGGTGCACGACGCGACCCAACTCGATTGCTCAATCGGCATCGGCCCGAATCGGATGATCGCGAAGATCGCCTCCGACTACGCCAAACCTCGCGGCATCTGTGAAGTGCGCGCGGGATGGGAGCGCGCGTTCCTGGCCGGCCTGCCGCTCAAGGCACTTCCGGGCATCGGGCCGAAGACCGCCGCGCGACTCGCCGAGCTGGGGCTCACCGACGTTGTCCAGGTGCAG
>JBBSPX010000160.1:0-5755 GCA_038258395.1 Gemmatimonadales bacterium | reverse complement strand
GCTCCGATGGCGGCGCCGACGCGGGCTCCGCTCACGGCGACCGAGCAGAACCTGCTCGGCATCGGCGTCGAGGCGCTCACGCCATCGACCGCTAGCGAACGGAAGTTCCCGGCCACGACCAAGGGGCTCCTGATCCGGTCGGTGTCACCGAGCTCGCCAGCCCTCGACCACCTCTGCCCGGTCGATAACGCGCGTCGCTGCTATCCCGAGGCCATCACGGCTGTCGAAGGAAAGCCGGTGCGCACCGAGGCCGAGTTCAAGGCCGCGCTCGCAGAGGGCGGCCGGAACGGCGTGATCTCATTCACCGTACTTCGGGCCGATGGTCAGGATATCGCTCGAACCGAGCGGGTCCGCCTCACGCACGACAAGTAGCCCGAATCAGGACACAAGAACGCCCGCCGTCCCTCATGGGGCGGCGGGCGTTTGCGTTCCCTCCGGACCAGCCGAGGCTTACTGCTTCGGCGGCACGATAACTTTGAGGTCACCGGCCTGCCGGTCCCAGTAGTCCCAACCCCATCCCGCGACCGCACCATCGGCGAGCACGACCGGCGACAGATCGCGCGCCGCGACGGTATCGGTCCCTTCGGGCGCCTTCTGCTCGTAGAGCATGACCTCCCAGAGTTTGCCGCCAACCAGATACGTCTCGCTCCGCGTGGGCGCATCAGTCTTCATGATCGTCGCGACACTGTCGCGATCGATGCCGACCGACAACTTCTTGAGACGGCCGTCGCCGCACGCGGCGAGGACGACGAGCAGTGCGAGAACGGGCAACAGGAAACGGGATCGTGTCATCGGGGTACCCGGGGGATGGAGCGGTGAATGGTGTGATGGAACATCCGAACGGGGGAATCTAGCGAGGCGCGCGCGGGGATGCTGGCGGCGTGGCAGGCCCCGCAATACCTTCTGGGCACGCGAGCGTGGCGGAACTGGCAGACGCGCAGGATTTAGGATCCTGTGGGGAAACCCGTCCGGGTTCGACTCCCGGCGTTCGCATGTCGACCCCGCCCCCGTAGGGCGGCGGGGCCTCCTCGCTGACCACCTGCTGGAAGTTGTGGGCTCCTCGTATTCGTCAACCAAACCGCGGGCTCACGCCCGCGGCTCGGCGCGGCTCGGCGGCGGGGTCTACGGCTGCCAATCCTCTTTGATCATGGCGAGCATCTGGTCGACCGCTTTGGCATCGAATCGCTGGCCGCGGCCGGAGGTCAACACACCGACAATCGCCTCGGTTTCGAGCCCGGTGCGGTAGGCCCGGTCGGACCGCATCGCGTCGTAGACATCCGCGACCGTGAGGATCCGGACGAGCAGCGGAATCTCTTCCCCTTTGAGCGCCAGCGGATAGCCGCTGCCGTCGAGCAGTTCGTGATGATGTCGCACCATCGGCAACACCGGCTCGAAACCGGGGATCGCCGCGAGCCGCTGCACGCCCCGGTCCGGATGCGACCGGATCAGGTCGCGTTCGGCGGTGGTGAGCGAACCGACCTTGTCGAGGATCTCGAGCGGCAGCCCAATCTTCCCAATGTCGTGCACCAAGCCACCGGTCTCGAGCAACCGAAGCTCGTGACCGGTGAGACCCATCCGACGAGCGACCTCGACGGCGTAGGCGGCCACGCGCTCCGAGCGCCCCATCGTCCACGGGGATCCCGCGTCGACCATCCGAGCCACAGCCCGGAGCGCACCATTGCCGATCGACTCCAACTCCTCGATCCGCTGGACATTGGCCAACGCCAGCGCCGCGTGCTCCGCGAGCTCGCGGCCATGCGCATGGCTCGCCGCCGACTCGGCGTCCTGCCACTGCACCACCAACACCGCGAGCAGCGCGCCGTCGAGCATCGCGGGCCAGGCGGTCACCGGAGCATCAGCATCACGCGACGGCCAGACTGAGCCGAGCGACCACGCCTGACCGGTCCAACCGTCCGGGCTCAACTCCGACGTCCCGAAGAGCGTCGTGGGCGAGGGGATCTCCGTACGATCGAGGACGCTGCCATCCTGACTCTGCAGGTGGCAGGACCAGGCATCGTCCGAGGAGGTCGGAGCCAGCATCAGGCCGGCTCGGCGGCAGGCGAGCAACCGCAAGGCACCGGTGAGGATTGCCCGCCGGGTCGCCAGTGCCGTGCGTTGCCCCATGGCTGCGCGATCCACAGCGCGACACGCCTCGAGGATGCTCTCCGGGGGGGTGCTCTCTTTGGTCATCGTCACGTAAGATGGACTGGTAGGGTGCCGATCTCCATCCCAAGTTCTGCGGGTTGGCACCGCCGGATCACGTGCCATGAGATGTGACCAGGGCCAGTCGGACCGCGTCGACCACAACAGCGAGATCCTCGAGCTTGCCAATGAGGGGTGCGCCCAGCTCTTCGATCCGGGCATTGATGGAGGGCTCATCGGCCGCCCCCGTCAGGAAGATCACCCGACCCTCCAAGCGCGGCGAATGCTCCACCAGCGTCTCGTAGAGTTCGAGACCACTCCGGCCGGGCATCATGACATCCGAGACCACCACGTCCGGTCGGGAACTGACCAGCTGGGCGATCGCGGCTTCGGCCGACTCGGCTTCGATGACATGCATTCCCGAGCGCTCGAGGAGGCGGCGGAGTGCTCCCCGAATGTCTGGGTCGTCATCGACAATGAGAATTTCTGAGATCATTTATATACTCATCGGTCGTGGTCCTGAAAACTTAACCGTCCGGGAGGTTTGACCGCCGGGCGGACCGCCGGGTAGGTTTCCGGGCTATGACTGATATCACCTTTGAAACGACTGCCCAGGATGTCGCATCCCGCTCCCTGCGGGTGACCGTTCCCCTGACCCATCTCGAGGCCGCCGAGCGCCGCGCCATCAAGGAATATGCCCGCCAGGTACGCCTTCCCGGCTTCCGGAAGGGGCATGCCCCCGAGCCGGTGGTCCGCCGCCGATTTGGCAGTGAGATCCGCCAGCACGTGCTCCAGGATGCCGTCCGCGAGAGCTGGGACACCATCCTCAAGGACGCCGACCTCAAGCCGACCGCCGATCCCCGGATCAGCAACCTCGAGTACGAAGAGGGCAAGCCGCTCGAGTTCGATATGCTCATCGAGGTCCGCCCAGCGCTCGAATTGGCCACCACTGGAGGCTTTTCGGTCACCCGGACGGTTGGCAAGGTTACCGACGACCAGATCGAAGAGCAGCTCGGCCGGATGCGCGACCAGAAGTCGAATTGGAGCCCGATCGAGACCACAGACGTGCGCCCGAAGCCGGGTCAACTCGTCAGTGTGACCGTGGAGAACATTGTCGACGGTCAATCATCCGGTGAGGCTTCGCCTCACTCCATCGTGCTCGGCGACGGTCAGGCGATCCCTGACCTCGAAGAGCGCATCATGACCATGTCTCCGAATGAAACGACGGACGCCGAGATTCGGCTGCCCGATGATCATCCGGATGAGGCGCGGCGCGGTGAGGCCCGTCAGGTACGGATCACCCTCCACGAGGTGAAGGAGAAGGTCCTTCCCGAGCTGGACGACGCCTTTGCCTCGGAATTCGGTGAGTTCGAAACGATGGATGCGCTCCGGAAGGGGATTCGCGAGGATCTGGAGGCCGATGCAGTCCGGACCGCCGATGCCAGTGTCCGCGATCAGGTGGTCGAGAAGATCGTGGCGGCCAACGACGTCCCGGCACCGCGATCGCTGGTGGAGCGCCTGATCGGGGCCTACGCGGAGGGATATCAGGTTGGTCCGGAACAGCGGGAGGCGTTCGCGACGCAGTTCGCCCCGGTCGCCGAGACCCAGGTCCGCCGCGAGCTGGTGCTCGATGCGGTCGCCACGGCCCAGAAGCTGCATGCCACAGAAGCAGACATCGACGCCCGGATCGCCGAGATGGCGACCGCCCGAGGGGTGGAGCCGGGTGCCTTGTATGCCCAGCTCGAGCAGGCCAAGCGGCTGCCGGAGCTGGAGCGTCAGTTGACCGAGGAGAAGACCTTCAGCTGGCTTCTCGAGCAGTCCACCGTGACCGAGGGTACCGCGTGACCCACGCTTCGATCTACCCGCCGTACATCATAGAGCGCTCCTCCAGAGGCGAGCGGACGTACGACATCTTCTCGCGGCTCCTGATGGATCGGATCGTCTTCCTCGGCGCCTCCATCGACGATCACGTGGCGAACATCATCATCGCCCAGTTGCTGTTCCTCGAGGCCGACAATTCCGAGAAGGACATCTATCTCTATCTCAACTCGCCGGGCGGCGTCGTCTCGAGCGGCATGGCGATCTACGACACGATGCAGCACCTCAAGGCGCCGGTGAACACGATCTGCATGGGCATGGCGGCCTCGATGGGGTCGTTCCTGCTGGCGGCCGGCACGAAGGGGAAGCGGGCGGCGTTGCCGCACGCCCGGATCATGATCCACCAGCCCTCCGGTGGCACGCAGGGGACGGCGGCCGACATCGAGATCCAGGCCAAGGAGATCCTGTACCTGCGCAGCAAGATGAACGACCTGTATGCCAAGCATACCGGGCAGGCATTGGAGCAGATCGAGCGCGACATGGAGCGGGACCGGTTCATGAGCGCCGAGGAGGCCAAGGTGTATGGCCTGATCGATGAGATCTACTACCCGACCCCGGTGGCCGAACCCACTCCCTGACGATTGACCAAACCGGCAACGGGAGGCAGGTTCAAGGACCTCCTCCCAGTCGGAGAATCGGCGGTTCCATGTCCAGCGACAAGCATCTGCGTTGTTCGTTCTGCGGCAAGAGCAAGGACTCGGTCCGGAAATTCATCTCCGGCCCGTCCGTGTACATCTGCAATGAGTGCATCACGCTCTGCAACGAGATCTTGGCGGAGGACGAGGAGCGGGAGGCCGGTGAGACGACCCACGACGTTCCGACGCCGCAGGAGATCAAGGACACGCTCGACGAGTATGTGGTCGGACAGGAGCGGGCCAAGCGCTCGCTGGCGGTCGCGGTGTACAATCACTATCGGCGTGTGAACGCTGGACCGCGCGACGGCGAAGTCGAACTCGAGAAGTCGAACATCCTGATCCTCGGACCGACTGGCACCGGCAAGACGCTGCTGGCGCAGACGTTGGCCCGCATTCTCGACGTACCGTTCACGATTGCCGATGCGACCACGCTGACCGAGGCGGGCTACGTCGGTGAGGATGTCGAAAACATCCTCGTCCGCTTGCTGCAGGCCGGAGACTTCAACGTCGCCGAGTGCGAGCGCGGCATCGTCTACATCGACGAGATCGACAAGATCGCGCGGAAGTCGGAGAACCCGAGCATCACTCGCGACGTATCGGGCGAAGGCGTGCAGCAGGCGCTGCTCAAGATCCTCGAGGGGACCATTGCCAGTGTGCCGCCGCAGGGTGGCCGCAAGCATCCGCAGCAGGAGTACATCCAGATCAACACGCGCGACATCCTCTTCATCTGTGGTGGCGCGTTCGATGGACTCGACAAGATCATCGAGGCGCGGCTCGGTCGGCAGCGGATCGGCTTCAGTGGCGGCGTGACCGCCAAGGTCGAGACCGAACCCGGCAAGCCGTACGACAAGGTCGAGCCCGATGACCTGCTCCACTTCGGATTGATCCCCGAGCTGGCGGGCCGGCTGCCGGTCCTCGTGCCGCTCGAGTCGCTCGATGAGGAGGCGCTCGTCAAGATCCTGACCGAGCCACGCAACGCACTCACCAAGCAGTACCAGCGGATGTTCGATCTCGAGGAGGTCGGGCTGACGTTCCACGAGGACGCGCTCCGTGCGGCGGCGAAGAAGGCGATCACACGCCAGACCGGCGCGCGCGGACTG
>JBBSPX010000159.1:0-5775 GCA_038258395.1 Gemmatimonadales bacterium | reverse complement strand
TCGCCCTTGCCGAGAAGCGTTACGACGAGGCGATCCGGCTCTTCCATGCCAGTGCGGTCGCGGAAGACGGTGCGCCGAGCGGTAACGAAGCGGAACTCGAGTTTGCCCTGACCCGGGCCTTCGACGCTGCCGGCATGTCGGACTCCGCCATCGTGCACGCCAGTGCATATCTCGCGCTTCCAGCGCTTGAACGGCAGGGGATGGACTACTTCGCACTCGCTGATGTGCACAAGCGCCTCGGCGAGCTCTACGACGCCAAGGGAGACCGCGCCAACGCGATCAAGTATTACGACGCGTTCGTCGAGCAGTGGAAGGACGCCGACCCGGAGTTGCAGCCGACGGTCACAACCGTGAAGAAGCGCATCGCCGAATTGCGGCAGCAGGGGGGATAGATCCTAGCGCGGTAGTGTGCCCGGCATGTCGGCCAGCACATACGCCATCACCGCCATTGTGGCGAGGGATTTCCGGAAATCGGTGCGATCGATCATGGTCATCATGTCGGCATCAGTGTGGTGGTACCAGAAATAGCGCGTATCATCGACCCAAAGGCCGAAACCCGGCACGCCTTCGTTGATCATCGGCTCGACATCCGCCTCGCTCTCCCCCCTGATCACGCGCGTAGCGCCCACCGGCGCGAGCAGGGCCCCAACCTGTTTGGCCAGTGCGAGTCCTTGGTCACTGCCCTGGAAATGGAAGCCGAACGGGGTGAAGACGCCGTTGTCCGATTCGATTGCCGCGACATGATCGCCCAACTCGGCGCCGTGAGCATCGCGGTAGCCGAGTCCGCCACGGGTACCGTTTTCCTCATTGGTCCAGAGCACCACGCGGATGGTGCGCCGCGGGTGGAGCCCGAGCTCCTTCATCAGGCGGACTGCCTCCCACGCTGCCATCACGCCACCGCCATCATCCATGGCGCCCTGCCCGACATCCCACGAATCAAAGTGGCCGCTGATCACCACGACCTGCTCGGGGTGCTCCGATCCCGTGATCTCGGCGACAGTATTCCGGGACGGCGCGTCGGCTTCCGTGTGTGCCTCCATCCGCAGCGTCACCGTGACCTGCTGTCCACGATCCGACATCCGGTGCAGCATCTCAGCGTCCTCGACACTGAGCGCCGCCGTGGGAATGCGCGGCGCGGCCGTGGTATCGTACCGCGTGCTGCCGGTATGCGGGCTCTGGATTGAGAACGACGCCACCGAACGGATCAGCACCGCAACGGCGCCGACTTTCGCGCCGGCCACCGCACCCCTGACGCGATAGGCGACGGCCTGACCATAGGCGGCCATCGGGAGGATATCGGTTGGAAAGGGGACATCGAAGAGGACGATCTTGCCGCGCGCCTCGCTGGCATGCGCGCTCAGGTCGTCGAAGCTCTTCACCACCAACACGGGGGCGGTGATGCCATTCGCCGGGGTGCCGATGCTGCCGCCGAGTCCGAGCATGTGGAGTGGAGTGGCGCGCGGGGTGACAAGAGAGGCGGACTCCTTGCCGCGGACCCAGTGTGGCACCATGACCTGTTCGCCATGGACGTTGTCGAATCCGTCCTGCTTCATGGTCTCGAGGGCCCAGTCGATGGCCTCTTCCAACGCCGCCGAGCCACTGAGGCGGTGCCCGTAGGTATCGGTGACCAGCGCGAGGCGACTGTAGCCCATGGTGTCGTGCATCGCCGCCTGGATCAGTTTCGTCACAGCTTGGCGGGTGGATGGAGTAAGTGCCAGCCGTGGTGCAGCCTGCGCAGGGAGCGAGGCGGTGAGGCCAAGCACCAGGGCGGATAGGGCGACGGGGTATGCAATGCGCATGGTGAGTCTCCATGTAGGGTCACTGACGCCGCAGTATACTCAGAGACTCAGGGCGGACAGATTCTGCTGGCATCCTTATTCAGAGTGGCGTAGCTTTCGGTGCTCTCCCACAGAATTGCTCCCTGCCCATCGAGGACGCTCTTGGATTTGCGTGCCCAGCTCCAAACCCATCTCGGCGACGCCTTCCGAATCGAGCGCGAACTCGGCGGTGGCGGCATGTCACGTGTGTTCTTGGCCTCCGAGGTGCGACTCAATCGTCGGGTGGCGATCAAGGTCCTGAGCCCGGAGCTCGCTCAGGGCCTCAACGCTGAGCGGTTCGAACGCGAGATCCTCCTCTCGGCGTCACTGCAGCAGGCCAACATCGTGCCGGTGCTGGCCGCGGGAGATGTCGCGGGACTGCCCTACTTCACCATGCCGTTCGTCGATGGTGAGTCGCTCCGGAGTCGCTTGACCGGTGCGGGGCTACCGATCGACGATGTCGTGACGATTCTCCGTGATGTGAGCAAAGCGCTGGCGTATGCGCATGCACGCGGGATCGTCCACCGCGACATCAAGCCCGACAACGTGCTGCTGAGTGGTGGCACCGCGGTGGTGACCGACTTCGGGATCGCGAAAGCGCTGGCCGCGAGCAAGGTGGGCGGTACCGTGCCAGGGGGGACGCTCACGCAGGTCGGCACCTCGATCGGCACGCCGCCCTACATGGCGCCTGAACAGATCGCCGGCGATCCCAATGTCGATCATCGCGTCGATCTCTACGCGTTGGGCTGCATGGCATTCGAGATGCTGACCGGGCGGACACCGTTCGGGGATTTGGCGCCACAGCGCATCCTCGCCGCGCACCTGAGCCAGGCGCCAACGGCGGTTGAGTCACTGCGCCCCGACTGTCCGCCCACGCTCGCGCTGCTCGTGGCACGCCTGCTCGAGAAGGACCCTGCCGACCGTGTGGCCAGCGCCGCGGAGGTGGTGCAGGTGCTGGGTGCGGTTGGCACAGCATCGTCGGAATCCGATGCACTCTCGCCGCGCGGCCGGATGGTGAGGTCCCTGGTCGGCTGGGCCGTAGCGACCATGGTCGTCTGGATCGTGGCCAAGGCAGCGGTGGTCGGGATCGGCCTGCCCGAGTGGACCGTGCGCGGCGCCGTGGGTGTCATGCTCCTGGGGCTCCCGGTGCTGTTGGCCACGGGCTGGGCGAAGTGGATGGCACGCAAGGCATCAAACGCCACACCGACGCTCACGCCCGGCGGTTCGAACGTGCCGTTGCCGTCGGGCACCATGACCAACATCGCGATCAAGGTCAACCGACACCTCTCGTTCCGGCGGGCACAGCGCGGCGGGATGTACGCGATGGCGGCCTTCGTGATGCTGATCGCGGCGTTCATGATCACCCGGTCGATGGGGATCGGGCCGGCAGCCTCACTGTTCGCCAGCGGCACGCTCTCGTCGCAGGACAAGATCGTGCTAGCCGATTTCGTCACCGACGACGCGAACTACGTCCCGATCCTCGCCGAGGCGGTCCGCTCGGCAATGAGCCAATCGAATGCGATCAAGTTGGTCACGCCAACCGACGTGGCCGGGACGCTGGTCCAGATGCGGCGACCGATCGACACCCCGGTCACCGATTCTGTCGCTCGCGAGGTGGCACAGCGACGTGCGGCGAAGGCGATCCTTGGCGGACGGATGGTCGCGGCCGGAACTGGTTTCCTGGTACAACTGGAGCTCAGGAACGTGCAGGATGGTGCGATGCTGGCGTCGTTCCAGGGGACCGCCGATGCGCCGACCGACCTGCTCAAGGTGGTCGACGAGTTGACGCGCAAGCTGCGTAGCAAGATCGGCGAGTCGCTCCGGAACGTGGCCAACACCGTGCCGCTCGAGCGTGCCACGACCACGTCGCTCGAGGCGCTCCGACTCTACAGCGAAGCGACACGCGCCAATGACATCGAGGGCGATTACGACAAGGGGATCATTCTCAATCGACGTGCGCTGACCCTTGATTCGACCTTCGCCCTCGCCTGGCGGAAGCTGGCGATCACAATCAGCAACGGTGGTGGCTCTGTCGCGGCAGCCGATTCGGCCCTCGAGATGGCGATGCGCTATGCCGACAAGCTGCCGCCATTCGAGCGGCTGATGGTCCGGGCCACCTACCACGACATGCACCAGACGGGATGGGATCGCGCCGCGGCAATCGAGGAGTATCGCCAGGCCTATCGCCTCGATTCAACGAACGCCGTGATCAGCAACAACTTGGTGCTGAATCTGGACCAGGCGGGCCTGCGCGATTCGGCGCTCTTCTACGCCCGGGTGCAGGCCGGCGTCCAGCCCGGGGTGGTCGGGGTGATGAAAATGGCGCTTTCCCTCGACGCAGCGGGGCGGCAGGACGAGGCCCGGGCACTGGTCGACTCGGTCCGCACTGCCTTGGGTGCCGATTCGATGTCCGCGACGTTCGCATTGTACGAGAGTTTAATCGCGATGGACCATGGCAATCTCAGCCGGGCCGCCCAATTGAGCGCGCGGCTTCAAACGGCGCCCGGAGTCTCGGACCGGGTCGCCGGACTCTGGTTCGGTGCCGCGACGGCCCTGATCGCCGGGCAGCCGGTCGAGGCAGCGGCATTGCTTGCCCGGAGAGATTCATTGCTTGGCACGCTCGACTATTCCAAAGTGATCCCGGGACTGAACCTCGCGTATGGAAAGATTTTTCTCGAGACTGACCCGGCCGGCGGCGTGGCGCAACTCGATCAGGTCGTGACTGGGAACGCGTGGCGGCATGCCGCTCCCGCCGATCGGCCCTGGTTCGATGTCATCGAGCTCTATGCCCGGGGTGGCTCGCCCGACAAGGCGGCGGAGCTCCTGGCGTCGTTTCGCAAGGAATGGCCTGCGGCCGCGACAAGTGACGCAATGATTTCCCGGATCGCGATGGCCGAGGGCGAGATCGCACTGGCACGTGGCGAGGCGACCGGTGCGGTGGAAAAGTTCCGTATCGCGACGACACGCATCGCCCAGAACCGCACCATCTGTCCGCCGTGTGCCCTGGAGTCCATGGCCCGCGCCTTTGATGCGGCTCACCAAGCCGACTCGGCGCGGACATATCTCGAGCGATACGAGGCGATCCCTGCCGGCTCTCGGAACTCGGTCTATACCGGTGCGTCGGCCGACCCGAACCGATTGGCCGCGGTCCGCAAGCGGCTCGGTCAGCTCTACGACGATGCCGGAGAGCGCACCAAGGCGGTCGCACAGTATCAGGCGTTCGTCGATCAGTGGGCGAATGCCGAGCCTGTGCTGCAGCCGGCGGTCGCGAGTGTGCGGGCGCGTCTCAAGGAGTTGCAGGCGCAGGAAGGACGTTGATCCAGCCGCGGCAGCCTGCCCTGAGCAAAGTCGAAGGGGTCACGCCGCGGGATGTCCGTGCATTCACCAACCGTCGTGATTCCCCTCGAGATCCCGCGGCCTAACGGCCGCGGCTAAATTGCCGGTCCTCCCCCCTCCAGGATCACCGCATGTCCGACAAGTTCCTGCTCAACTTCACACCGACCGGCATGATTCCCACCAAGGCGATGACGCCCGAGGTGCCGATCCTGCCGGCAGAAATCGTCAGACAAGTCGGCGAAGCGGTGGCCATAGGTGCCAACATGGTGCACCTGCATGCCCGTGACGCCGTGACTGGCAAGCCGACATACGAGAAGGCGGTGTACGCCGAGATCGTGGCGGGAGTGCGGGCCGAGCATCCGGAGCTGGTGATCTGCCTGTCGACCAGTGGGCGCGATTTCCCGGGGTTTGCGGAGCGCTCGGAATGCCTCGAGCTCACCGGCGATCTCAAGCCCGACATGGGGAGCCTCACCCTCAGCTCGCTCAACTTCAACAATCAGCCCAGCATGAACGCGCCCGAGATGATCCAGTCACTCGCGCGGCGGATGCTGGAGCTCGACATCAAGCCCGAGCTCGAGGTGTTCGACCTGGGGATGATCAACTACGCCCACTATCTGATCCG
>JBBSPX010000158.1:0-5935 GCA_038258395.1 Gemmatimonadales bacterium | reverse complement strand
CGATCTGCGCGGTCAGGAACTGCCCCGACTCGGCGACGTCGGCGACGCGACCGATGAGTGACCAGCTGCGCCCAAAGATTCGCTCCACTTCCAACTCGGCAAACGCCGGGTCGGTATAGCAGCGTGAGGGAATCGTCTCTGCGCGAGTGATGTCGGGATTGAAGGAGAAAGTCATGGGGAAAAGGTAGAGGTCGGAAGTGGAACGCGGAAGGATCGACCGTTCTTAGGGGCGACCCTGAGGTCGCCCGGCAAGACCAATGACCCCCGCCAAACGATGCCGAGATCCGAAGCGCCCCCTGCCCCCTCGACTCGCTGCGCTCGCTCGGGGTGAAAGTTCGGCGTGACAACCTACGCCCATAGCCTACTCCGCTACCACGATGAGCCGCTGCATGCCCAAGTCGGCGTGATACGCACCGCCATCACCCTCGAGCAGACAGAGCAGTACATACCGCCCTGGTGTCCAAAATACATCCAGCCATACCTCGGCCTGCGGCTGCAACGCTGCGGTTCCCGCGATGGAGCGTGCGGGCGGTGGCCCGATCTCGCCGGCGGCGCGCCACGCCATGAAATCGTCCAGCGTCTTTCCGGGCTCCAGCCGCAAGATCGCCAGCTCGTGCTCGCTCGGCCCCGCGTTCGTGACGTGGAGCAGCTCACGCCCTGCGCTCGGCGAGAACGCCGGAATACGAAAGTCAGACAGCTCGAGATCCACGGCAGCAGTTGGGTGGATACCTGGGCTGGATTCCCCGACAGCCTCAAAAGACGCCCCCATGCCCTGAAGCAGATGGTCGCGGTGCCAGCAGATGACCGCGTAGCGCCCCGGTTCGAGGTTGAGGAGCACATCCGCCGAATCGCCAGGGGCCAGGAAGCCCACCCCTCCGACATCTTCCGCGAACTCGGGATACTCGTCGCCAGCTCGGGCGGCGGCAACATAGGCCTCAAGCGTCGCAGTCGGGTCCGTGAAACGGACGAGCGATGCCTCGTGCCACACCGGGTCCCTATTGACGAGACGGAGCCGAGTAAATCCCCCTTCCACTCGAGCTGGAGGGGCGAAGCGGAGATTGCGTGCCTCGAGGCGCAACAGGTGCGGTGTCGGGGCGTGCGAACATGCGCCGACCGCACAGAGCGCGACGACTGCGAATACACGAGAGCGCATCATGACCTCCTCGAAGCCAGCGGTCACAGGGTTGTCAGCCGGCTCATCGACCGAGAATCACGTCGATGCCGTTCAAGATCTGGGTCAGCTGTTGTGGTGTGAGTTTGCCGACGCGTTCCGTGAAACATTCGCGATCCAGCAAGGTGATCAAGGAGCCGTTGGCCACCGAGTCCCTGGGCAAGCCAGTGGCCTTCGCGGTGAGCACAGTATTACCAGGAGCATCGGCCCACCACACTTGGCCATGAGCAGTCTCTACCACTCCGAGCGCTCGAAGACGCGCTGACCGGCACGCGCGAGCAACGGGCTTTAGCCCGTGGGCTCCTTCACAAATCCCCGACGCCATGTCACCCCGAGTGCAGCGAGGGGGCTGCGCCCGACCTCCGTACCATGCCCTCGGCTCCGCCGCCTCACTTCCCCCTCGACTCGCTGCGCTCGCTCGGGGTGACAGTTCGGCGTGACAGCCTCCGTGGGCTCGGGATCTCAACGGGATTCACGGCGATCGATGACCGCGCGGAGATCCCGCGGCGTGACCGCCGCGGCTGGGGGGTTCGGCACAACACGCCCCTCACCCCACCCCTCCTCCCGAAACGTCGTCGCCATCACCTTGGCCCGGAGTGCCTGATACCGCGGATCATTCCACAGGGGCCGGAGCCACGGGTGATTCCAACTCGTGAATGAGCGCACCGCGAAGGTCTTCTCGTCGAAGGCCTTCTGCAGCCATTGCAGCGCCGAGTCGTGGTCACCGATCGCGGCGTACATCATGGCAAACCAGATCGGTTCCACCCACTCGTTCTTTTCGCGCGCTTCCATCGCGTGAATCACCTGCAGCGCCTCGGTGCGCTTCCCCATCTTCGCATAGGTGAGCGCGAGACCAACCATCGGCTGCCCGAACAGCGTTTGCTTCACACGGAATTCCTGGACCGCCTCGTCATAGCGCCCCAGTTCCCTGAGCGCAGTGCCACGCGTGCTCTCCATGATTTCCACCATCGGATCAAGCGCCCGCGCCCGCTGGTCCTGCTCCAGCGCCTCCGGATACCGCTCGGCGAACGACAGCAACTCGGCGCGCAGTCGCGCCGCCAGCGGTGACAGCGGGTCAACCTTGATCAACCGAGCGGCCCGGTCCAGCCCACGCTCGTGATCGCCGTCCATGAAGTAGAAGAGTCCCGCCATGAAGAGCGCGTCGGGGTTGTTCGGGTCGAGCTCCAGTCCACGCTCGATCTCACGCTGACCGTTCTCGAAGTCCCAGTTGGCCGCCGCGATCTCGTAGCCGTGCAGCGTGCGCGCTTCCGCCAGCATGCTGTCCTTCGCCACCGCACGCTCGGCGGCAGCAAGCGACTTCAGGTGATACTCGTGCGACGGCGCGAACAGGTCGGCAAGCATGTCATATGAGAACGCCATCCCCGCATGCGCTTGCGCGTAGTTCGAGTCGAGCGCGAGGGCCTGGGTGAAGTACTGGATCGCATTCCGCAGTCCGGCCTCCGACACCTTGTTCTTTTCGAACTGCCCGCGGAGGTACAACAGGTGCGCGTCGGGATTCACCGTGCGACCAGCACGCGTGACGGCCAACGTATTCGGCGTCAACACAATACGCAATTCCTTCGCCACCGCCGCCGTGATGCTGTCCTGCATGGCGAAGTTGTCCTTCGTGTCGGTGTTGTATGTTCCCGACCAGAGGGAGGTGCCCGTCGAATCGGTCAGGTCCATCTGCAACCGCACGCGGCCGACACCCGGTTGCAACTTGCCACTCAATAACCGCACGACACCCAATTGCCTCGCCATCTCGGCTGGACTGCTGTGCGTGCCCTTGAACCGAGCGGTCGACAAGTCACCGGCCACCCGTATGCCCGGCACGCTCTTGAGGGCGCGCGCCAGCTCACCGGTCAGGCCGTCGGCGAGATACTCCGCGGTGGAGTCGCCACCGAGAATCTCAATGGGCAGGACCGCGAGACTGAGCATCGCCGGCTCCACCGTCGCGGGATCCACGGTTGCGCCGCGCGACCGCAACGCCCATGCGCCCGCCACAAGAAGTGCCACCACCGCAAGCACGCCCATCACACGCTGTGCACGCGAGATGCCCCGCACCGGCTGGGCCGGTGCAGGCTCGAAGGATCCAATCGCACCGCTCATGGCGTCCAACGCCTGCACAAGTTCCTCGGCATGCTGTGGGCGATCGTCGGGGTTCTTGGCAATCGCGCGTGTCACAAGCGCAGCCAGTGCCGGCGGCGTCGACGGACTGCGACTGGCCAGGTCGGCCGGCGTCTCGGTGATGTGCGCGGCGAGCATCGCCTGGGCCGAACGTCCGGCAAAGGCCGTCTCCCCGGCCAGCATCTCGTAGGCCAGCATGCCCCAGGCATAGATGTCGGCACGATGATTGGTGCCTGGATCGGCGCAGGCCTGTTCTGGTGCCATGTACGCTGGCGTGCCGAGCGCCAGACCAACGGAGGTGATGCCTTCGGTGGCCGTGGTGGCCGCCGCGTCCACTGCTTTGGCGACACCGAAGTCGGTCACCATCGCGGCTCCGCCAGACAGCAGCACGTTCTCGGGCTTGATATCGCGGTGCACGACGCCCTGCGCATGCGCGTACGCCAGTGCGCTCGCGATCTCGCGAAGCACTCGGACGGCGTCGGTCAACGGGATGGGTGCGTCGGGTTCTGACAGCCGTTCACGCAGCGACTGGCCCTCGACAAAGGGCATCGTGAAGTACGGCAGGCCATCGACTTCGCCGGCCGTCAGGAGCGGCACCATGTGCGCGTGTTGGAGGCGCGCGGCGATCCCGATCTCACGCTTGAACCGCTCGACGGCCAGCTGTCCCGACATCTCTCCCGGCAGCACTTTGACGACCACGCGACGGTTGAGGGCGGTCTCCGTGGCCACGAAGACGCGTGACATGCCACCGCCACCGAGTTCGCGCTCGATGGTGTAGGCCGCGCCGAGTGTGCGTTGGAGCTGGTCGCTGAGTGTCATGGGTGGCTGAATCTACGCGTCGGCATGGCGGCGCGACAATGGCTTGCCGCCGGCCCAACCAGGTCCCACCGATTGCCTTCGAGGTCGAGGAAGACAACGACTTGACCATACGGTTCAGATCGTGGCGGCGCCTCGAATTGCACCGCATGGCGAAGCAGGCGAGCGTAGGTCGCGTCGAAATCGTCGACCCGCAGGAAGAAGCCGACTCGCCCCGCGCACTGCCGTCCCACAGCGCCCTCCTGCTCGGCTCCATCCGCACGCGCCAATAAGATTCCGGTGACTGCCCCCGGTGGACGCACGACGACCCATCGCTTCGCG
Source organism: Gemmatimonadales bacterium (assembly GCA_038258395.1). Lineage (GTDB taxonomy): Bacteria > Gemmatimonadota > Gemmatimonadetes > Gemmatimonadales > GWC2-71-9 > Palsa-1233. The sequence continues at coordinate 1,500 of JBBSPX010000158.1, read as the reverse complement.
CGGCCATCCTTCGTCGTGGCCAGCTGATCTTCGACCAGCTCAAACTCCAGGACGTTCACGAAGAAGTCGAGTGCGAGATCGTAGTCGCGAACAATGAGGGCGACGAGGTCGAGATGTGTCATTTGCCCGCGGGGTGAAGGTGATCTAGTCCCTGACAATCTCGGCGCGCGCGACGCGTCCGTCCACTCCCAGGTCGATCACCAACCACTCAGAGTCTATGCGAACCCAACCGCGCTCTGGCCCGAGCCAGTAGACATAGTCTCGCGCCGCGAAGTAGTCGGTCTTCGGTTTCGGGCCGAGCAGCGCTTCCACGGAGTCGGCCGGGAGCCCATCGAGTATGTGCCGTCGAAGGAGGTCGTCGGCCATTTGGAGGCGCGGATATGGTTTTCTGTTGGTCACCCCCTCATCCTGCCACCGAACCGAATCAAATCTGGTCCGAGACAACAACCGAGAGCCTACGACAACCACGACAAGACCCGCGAGTGCCAGCCCCCATCGTCGCCGCATGTTTGCCTCCAGCGTGGTGAATAGATTGCGGGCCAGCGGCTAATAGCCGCTTCTCGGCACTGAGGCCCGGTAATACCGGGCCATGTGGGCAAGCTCAACGATCTTGGCAGCAAGAGGAGTAAGGCGGGTTTACCCCGCCGCCCTGCGGGGGCGGGGCAGGCCCGCCCTCTTCGCCGAGCCGAGCCGAGCCGCGGCCATTTGGCCGCGGTTTGGTCTGCAACTCGCAAACGTCGGTCCCCCCTACGACGTCGCGCGTCCCGCCACCTCGCGCAACACCACGTGCCAGAACTCGAGTGCGTCGTAGAAGGCCTTCACCGTGGCGCGCTCGTTGAGGCCATGCGCCATCCCGTCGCTGTCCTTGCTGAACAGCCCCATGATGCCGTAGGTCGGGATGCCGGCGCGACGGAAATGCTTCCCGTCGGTGGCGTAGGGTGCCATCATCGGCGTGATCGGCGTGCCGGGATGGATCCGCGCCACACCGGCCCGGACCACCGCCATCACGTCGTCGCGAATCGGCGAGGCCGGACTCGACTCCGGCGTGTCCAGGACCACAAGCTTCACCTCCGGGTCGTCGATCACCTGCGTAAGCGTGGTCTGCACCGCCTCGACACTGGTGCCCGGAAAGATCCGGCAATTGACCGTCGCCGTCGCCGATTGTGGCAGCGCATTCTCGGCATGTCCCGCGCGCAGCATCGTCGCGATGCAGGGCGTGCGCGTGAGGCCCACCTGTTCGGGTTCGTGCCAGAGCACCTCGGCGGCAGCCGAGTCGGTCGGGTCCTTCGCGAGAGCACCCATGGCGCTCCCCACCTCACCACCCACGACGGGTGCGAGTGCTGTGAAGTAGGCGCGGGTCGCGTCGTTCATCTCGACCGGGAACCGGAAGGCCTGCAACCGACCGAGCGCCGCGGCGAGCTGGTAGATCGCATTGTCGACCCGTGGCGTCGACGAGTGACCGCCAGGATTGCGTACCGTCAACTCGAACGTGGCATAGGT
>JBBSPX010000157.1:0-5951 GCA_038258395.1 Gemmatimonadales bacterium | reverse complement strand
CGCATGCAAGGATCCATCGTGCGCCGTCGTCCCCTGGCCCTCGCGGCCGTGATCGTACCCGTTGCCCTGATTGCCTTCCTGATCGGCGCAACCACCCACATCGTCCCATCCGTCGACCTGTTCAATCAGGTGTTCCGTCTCGTCGCCACGACCTCCCTCGACTCCCTCCCACAGGACAAGCTCTTCGAGCTCGCCGCCCGAGGCCTCGTTCACGAGATCAAGGACCCCTACGCCGACATCCTCTCACCCGAACAGCGTGCCTCGTTCGAGCGCAACCAGCTCGGCAACCGCTACGCCGGTACGGGAATGACGATCCGGTCCTCACGCGGTGCGGTCACCGCGTTCCGGGTGTTCCCCGATTCACCGGCCGAGAAGGCTGGGCTCAAGGCCGGCGACCGACTCGTCAAGGTCGATACCACGTCGATCCTCGGTTGGCCATCGGACTCGGTGACGACGCTGTTGCTCGGCACCCCGGGCACGCCGGTCACACTCACGATTGAGCGTGCCGGTGTCCCGACGCCGATTGTTGCGACGCTCCAACGTGCCGTGATTCGCGTGGCCGCAGTGCCCTACACGTACATGTTGCCGCACAGCATCGGGTACATCCCGATCACCCGCTTCAATGACGTCTCGGCCGCCGATGTGGCACGGGCGGTCCTGTCACTCGAGCGCGACGGTGCCAAGGGCTTTGTACTCGACCTACGCGGTAACGGTGGGGGCGATCTGTTTCAGTCGCTCCGCATGGCCGGGCTGTTCCTGCCCGTCGGCGACGAGATCGCCCGGGTACAACACCGCGGCAAGCCGCCTGAGATCTATCGCGCCGAGCAGGGCCCACTCGTGACCGATGCACCGATTGCGGTGCTGGTCGACGGCGGCACGGCCTCGGCATCCGAGATCGTCTCCGGCTCACTGCAGGACCAGGATCGTGCGTTGGTGATCGGCACCCGCAGCTTCGGCAAGGGGCTCGTGCAGACCCAGGTGGTACTCGACAATGGCTGGGCCGTCCGACTGACCACTGGCAAGTGGTACACGCCGAGCGGTCGCAGCATCCAGGCCGAGCATCTGGCGCTGGGTGATTCCCGGTTCGTCGAGGATTCGCTCACCGACGGCCAGCGGCCGACCTACAAGAGCGCGAGCGGTCGCACGATTCTCGGTGGCGGTGGCATCACGCCCGACATCGTTGTCGCGCAGGACACCGTCTCCGCTGACGAGCGCACACTTGCGCGCGCCCTCGGCCCACGGGTCGGAGAGCTGAGCGAAATCATCTTCGAGGTCGCCCGTGACGTCGCGGCCACTGCGCCGGGCAACTTCACGGTGATGCCAGCATGGCGGGAGCTGGTCGCGCAGCAAGTGGAGAAGGAAGACCTGCCGGCGACACGTGCCCAACTGATGGCCGCGACATCGACCATCGATCGATTGCTCGAGGGACAGGTCGCCGGACTGGTCGGTGGTGATAGTGCCGCATTTGTCCGCCGGATCCCCACAGACCGCGTCTTGCAGGAGGCGATCGTCAAGGTCAACGAGGGCGGGACTCGCCGCCGGTTGCTGGGATTGAAATGATTTGATTCGTTCGCAGCCGAGCCGCCGCCGAGCCGCCGCCGTCAGGCGGCGGTTTGGTTCGCAGTCCACAGATCTGCTGCGCGGAACATGAATCACGATCGGTGTTCGGCCGACCCAACCGCGGGCTGATGCCCGCGGCTCGGCTAATGCCCGCGGCTCGGCGATCGACGAACTTCATATTCAACCGCCGCCTGACGGCGGCGTCTGGGCTATGGTCTTGAGTCGTTCCCATTCCATCCGCGGATTGTTCGCGATGTATTGCTCTGCCCGACGGAGATGTGATTCGGATCGCAGGGCCACGACATGAAAGCTTCGTTGCCAGAGCAACTCGACCCTGGACAACGAGCCGGACCTCCGCGCGAATCGTGTCGCCTCCGCCTTGAATCCACTCATGATGATGCTCAGTGACCCCGGCCTGTCCGCGGGCACGCGGTGCCAGGATAGGATGGCATGCAGGTGATCGGGCATGATCGTGCAGGCACCGAGTGCAATCCACGGGCGATGGACAGCGATCATCCGCCACGCATTGCGAACGCTCACACCGATAGGTAGCAGTGTCACTCCATCCGCATGCACCTTGGCCAGAAGGCGACGCCGTTCAGCCGTCGCCGTCGTGATCAGGTACGACCCGGGTGTGGCGAGGTCGCCGAGTGGCGATCGACCATGGGCAGGCATGGCCAAACATGGCATCGAGGCTTCGTGCGTTGCTGCACCAAATCACGCTGACCGGTACGCATAGCCGCCGCCGTCAGGCGGCGGTTTGGTCTGCCACGGACAGATCTGCCGAGCCGCGGGCGTCAGCCCGCGGTTGGGGCGGCCGAACACCGATCCTGATTCATGCTCCGTGAACGCGATCTGTGCAGCGCGGATCAAACCGCCGCCTGACGGCGGCGGCTCGGCCGATCATTCAATCCGCACCCGAGCGACCTCCACACGCATGACGCCAGCGTCATCCTCGATCACGCGACCGATCAGGCCCGGAGAGACCACCATCCGGTATGCCGCGTCGAGGTGGCGTCGCGCGACCTCCTTGCCAGTGGCGGGATCGATCACACTGATCACCGCATCGTAGACCTTGTCGGGGGCGGTCACACGATACCGAAGCGTGCCGGCCTCACCAGGTTGCGGCTCACCGAGTCCCCTCGCCCAGTCCGGATCGGCGACCAGAGCGAGGACGATCAGCCGATCGCTCCCGTCCTGCCACATACCACGAATGGACCACTGTGGCGGGACCTCAGGTGTGATCGAGGTCCGCTCATCGTACGGCGTGGCCCACGGCGTGACCGGCCGGACCGCACGCACCTTCTGCCCTGCACCGTCCCATTCCTCCAGCACGAGGGTGCTCCCCATCGTCGTGGACCAGAACCCCCCGCTCCCACTCACAGCCACCAGGTGTGGCTCGTACGGCACCAGGCTGTCGAAGGTCGTGCCGAACTCGGGAATGCGATTGCCATCCGCGTCAACGAGGGTGAACGGCTGCTGGGGCTGCTGCGTGCCCGGCACCAGGAGAAACCGCCCCTGACCGAGCTCCCTCACCGAGGATGGCATGAACGGGAGCGGAAAGCTCCTGACGTACTCCAGCTCCGGGCTGAATACACTGGCTCGCAGGAGCGACCCGTCGATCACGACAATCGAATCATGGTTCGTGACGAGCACCTGCTCGACATTGCGGAATTCGTCGGGGCCCTCGCCCGCACCACCGATCGATTGGACGAACCTTCCAGTCGAATCGAAGACCGGCACTGGCCCGGGACGCCCCTGATCGGCCACCAGATAGAGCCCACGCTCGGTTGGGGCGCTCGGCCACGGATAGCTGCTTAACATCCCGTCACCGAGTGAGTCGCCAAATGTGGCAACGACCTCGACACCGATGCGTTCCGGTGCGAGGCCGTTATCGCGGCGGGCATCACAGGAACAGACTGCGATCGCGCCAACGATCAGGAATACAGTTCTCATGTTACCCCCGGTGTCGAGCCGAGCCGCCGCCATCAGGCGGCGGTTTGGTCCGCCGTCCACAGATCTTCTGCGCAGTGGAGCAATTCGGATCGGTGTTCGTCCGACCAAACCGCGGGCTGATGCCCGCGGCTCGGCGGCGCGGCGCCGCCGCCTACCTCAGCTCATCCACCTCGCGCGACACACCGGTCCTGAGCACCGAATGCCGGTAGCCATACCCGAAGTAGACCACGATGCCGACCACGAGCCAGATACCGAATCGTTCCCACGCCGTCTTCGGCAAGCCCTTCATGATGAAGAGACAGGCGGCGGCGCCGAGCGGTGCCACGACCCAGACGAACGGCACACGGAATGACCGCGGTCGATCGGGCTGCTTGACACGCAGCACCACCACTGCGATGCAGACCAGGAAAAAGGCGAACAGTGTCCCGATGTTGGTCAGGTCGTAGATCATGTTCTCTTCGGCGAACAATGCGCCGAGCGCCACGACCAGACCGACGATGACGGTCGTGATGTGTGGGACATGGTATTTCGGATGGATCTTGGCTGCCCACCGCGGGACCAGGCCGTCTTTCGCCATTGAGAAGAGGATGCGCGGCTGGCCGAACTGGAAGACCAGCAGGACCGCCGTCAGTGACACCGTCGCCCCGGCCGCCACGATCCAACTCGTCGTGTGCAGTCCCGCGAGCTCCAGCGCATGCGCAAGTGGATCACTCGCCGCGAGGTCCTGATACGGAACGAGTCCCACCGCCACCGCGCCGACGATGACGTAGATCAACGTACAGATCGCCAGACCACCGAGGATACCGATCGGCAGATTGCGCTGTGGATTTATTGTCTCCTCCGCGGCCGTGGACACGGCGTCGAAGCCGATGTAGGCGAAGAAGACGATCGCAGCGCCCTGATGGATGCCCCGGAAACCGTTCGGCGCGAACGGGGTGTAGTTATCGGGATTGATATGCTGCGCCCCGATGACCACGAACAGGCCGAGCACGATCAACTTGATGATCACCATGATGTTGTTCGCGCGCGCGCTCTCGCGGACGCCGAGGTCCAGGATCCAGGTGATGAAGGCCACGATGGCAAAGGCCGGCAGATTGACGATGATCGGGATGTTCCCGATGTGGGGAGCCGACTCCAGCAATCCGTGCACCGCTGCGTCGTTCGAAAGCTTGGCCTGCAGGTAGCCATGACTCAACCAACCCGGCATGGTAATCCCGAAGCCACTCAGCACCGACGCGAAATATCCGCTCCATGCGACCGCGACGGCGATATTGCCAACCGCGTATTCGAGGATGAGATCCCAGCCGATGACCCAGGCGAGGAACTCGCCCATCGTGGCGAAGGTATAGGTGTAGGCCGACCCCGCCTGAGGAATCATCGACGCGAGCTCGGCATAGCAGAGCGCCGCGAGTCCGACCGCGAAACCCAGCAGGATGAATGACACGATCAAGGCCGGTCCCGCGCCGGCTCGGATCATCGTGCCATCCGCCGCGAACTCGCCGGCCGCCGCGGTGCCCAGCGAGGAGAAGATGCCGGCACCGATCACGGCGCCGATCGCGAGCATCACAAGGTCGCCGGCGCCGAGCGAACGGATCAGTCCGCGATCCTTTTCGGCCTCGATCGGCTTGGTCTGGAAGAGATTCATCTGGGCTCAGAAGGTGACGGTGACGGTGGTCACGCCGGCCACCACGATTCCCGCGGCGTCTCGCGCCGGGCGAAAGCGGTAGTTGCGCATGGATTCGTCGAACTTTGCTGAGAACTTCCGGTCGGAGATCGGTGGCGCGACCTCGACGTCGCGCACGGTGCCGAATGCATCAATGGTGAAAGTGACCTCGACCGTCTTCCCGCGCAACGACTTGGGGATATCGTCGAGCGGTGGGAGGATCAGCGTCCAGGACTCGGGCGGGGTGCCGCGCTTGCCACCCCCGCCGGTCCCGCCGCCACTCCCCCCGCCAGTGCCCGGACCCACGCCGCTGCCTGCCCCTGGACCGGTTCCGGTGCCCTCGCCACCGCCACTGCCGCCGCCCGTCCCCTGCGTGCCACCTGGAGGCCCTGCCGACACAGTATCAGGCGGCGGCGTGGGCACGGGCTTGAACTCGGGCTGGGGCGCCACCGTGGGTACCACGGTCGGGACGACGATCGGCGGGACGAGCTCCTGCTCAGGCGGCGGCGGAGGCGGGATCGAGATGAACGCGTCGCCGCCGGTTCCACCGCCCCCACCGCCACCGGGTTGCTGATCGAACAGGCTCGATAGTGTGCCACGCTCAACGGCCACCGAAACACCAACCCGGATCAAGAGCAGCACGAGCCCGACATGCACGGCGAAGGAGAGGAACGCCGCCACCCCGGAACGGTCGGAGCCCGGTGGCAATGAGGCGCGGACGCGGGCACCCCCAAACGGGGTGTGCCCGGTGGCGGCGCGCGGGTTGGGGGGG
>JBBSPX010000156.1:0-6013 GCA_038258395.1 Gemmatimonadales bacterium | reverse complement strand
GCCGAGCAGGATGTCGACCTCACCCGATCCGACGCGGCCGAGGATGCGATGATGTGCCCATCTGGCCCCGGTCGTGTCGACATCCATTCTGGCGATGCGCGCCGTGGGAAACCGCTCGGCGACCAGTCGTTCGAGTTGCTGGGTGCCGGCGCCCCGGTGCGCAATCGTCTCGCCCCGACAGGACAGACAGTGCGATGGGATGGACCGAGTATGGTTGCAGTAGTGACACCGGAGATGCTCCGGGCCGTGATGCAGCGTCAGCGCAATGCTGCATGCCGGGCACTCGACGACTTCCCCGCACGACGAACACTGGATGAAGGTTGCCCAGCCGCGACGGTTGAGCAGGAGCAGGATCTGTTCGCGACGTTGGAGTGCCGTGGCGACCGCATCGTCCAGCCGCTCCGTCCACGGGACCGCACCCGCATGGATCAGCGCTTCGTGTCGGAGGTCAATCAGCTCCACGGGCGGCATCGGTCGCTCTGCCACTCGCGTCGGTAGGTCCACACGCAGCAGTTCGCCTGCCCCGGCCCTCGCCCATGTCTCCAGCGAGGGTGTCGCCGAGCCGAGCACCACGGTGGCTCCCTCGAGCGCGCCACGCATCCGTGCAATGTCACGCGCGTGGTACCGCGGCGTCTCCCCGTTCTTGTACGTGGCCTCGTGTTCCTCATCGAGCACGATGATGCCGAGCCGTTGGACCGGTGCGAAAATCGCCGAGCGCGCACCGACCGCGACCATCCGTTCCCCGTGGTGCAACTGTCGCCAGGCATCGGCACGCTCGTTGTCCGAGAGACCCGAGTGCAGTACCGCGACCTGATCGCCGAAGGCACCCCGCACGCGGGCCACCGTCTGGGGCGTCAGCGCGATTTCCGGCACGAGGAGGATCGCACCGCCACCAGATTCGAGGACATGCCGCACGCGCTCGAGATAGACGGCGGTCTTCCCGGATCCCGTGACGCCGAAGAGCAGGGCCTCACTGCCGCGGGGCATGGCCTCGAGTCGGGCCAGTGCAGCCCGCTGGTCGGGCAGCAAGGTTGCTGGCGGCTCGACCACGGGCAGGTCGGCGAAGGGATCCCGTGCCGACTCGATCTGTTCGAGCAGGACGAGACCATCGGCCTCGAGGCGCGCGAGCGGCCCGGCGGTCACGCCGGCACGATCGAGGAGGGTACCGACGGACTGTCGGCCACCGGCGAGTTCGAGTGCCTCATAGAGCGCACGCTGGGCGGGCGAACGGGCGAACCGCCGCTCGCGTTCAATGAGGGTGAGTGGCTCGCCGGTCAGCGTGGCGACCCGTTCCGTCCTGGTGCCGCCCCGCACATCCACCGGGATGGTCTCGAGTGTCAGCAAACCGAGGCGACGCAACCGGTCGGCGACCTCCCACGTCGGACGCTTGAGCACGCGGCTGCTGCTGCGCGCGGTGGCCGCATCCTTCCGTCGCTGCAGCCACTGAAGCAGGTCGCCTGCGGTGCCACCCAGTCGTGCCGCGCGGCCGGCCTTCGTCAGGACAAGGTGGACCGTGGTCCGACCCCAGAGGGGGCCGGGCAGCATCGCGCGGAGCATGAGTCCAAGGGGAGCGCCGGTGTGGCGCGCGGCTTCATCGGCGAGGGCCAGCAACGGGGCGCTGAGTGCGGGCGTGTCGTCGGGAACGGCGAGGAGCTCACGCGCGGTACCGGGGGGGGGCGTATCATCCAGGCCAGTGACAATCCCGACCATCTCCCGCTGCCGGACGGGCACCACCACGCGCATGCCGGGCTGGACCCGATCGGCAAGCGTCGCCGGAATCGCGTATCGATAGGGATCGGCGACCGGCAGCGGGAGGGCGACGCGGGCGAACCGCGCGCCGCTCACCGCCGGCGGACGCCGAGGCCGGGGGCGTCGGGTATGCGGACCTGTCCCCCCGCGATGGTGGCGCCGATGAATGGGTCGTCGGAAAGGAGCGCCGCGCCGTCGAGATCCACGACATCGACCAGAGGCGTGAGATGCGCGGCCGCGGTGATACCGAGTGACGACTCGATCATGCACCCGACCATGACCATCATCTTGTGGGCGCGTGCGATGGCGATCATCCGCAGTGCCTCCCGCAGCGAGCCGCACTTGGCCAGCTTGATATTGATGCCATCGACCTTGCCGACCAGGGCCGGGATATCCTCCGAGGTCACGCAGCTCTCGTCGGCGATGATCGGGATCCGTGCCACGCGTCGGATCCTGGCGAACCCGTCGTGATCCCGCGGGGCCACCGGCTGCTCGAGCAGTGTGACACCGAACTCCTCGAGCACCGGGAGCATCTTCACGGCATGGACCGACGTCCAGCCGCAGTTGGCGTCGACCCGGAGCTCGCGATCGGTGGCCTCGCGGATCGCCGTGAGCACGGCAAGATCGTCGGCGCCACCCAGCTTCACCTTGAGCACCGGATATTCGGCGGCCTCGCGCACCTTCATTTGCAGGCGCTCGGGCGTGTCGAGCCCGATGGTGAAGCTCGATTGCGGGGCCGCCGCTGGATCGAGTCCCCACCAGCGACAAAGCGACATCCCCGCGCGCTTCGAGACCAGGTCGTGCACCGCGGCGGAGATCGCCACGCGCGCCGCGGCATTGCGTCCAAGCGCCGCATGCAAGCGCGTCTCGATCCCCTCGAGTTGAAGTGGGTCATCGCCGAGTTGCGTGGCGTACGTGGGCATCGCGGCCATCACGGTTTCGAGCGTCTCACCGTAGAAGCGTGTCGCCGCGGCCTCTCCCCAGCCTTCGTTGCCGTCGCCATCGGCGATGCGGACCATCACCGTGCGATAGTCAGATTGCCCGCCGCGGGCGATGATGAAGGGATGCCGAGTGCGGAGCGAGAGGAATTCAGTGGCGAGTGTGAGCATTATTCCGCGCGGGTCAGAGGATCATAATGTAGGGGCGCAACATGTTGCGCCTGTACCTGCGGCAACATCATCGCATCGCGGTGACGGTGGCCAGCACGCCGTCGGCCAACCGTTCCGGAAGGTAGCCACCTTCCATCGTGGCGACGACTGGAGTGTCCGGCCACTGCGTCTGGAGCCGCGTCGTCCAGGTGGCGCAATCCTCGGGTTCGAGGGTGAAGCCGCCGAGGGGATCACCGGCGAGGCAGTCGAACCCGGCAGAGATCAGGATCACGTCAGGTTCGAAATCACGAGTCGCCCGGATGATCGTCTCCCAGAGCGCTTCCACGTAGGTGGTGTGTGGGAGCCCGGCCGGCAGTGGCAGATTGAACACGTTGCCGACGCCTCGTTCCGACGCCGCTCCGGTACCGGGATAGTGGGGATGTTGGTGCATCGACACGAATCGCGTGGTGGGATCCCGCTCGACGATCGCTTGGGTCCCGTTGCCGTGGTGCACGTCCCAATCGACGATCAGTGCCCGTTCGGCTCCGAGCCCACGAGCCGACTCGCGGGCGATCGCCACGAGGTTGACCGGACAGAACCCCATCGCGTGATCTCGGTCGGCATGGTGTCCCGGCGGGCGCACGGCCGCGAAGGCGCACCCACCGCTGTCGACCGCCTGTCTGGTTGCTGCGAGGATCGCGCCGGTTGCGCCGAGCATGGCGGGCCATGACGCGGGCACGAGCGGGACCTCCGCCCCCGCGTCGTCAGCGGCCACGGCCGCGGCCTGAAGGTGGCTGATATACCCGGCGGGATGCACCAGAGCCAGTGATTCGGTGCTGGCGAGTGCGGCCTCCCGGAGGTCGAGTCCCGGCACTGCCCGGAGCCGCGCGAGCACCGTGCCGAGCCTGGCGGGCTGTTCCGGCATCCCGGGATGCCCAAGGCAGGCGCGCGACGTCCATACGATGGCCATGCGATCAGCGCACGGCAATGCGCTCACGGCGAAGCGTGATGATGCTCCCGCCCGGCATGACACCGACGTCGTCAAGCGTCCGTGATTCATCGAGGACCGTGGCGCCGCGGACCTTGACCTGAAACGCCGCAGGGTCTTCCTCGACGCGCGCCTGCACGAGGGCGAGCCGCTTGAGGTCGCCGACCTGCTGCCTCGGGTCGAACGGGAACTCGAGTCGATCCCACATCGGCTGCACGAAGACGCTGATGGTCGCCATTAGCCGACCACGGGCAGCGTGGTCAGGAACCGCGCAAGCAGCTGATCGAAGAGCAGGGTCGAGCCCCGCACCCCGGTCCGACCCTGACCGGTCTCTCGCGCCGACAGGACGATCTCTTCCCCCCCCTGACCACGCAGCACCAGATGCCCAGAGGTGCGCTTCTCGAGAAACGCCGCTCGACTGGGCGTCCGTTCGGCAAAGAATTCCACCGCCCGGTCGAACACGGCATCGGGAGCGAGGGTCGTGGCTGCTTCGAATACCATCATCAACCTCCGAGGAACGGGAAAGCGAGCGGATCTCAGATCGCGTCGAGCGCGTGTGCCAGGTCGGCGATGATGTCGCCTGCCGCCTCGATCCCCACCGACAACCGGACCAGCGAGGAGGCGATGCCGAATCGGGCCTTGTCCTCGGGTGAGACATCGGCATGGGTCATCGACGCGGGGTGTTGCGCCAGGGATTCGGTTCCCCCGAGCGACACCGCGAGCCGAATCATCTCCATGGCGTTCAGGAAGCGGAAGGCCTCTGCCTCGCCCCCATGGACCTCGATCGAGATCATCGCGCCGGGCCCGCTGCACTGCGCCTGGTAGACGCCAAACATCGGATCGACCTCGGGCATCAGTCCGAGCCACTGCACCCGCCGCACCTTCGGGTGCCGAACCAGGAACTGGGCGACGTCCCCGGCATTCCGGGTCGCCGCCTCCATCCGGAGCTTGAGTGTCTCGAGCGACCGCAGGAGCAGCCACCCGGTGTACGGCCCCGCCATGGTCCCCAGGAAGGTGCGCATCGCCCGGATGGGAGCCATGCGCTCGCGGCTGCCCAGCGCGGCGCCAGCGATCACATCGCTGTGGCCACCGATGTACTTGGTGGCCGAATAGAGCACGATATCGGCACCGTGCGCGAGCGGTTGCTGGTAAATCGGGCCCAGGAAGGTGTTGTCGACCATAAGGGGGGGGGAACGATCCGCGGTGTCGAAGCTCCGGACGAAGGTGCTCGCCGCCCGGATGTCCACCAGTCCGTTGGTCGGGTTCGCCGGAGATTCGATCAGCATCGCGGCCAGTGGCCGGTCGCCGATCTCGCGCCGCAGCTCGGCGTCGACCTCCGCGAACGGTACCCCGGCCGGGAACGGGACGGGCGTCACGCCCAGTCGCGGCATGATGTGCTGGAGGAAGTGATTGGAGCCGCCATAGATGGGCGCACTGTAGGCGATGGCATCACCGGGCTGGATGGCCGCCAGCAGCGACGTCGTGATCGCTGCCATGCCGCTGGCGAAGACCGCGGCGCTCTCCGCGCCATCGAAGAGGGTGAGGCGATCCTCGAGGATCTCCAGGTCGGGGTTGTTGATGCGCGAATAGATCAGTCCGAGTTGTTCCCCCCCCTCGGGCTCACGCAGGCCGTACGCCAGTTCGAAGAAAGCCTTGCCCTCCTCGGCCGACTCGAATGCGAAGGTCGAGGTCATGAAGATCGGGAGCTTGACCGCGCCCTCCGACCGCACCGGATCGTAGCCATAGCTCATCACCAGCGATTCCGGGGACAGCTCATGCGTGCCGATCGTCCGGCGCTTGTGCGAAGGGCTCACCGCGCGCCGCCGAGATGGTCGCTGACCCAGGCCGGCACCTGATCGATGCCCACCCGCACCTGGGTCATCGCATCGCGATCCCGGATGGTCACCGTGCGCGCCGTGAGCGAGTCGTGATCAATCGTGATGCACCAGGGTGTCCCGACCTCGTCCTGACGACGGTACCGACGACCGATCGCACCGCCGTCGTCGTAGAATGCCGGCACGGTCCGACGGAGATCGGCGTAGAGCGCCTCCGCCATTTCGGGTAGACCGTCCTTTTTCGTGAGCGGCAGCACCGCCGCCTTGATGGGTGCGATCTGCGGATGGAAACCCATCACGACCCGGATCTCACCCTCGACCTCTTCCTCGCGGTAGGCATCGGACATCACCGT
>JBBSPX010000155.1:0-6023 GCA_038258395.1 Gemmatimonadales bacterium | reverse complement strand
GTGCAGGAATCTCGCATGCGTCTGGAGACCTGACTCAGCCGATCTCGCCCTGCAGCTTCGCGATCCGGTCGCGGATCTCGCGCACGCGCGGCTGCAACTTGGCGTCGGCGTTGGCCCAGAGCTCGGTGAACTGACTGTAGTAGTCGATCGCCTTGGCCTTGTCGCCTTTGCCCTCGTAGAGCTCGCCGAGGCGTTGCAGGGCGTCGGCACGGAGTGCACCATCGTAGCCAGGGTTCGGATCCTTGAAGTCGAGGAACGCCTGGTACGCCGCGATTGCAGAATCGGCCTTGCCCAGCGCCTGAAAGGCATAGCCACGCATCATGCTGGCCGGATTCTCATCGGTCACGAATCGCCGTTCGGAGATATCGATCGAGGTGATCACTTCTTGCCAGCGATTCTCCGCATACGCCAGATAGGCGGCGAAGTCCGCGCGAACACCGACAGGGTCGTCCGCCAGGTCGGCCTGATCACGTTCCCAGCCGGCCAGCGCCTCACGAACCAATGCCGGCTCCTTCAGCCGGGCACCGAGGAGCTTGAGCCAACTCCAGGGACGCTCGCTTGGGGGGATATCGGTCATCGGCACGCGCTTCCGTCCTCGCTCGAGTGCCGCGAGCGCGCCGGCCTTGGTTCCGTAGAGCATCTCGAAGTAGGCGGTGTCGATCGCGAATCCGAACAGGTTGCCGGGAGTCGGCTGCACCCGGTAGAGCGCCTGGCTATTCCGGGATTGCCAAAGTGCTGCCTCGTCGATCTGGCCCCGCATTTCGGAGGTTCCGCTGAGAACGGTGGAGGAGCGAATGGTCTGTCGCACGGTCTTGGCCGACGCGTTGATGCCGCGGGCGATCGAGTCGGCGGTGGCGACGTCGCCCTTCCCCCAGGCCGCGTACCACTCGGCCTCCCAGAGATCATTGCTCTCGGGGAATTTCTCGCGGTAAAGGGCCAACGTCGAGTCCAGCGCGGCAGGCGATCGCTTGTTCCGGATTTGCTCCTGCAAGAGATTGCTGAACGCCCCGCCGAAAGTGTGCGGCAGCTTGATGACCTTCCGGTACAACTCCTCCGCGCGCACGTATTCCTGTTTCTCACCGAGGACCACGGCCGCGTTGTTGAGGGCAGAGGTGCTCAATGTGTCGAGCTTGGCCGCTTCCTCGTAGGCCGCGATGGCCTTGTCACGATCGGGCGTCGGGCCTCGGGTGTAGTAGAACCCTTCAGTGAGGAGCCGCTCCATCTCGGTCAACCGATCCCGATGACGATATGCCGTCGATATCGCATCGATCATCCCGACCCGGTCGCGCCCCTCGTTGTTCAGTAACACGGCGAGCTTCCGCCACGCCATTGCGAAGGCGGTATCGAGCTCGACCGCCTCGCGAATCAGGGCCATCCCACGCTCGTTCTCGCCCATCTCGTCGGCGAGCCGTGAGCCCTCGACGTACTTCCGGAGTGCCGCGAGCGACGGCGTGGTGACGCGCTCGAGTTCGCTGCTGGCGCGGATCGACCTGAGCGATTCGCCGGCCTTGGCACGGACATCCTTCGATAGACGCCCCAGTGCCGGGAGGATCTCGTCCTCGTTGGCGGCTTCCTCGCGGAAGGTGGCGAGATCACTGCCATCGAGCGCCGAGACCAGTCGCGCCGTGATCACGTAGCTCTTGCCAAGTTCGGCGATGCCGCCATCGAGCACTGCCTTGGCGCCCTCGCTCGTGGCGATCTGACGCGCCAGCTCGAACGGCACCTTCTCGTCGGGCGAGCGCATGAGCAAAGAGAGGCGCTCACGAATCACCGAGCGGGTCAGCACCTTGAGTGAACTCGACTGCGCGAGGTCGGTCCGCAGTGCCTCGGCGACCGTTGCACCGAGCGTCGTGTCACTCGGTGGCGACTTGAAGTCGGCGATCATCAGGACTTCGGAATTGCCGAATGCGCCCTTCCCCTTGAGCGAGGCCATCGGCCCGATGCCCATCGCACGCATCACCATGAAGGCGATCACGACTACCGCGAATCCACCGACGGCGAATGCACCACCCATCCATGTGCGTCGCCAGGAGACGTGCGGGCTCGCCTTCATCGCGAGCGTCGCCATCGTGCCTTGTGGTGAAGGCGTGCGATTGGGTGTCATCGTGAACGCGCGGTGCGTTGTGCGCTGCACGTACGCCGTGAAGAGGAGCACCGGGAGGCCGGCCAGCATCACCCCGACGGCGCCCGGCAAGACCCAATCCGGCAGGCCGATCGCCTCGCGCGCGGCCCAGGCCGTCAGGCCCACAACGGCGGTGGCAACGGCCCAGAGCGCCACGGCGCGGCCGAGTCGGATCGGACCACCCCGGAGGATCTCCGGGACCACCACGCCGCTGCCACTCGACGTGATGGTGTCGAGGACCTGCACCAGCTCGGCCGAGTCGCGCGGCCGATCATCGGGCTCCTTCTCGAGGCAGCGCATGATCAGCGCCGCGAGTGCCGGCGGACAATCCGGTCGCAGGCCAAGCAGGGCGGGCGGTGGCTCGGTCATATGGGCGGCGAGCAGCTTGGTCGGCGTGCTCGCCACGAACGGTGTCCGGCCCGCGAGCGTCTCGAAGGCCATTACCCCGAACGCGTAGAGGTCGGCGCGGTGATCGGTAGCGGGATCCCCGGCGGCCTGCTCGGGTGCCATGTAGGCCGGGGTGCCGATCGAGGTCCCGATCTGGGTCAGCGCTTCGCCGCCGTGACCACCATCGGTCCGGGCGGCATTGATCGCCTTCGCGATCCCGAAGTCGGTGACCGTGGCGCTGCCTGAGGAGAGGAGCACGTTATCGGGCTTGATGTCGCGGTGGACGATGCCCTGCGCGTGTGCATAGGCGAGCGCGCGGGCCACGTCGCGGAGGATGCTGACCGCCTCGCCGATTCCGACGCCGCCTCGACTCAGCCGCTGGCGGAGTGAATCACCATCGACGTAGGGCATCGTGAACCATGGGATGCCATCGACATCACCCGTCGTGAGCACTGGGACGACATGCGGATGCTGGAGTTGCGCGGCGAGGAGCACCTCGCGGCGGAATCGCTCGACCGATATACCGGCAAGGAGCTCTGGAGCCAGGACCTTGACCACGACGCGGCGCTGGAGGGCATCCTCGCGGACGAGGTAGGTCCTCGACATCCCGCCGCCACCCAACTCGCGCTCGAAGGTGTAGGCACCTGCGAGTGCCTGCTCCAGTCGCGGTCGAATGTCGTCCATGCGGGCCGGTCCAGTGGGTTGGGAAGCGTCAAAGATGGCACCAAACCGCCAGTGAGGAAAGGCTTACGCCGCATCAGCTTGGCCTCCGCGCCACCATTCCGGGTATGGGCATTATTTTGGGGGATGACCACGCCATCGCGAATCGTCCGTATCGGACTCGTCCAGCAACGGGTCGGCCCAGACCCCGCCGCCAACCTCGACCGCGCCATCGAGGGGATCCGGGACGCCGCCAGCCGTGGCGCCCAAATCGTCTGCCTCCAGGAGCTCTTCGGCTGGTACTACTTCTGCCAGCGCGAGGATCATGAGTTCTTCAAGCTCGCCGAGCCGATCCCGGGGCCCAGTTCCGAACGCCTCGCCGCGGTTGCGAGGGAGCTTGGGGTCGCCATCGTCGCGTCACTCTTCGAGAAGCGCGCCGAGGGGTTGTATCACAACACCGCCGCGATGCTCGACGCCGATGGCTCATACATGGGGAAGTACCGGAAGATGCATATCCCCGACGACCCGCAGTTCTACGAAAAGTTCTACTTCACCCCAGGTGACCTTGGCTTCAAGCGGTGGGACACGCAACATGCGCCGATCGGCACACTGATCTGCTGGGATCAGTGGTATCCGGAGGCGGCACGTCTCACGGCGCTCACCGGCGCTCAAGTCCTCTTCTATCCGACAGCGATCGGTTGGCTACCCGCCGAGAAGGCGGAGTTCGGTGCGCGTCAGCAGGCATCGTGGGAGACGATCCAGAAGAGTCATGCCGTCGCGAATGGCGTGTTCGTCTGCGCCGTCAACCGGACCGGCCACGAAGTGCTCCCCGGCAGTGAGCCAGGACATCCGGGCATCGAGTTCTGGGGTGGCTCGTTCATCTGCAATCCGAGTGGCGAGGTGATCGCCAAGGCCGGGCAGGACGAGGAGGTCCTCGTTGCGGACTGTGATCTCGCGGAGGTCGATGCGGCCCGGACGCACTGGCCGTTCCTGCGTGATCGCCGGATTGATGCGTATGGCGACATTACGCGACGGTATATCGATGAGTAGCCCCGCCCCGCGGAGCGGCGGCGGGGGCTCCGAGGTGACGAACGCCCCGACCGGTGGTTCCGGGCGCTTGGCGAGAGGCCCCGCCGCTCCCGCTCCGCGGGAGGGCGGGGAGCACCGAGCTGGGGGCGAGCGAGGAGGCCCCGCCGCCCTCCCTTCGGTCGGGGGCGGGGCGGCAGGCATCCTTCGGATGCCTGCCGAATGGGAGCCGCACCGCGGCACCTGGCTCTCGTGGCCGCACAAGGAGGCCTCGTGGCCCGGCAACTTCGCGCCGATCCCTGCGATCTTCGCGACGATGGTTCGCGAACTCGCGAATGGCGAGGAGGTGCACATCAACGTCGCCGATGCCGAGATGGAGCAGGCGGCGGGTGAGCTCCTGCGCACCGCTGGTGTCTCGCTCGACCACGTCTTCTTTCACCACGTGCCAACCAACGACGCGTGGTGCCGAGACCATGGCCCGATCTTTGTCGAGCGGTCACTCACTGGGGGGGGGAGCGAGCAGGTGGCCCTCGACTGGGGGTTCAATGCCTGGGGCGACAAGTACCCGCCCTATGATCTCGACAACCTTGTGCCGCCCCGCGTGGCGGCGTTGCTGGGCGTGCCGTGCGTGACACCCGGCATGATCCTCGAAGGCGGCTCCCTCGACGCGAACGGCGCTGGTACCTTGATCACGACCGAGGCCTGCCTCCTCAATCTGAACCGCAACCCCTCACGCAGCAAATCCGACATTGAATCGATGCTGCGCCGGTTTCTCGGCGTCAGCACCATCCTCTGGCTCGGCGACGGCATTGTTGGTGACGACACCGATGGCCATGTCGACGACCTGACTCGGTTCGTCGATGAGCGCACCGTCGTCACCGTCGTTGAGGAGGACCCGAACGATGTGAACTACGGCGTGCTGCAGGAGAATCTCGCTCGGCTCCGGACGATGCAGATCCAGGATGGCACGGACCTCCGGGTGATCGAGCTGCCGATGCCCCGTCCGGTGATCTACGACGGCGCACGCCTTCCCGCGAGCTATGCCAATTTCTACATCGGCAACGAGGTGGTCCTCCTGCCGGGCTATGACGCCGAGCGCGATGAGATCGCGCGGCAGACCCTTCAGGAGCTGTTCCCGACCCGCCGGGTCGTGGTGATCGACTGCACGGCGATGGTCTGGGGGCTGGGGGCGTTTCACTGCCTGACGCAGCAGTGGCCGGCGGCGTGAGGCGAGCCTGAACGGATGTCACGCCGAACGAAGTGAGGCGGCTGGGCTCGGCCGTTTCACAGTGCCTGGCCAGAGCCAGTGACCGTCATGACTCCGCCCCCTCGCTACGCTCGGGGTGACAGCCTGACGGTCGCGCCTAAGGGCCGATTGCAACCATTCCCCCCAAGTCACCATCCAAGCTGACGTGACCCATGCGATGACCTTCTCGACTCCCGTGGCCGGTGTGCCGGCCCTTGATATGGAGGCGTCGCTCGTCCGGCGGGCCGCTGCGGGCGACGAAGCCGCCTTCGAGGGACTCTACCGGCGCCATGTCGGCCGGATCCACTCCCTGGTCCGTCGCATGACCGACCCCGGTCTCGCCGACGAACTGACTCAGGATGTCTTCGTCCGCGCATGGGACAAGCTGGCGACCTTCCGTGGCGAGAGCGCGTTCGGGACATGGCTGCACCGTCTCGCCGTCAATGTGGTGCTGACCCGGCGTCGCCGCAACCGCACCGAACGCGACTGGCTCCTCCCGACCGATGACATCCTGCCGAGCCTCGGCCAACACGCCGTCCACCCGGGTGTGGCGATGGATCTGGAGGGTGCGATGGCTCGACT
>JBBSPX010000154.1:0-6030 GCA_038258395.1 Gemmatimonadales bacterium | reverse complement strand
CGCGCGCTGTTCGATACCGAGTTCGATCGACTCGGGATCAGTGTCACCTATGTCGATCCCGATCACCCGCGGGAATGGCGGCGTGCCCTCCGGAAAACGACCCGCGCCATCTTCGTCGAGGCATTGACGAACCCGTTGATGCGGGTGATCGACCTGCCCGCCATCGCCAAGGTGACCCGTGATCGCGGACTCGTGCTGCTGGTCGATTCGACGTTTGCATCGCCGGTCGCGCTCCGCCCGATCGAGCATGGCGCCGATGTGGTGATCACGAGTGCGACCAAGTATCGCGGTGGCCACAGCGACCTGATCGCCGGTGCCGTGGCGGGGTCGGCCTCCATCATCGACGAAGTCACCAAACTCATGCGCATTTGGGGCCCCTCGATCGATCCCCACACCGCCTGGTTGATCGAGCGTGGCATGAAGACGATGCCCCTCCGGGTCGAACGCGCCACGGCGAATGCCGGCGCGATCGCGGCCTGGGCCCTCACGCGTCCCGAGTTCACGGCCGTCCACTGGCCCGGCCTCCCCCACCATCCCGACCATGCGATTGCCACCACGATGCTCGATGGGTACGGGGGTCTCGTCGG
This sequence comes from Gemmatimonadales bacterium, assembly GCA_038258395.1. Classification (GTDB taxonomy): domain Bacteria; phylum Gemmatimonadota; class Gemmatimonadetes; order Gemmatimonadales; family GWC2-71-9; genus Palsa-1233. The sequence continues at coordinate 5,443 of JBBSPX010000154.1, read as the reverse complement.
ACTCGTCCATCGCGATGGTGCGGCGGGTGTCGGACGGATGCTGTCGAAGCTTCGGGTCATCATGCACGCGCCATCCCTTGCCGGGGTCGAATCGCTCATCTGCGAGCCACGCCTGACGTCGCACAAGCTGCTCAGCCCGGCCGAACGCGAGGCCATCGGCATCCCGGATGGCTTCGTCCGGCTCTCCTGCGGCTGCGAAAACGTCGAGGATCTTATCGAGGACCTGACCGATGCGCTGTGAGGCAAGGGGCGTCCTCCTCGCCGGAGTGTCGCGCCCATGATACGGTTCACCAGCGTCGCCAAGCTCTACGAGACGGGGGGGGGGCCGGCCCTTGAACGAATCTCGTTCCATGTCGGCCGCGGTGAGTTCGTCTTCCTGACCGGGCACTCGGGTGCCGGCAAGTCCACGATCCTCAAGCTGATCTACGCAGAGGAACGGCCGAGCAGCGGCGATGTTCGGGCGCTGGGATTCCAGATCCCCCGCATCACGGCGGATGAGATTCCGCGGCTCCGCCGCCGACTCGGCATCGTCTTCCAGGACTTCCGCCTGCTGGCCGATCGGACCGCCGCGGAGAACATCGCCTTCGCCCTCGAGGTCACCGGTGCGCGGGAGGATGTCATTCCCCAGCGCGTCACCCGGGTCCTTGAGCAGGTCGGACTGGCCAACAAGGCCGACGCCTTCCCGCGCGAACTGTCTGGCGGCGAGCAGCAGCGCATCGCGATCGCACGTGCGCTCGTCAATGATCCGGCGGTGCTCCTGGCCGACGAGCCGACCGGCAACCTCGATGAGCGGGCATCACGCGGCGTCTACCAGTTGTTGCGCGACATCAACGACACCGGCACGGTCGTGCTCATGGCGACGCACAACCTCGAGCTCGTGCGCGCCTCGGGACAACGGATCGTCGAGCTGCGGGACGGCACGCTGGTCTTCGACTCCGCCGCGGACCAGGAGGAGGTGTCATGAGATTGCTGTGGCGCGAGGCATTTCTCAGCTTCTCCAGGACCCGCACCCTCTCGGTGCTCTCGGTGACGACCATCGCATTCGCGCTCTTCGTGACCGGCCTCTTCGGGCTGGTGGCGATCAACCTGCGCGCGGCGCTCGGCCAGATCGAGGAGCGGGTCGAGATCGTCGCATTCGTGTTGCGCGGCACGCCGTCCCAGGGGCTCGCGATCGCGATGGAGGACATCAACGCCTTCCCCGAGGTACTCAGCGTCCGCTATGTCACCGAGGAAGAGGCGCTCGCCCAAGCCAAGGAAGACCTGGTCGAGTTTCGTGATGCATACGAGGCGGTGCAGATCAATCCCCTCCCCCCCTCGCTCGAGCTGCGGCTCAAGCCCGGCTACCGGGATGCCGCACATGTGGGTGAGGTCGCCGAACGGTTGCGCGGATTCCCATTCATCGAGGACGTGCGCTACGGACGAGACTGGGTCGAGAAGCTCGACCGACTCCGCGCCATCGGTGGCATCGTGGGCGGCGTGATCGGCCTGGCGTTCGCGCTCGTCTCGGTGGTGATCATCGGCGTGACGATCCGGATCACGGTCCTGCAACGTGCGCGCGAGATCAGCATCATGCGACTGGTGGGTGCGACCGACTGGTTCATTCGCGGTCCCTTCCTGCTCGAGGGCGCCATCAAGGGATTCCTCGGGGGAGTTCTCGCGTTCCTGCTCTGTCTCGGCGTCTATTCCCTCTTCAAGGCGCAGGGCCTCGGGCTCGGTGTCGGGCTCCAGTTCTTCGAGCCGATCCATGTGTTCGGATTCCTGGCTTTCGGGATGCTGCTCGGTCTTGGCGGCTCGCTGGTGAGCGTCGGTCGGCACCTCAGGAAGGTGTGATGCGGCGCCGTCTGATCCCACACGTTTCGGGCCGGATGCTCGCGCTGCTGGTGCTCCTGGCCATGCCCACGCTCCACGGTCAGGCCACGACCGAGGTGGAGAAGTCCCGACAGCGGCTGGAACAGATCCGGCGTGAACGTGAGAAGCTGCTCGAGCAGCAGCAGCAGTTGCAGGGGCGTGTCACCGACGTGAATGCCCAGCTCCGCAACATCGAACGACAGCGCGACAACACCAGCGACCTCGTGCTCGAGATCGAGCGCCAGATCGGCGGTCTCGGGTCGCAACTCGACCGCAGTGCGGCGGAACTCACCCTCGCGCAGGACAACCTGCTCGAGCGGCGCGCCGTGCTGCAGCGCCGACTCGCCGACATCTACAAGCGCGGACCCCTCTACACCTTCCAGGTCCTGCTGGCAGCCGAAACTTTCGGCGACCTGCTCACCCGCTACAAGTACCTCTACCTCACCTCGCGACAGGATCGTGACTTGATGACGGAGGTCGAACGCCTCAACGAGCGCGTGCGTCGGCAACGCGGTGAGCTGCTTGGGATCCAGGGGGAGCTCGACCGCCGCCGAGCCGAGCGCGCAGCGGAGCTGGAGCGATATGGTCGCCTGGCCAGCGAGCAGCAGAGCACGCTCCGATCACTCCAACGGAACAGCGCCAAGACGCGTGACCAGTTGAGCGCCCTGCAACGTGACGAGGCTCGCCTCACCGATGTGCTCGCCAACCTCGAGCGTGCCCGCCGGACGAACGCGCCGGCCGGTGCCTCGAACACACCCGGATCACTCACCACGGCCGATGTGGGTCGACTCGACTGGCCCGTCGAGGGCACCATCGTGCATCAGTTCGGGCGCCAGCAACTTGACGCCGGCGGCGTCATTCGCTGGAACGGCATCGCGATCGGCGCCCCGGTCGGGACGCCCGTCCGCGCCGTCGAGGCTGCCACCGTCTCGCTGGTCGATCGACTCGGGACGTATGGACTCACGGTCATCCTTGAGCACGGCAATGGCTATTACTCGCTCTACAGCCAGCTCAATTCGACCTCTGTCTCGGTACGCGACAAGATCGCCAAGGGACAGGTACTCGGCACCGTGGGTGGCGCCGCCTCGGATGAGGGACCACACCTGTACTTCGAGATCCGTGGCGAGAATCAGATCGCACTCGATCCGATGACGTGGCTGAAGGGAAGGAAGTAGAGGATGAAGGATGAACGCTCAACGCTGTCACCCCGAGCGGAGCGAGGGGGCGGAGCCAGTTCCCTCCTCCGCCACTGGCCAGATACAATGACAAGCCACGCTCTGCCGTCTCACTGCCTTCGGCGTGACACGAGCGTTGAGCGTACAGCGTTGCGCGTGCAGCGTCTTCACGCCGCGGTCCCGATTCGCTCGCCTTCCTGAGCCTTGCCGCGGCTGAGGGCCGACTCGACCAGCGCGAACAGATCCTCGGGCTTGTGCACGTCGGGATGCGGATACGTCACCACACCCGCGGTGAGTCGACAGGGGACCCCGGGGTGCAACTCAGCGAGTCCCGCAAGCACCATCCGTTCGCGCAACCGGTGCACGGTGCCACGCGCCCCTTCGGGCTCGGTCTCCGGGAGCAGTAGCACGAACTCTTCCCCGCCATAGCGTGCCACGTAGTCCGGTGACCGCAGTTCGCGCTGGAACAATCGGCCGAGATCGGCCAGCAGCTTGTGGCCACCATCGCGACCGAGGCGATCGTTGATCACCCGCATCGCGTCGACGTCGATCAGGACCAGGGAGAAGCGTGCGCCATACCGACGTGCGCGCTCAAACTCGTCGCGGAGTCGTCGATCGAGGGCGTCGAGGGTGCCACAGCCGGTGAGTTGATCAATCTCGGAGGCGTTCGACTGACGGCGCGCCACCGCTGAACGACGTTCGTCGGTCTCGAGGAGCGCCGAAACCGCGGCGATTGCCCGCTCCGCGAAGGCGACATGGCCCGGCTGGAGCGGGCGCTCACCGACATGGGTTCGAAGCACCACCGTACCGATCGGCCTTCCCTGCGGCGCCAACACCACGGCGGCACTCGCGTCGACTCGGCGAGAACCCGCCGCGGCGTCACCCCCGGCCGGAGCGGCAGGGATCAGGTGCAACTCCCCGGTGCGTTGGTACACGGTTTCCCCGCGCTCCAGGGCGGCCACCGCCTCGGGCCACCAAGCGAGCGGCGTGTTCTCGTCGCGCAGCTTGGGCGAGTCGCTCGCAGCGGCCACGCGGCCATGCTCCGACCCCAGTTGATGGAGGAGACACGTCACCGAACGCACCTCGAGGGCCTGCGCCAGCCCTCGCACCAGCGAGAGGATCATGTCGTCACGGTACATCTCGGTTGCGACCTGTTGCAGGATCGAGAAGAGCCTGAGATCGTTCCCCGCCGAGCCGTGGGCGCTCACCCGCGGCGAGATCACCCGGGCCCACAGTCGAGCGGCCAGGTGGGCGGCCTCTGCCGGGAGCAGGACGGCCTCGTCGGCCCCAGCCTCCGCGGCACGCACCAGATCCTCGGGGCTTCCCTCATTGATCAGTACCACAAGCTGCGCACCACTGGGCCGCGCGGAGGCCAGGGCGGACAGGAGCCCCCCACAATCACCGAGCAGATCGCCACAGGTCACCACCACCATGGCCGGGCGACCCTGGATCTGGTCGATATCTTCCGCTTCGACCACTTGAAAGCCGTACCGGAGCAATTCGCGCTCGAGGCCGGTCGGCCGCGCCTCGATGGAACCGATCAGCACAATTACCGGACGCTGTGCACTCCCGCTGAACGCGGCGCGCAGCGCACTGCCAGGGGGATGGGAAATGCCAGGGAAATCCGGCACAGGACCTCGTCGTGGGAAAGCCGCAGCAACGTCCCAGCCCCGCGAGCAACTGGGCGCACATGTCTCGATCCAGGGCGGAACACCCACCGCGCCGGCCCGGGGGGCCGACATCGGTGCCACAGCCCTCCAGATCTTCACCAAGACCCCGAACATGTGGCGGGAGCCCGAGATCACCCCCGAAATCGCCACGGCGTTCAGGGAGGCGTTGGAGGCCCACCCCGTTGAGGCCGTTGTCTCGCACGATTCGTACCTGATCAACCTCGCCAGCCCCGATCCCATCCTCCGCGAGAAGTCGGCCACGGCGTTCCAAGGTGAACTCCGGCGTTCTGCCACCCTCGGACTCCTCGGGATTGTCTCGCATCCCGGCAACTTCATGGACGACCACGACGCGGGGTTGGAGCGCAACGCGGCGGCGATCACCGAGGCCCTGCACCAGGTGCCGGGCGAGGTGAAGGTCTTCTTGGAGACCACGGCCGGGAGCGGGACGGTCCTTGGCCGCAGTTTCGAGGAATTGGCGGCCATCCGGGAGCTGGTGGCCGACGACGTCCGCCACCGGATCGCCTTCTGTGCCGACACCTGTCATCTCTTTTCGGCAGGCTATGATCTGGTGGGTGACTTCGACGGCGTCTGGCGGGTCTGGGAAGAGGTGATCGGGTTCGACCTGTTGGCCTGCATGCACCTCAACGATTCGAAGACCCCCTATGATTCCCACAAGGACCGCCACGAACTGATTGGCGAGGGCTCTTTGGGCCTCGAACCGTTCCGGCGCATCATGCAAGATCCCAGATT
>JBBSPX010000153.1:0-6070 GCA_038258395.1 Gemmatimonadales bacterium | reverse complement strand
CCGGGAAGGATTTGTCGTCGTATACGTAGTCGAAGCTGCCGAAGTACCAGCCCAAGGCCGGATCGCGGGTGGCCTTCTCCGACTCGGCGGTCAAGAGCGAGAAGACCGAGCGGTCCTTCTGATAGGAGAGGTACGCGTCGATGGCGACCTGACGCGAGGCACTCCGGGAGAGGACCTGGTTCCAGTTCAGCGTGACGACCTGATTGCTGTTGGTCGTGCCCGACGTGCCGTCGACCGGGAAGCCGTTGCCGAATGAGCCACGGCCACCGCGGTTGAGTGCACTGGACGAGAGATACGTCAGCGCCATCCGCGAACCCGAGCCGAACGAGTAGTTGAGCTTGCCGGTCAACTGCCGGTTGGTGCCCAAGCCGCCGCCGGTTCCGAGCTTGCCACGGCATTCGTAGCCGTAGTTGTCGCGGATGTCCGGATCGGTAGCGTTCTTGACGTAGGGCGAATCGCAATTTCCGCGGGCGAGCGCATACTTGTAGACCGGCACAAAGAGCGTGTCGGCGAGCGCGGTGGATGCGGTCGGAATGGCGAAGGTCGTGTCGACCCCGATCGCCGTCCAGCCCGGCACTTCATCGCCCCGGTAGCCGAAATTACCGAATCGGTTGCCGGTGACGACGCCGCTCAGGAAGAACGTCAGGTCGCCCATGATCGGACCGCCGAGGGAGACTGACGCGCGGTTGTAGCCGCCACCCATCGACTTGCCCGAGAGCTCGCTGGTCTCGTAGCCGACATTGCCGCTAAACCGCTGACCGCCTGTCTTGGTGGTGATCGCGATCACGCCACCCTGCGCGTTGCCAAACTCGGCCGAGGTCGCACCGGTCGTGATCGAGGCATCCTCGAACGAGCCGATACCCACCTGAAGTGACGGGAGCGCCCGGCCGGAGCCCATACCGCGGTTGCCGGACTGAATCGGCACGCCGTCGACGTAGGTGTTGTTCTCGTCGATGCGGCCGCCGCGGACGGAGAGCTGGGTGCCCCCGGTGCTCGCGACGACGCCCGGCTGGAGCGCCAGCACAGCCGAGATCTGGTCGACCGGCAGCTTCTCGGTGAAGGCACCGTCAATGAGCTGCTTCGAGGTGACCTGGTCGCGCGGGACGAGCGCGTTGGTCGCGGCCACGACGGTGATCTCCTGGATCTCGACCGTGGTCTGCTCGAGTGTGATGTCCTGGGTCGCGGTCTGACCGGACTGGACCCTGACGCCCTGGAGCTCCTTCGGCTTGTAGCCGACGTAGTTCACGCGGATGTCGTAGGCGCCGGCCGGGACCGAGTTAAAGAAGTAGTACCCTGCGGTGTTGGCGCTCGTCGCGAACGACGTCCCCAGGATGCGAACCTGCGCGTTGGCCACGGGCTGTCCGCCCGCGTCCTTGATAATTCCCTCGATCTTACCGGTCGACCCCTGGGCGACGAGCGCTGGTGCGCTGACCCCAAGCACGACCGCCGCCAATGCGACAGTGCGCACGGAACGGGCGAGAGTTCGAACAAAGCTTTGCGTCATGGAACCATCCTCCGAAGGCGAGTAACGGATGAAGCCGCTCCTTCGATGATCCGGTCGGCCAGACGGCCGTCCAGATCATGTCCTACTGCACCACGCCGGGGGCGTGTGCATCGTGACCTCGTGCTACTGAGTGATGGGGAACCGAAAGACCGGCTCCGTCTCTCTCACCATCAATTCCCGGGGGGATCGGAAATCGTCGAATCGGCGTCACGCGCGCCGACTCGCAAATGATTGTACCAGCCGCTGGAAAGCCCCGGGCGGATGCCGGGATGGCGGAATATGTCCTCGACGTAAAGCCGTGTCAAGCAAGGGTAACGAATCCATCCGGGCGACCCCCTGAGCCCTAACCTGCTGCGAATGCTGGGGATCGGTCCTCGATTCGGGGCGGGAGCGCGGGTCCGGATTCACCGGAACTCCCTCCCCTTGCCTAGCTGACCCCGGGCGCGGCCCGATGGTCACAACCCCGGAAAGCGGAAAGGCGAGAAGGCAGGTCAGGCGGTCACCAGATCCCGCTGCGGTTCGGCCGGCGTCACCACAATTCCCTCATTGCCCCAGTACAGATTCACCTCGCTCCGGACCCCGAACTCGCCGGTGAGGTAGATCCCGGGCTCGACCGAGCAGCCGGTGCCCGGCAGCAACGACCGCGTGTCGTGGGTCTCGTAGTCGTCGAGGTGCGGGCCGGAGCCGTGCAGATCACGGTCGATCGAGTGCCCAGTCCGATGCACGAACCAGTCGCCGAAGCCGGCCGCGGAAATATGCTCGCGGGCGGCACGATCGCCGACGAATCCCGGCACCTCCCCCCCCTCCTTGACCTTGGCCTTGAGGGCCGCGATCGCGGCGTCACGGGCGTCGCGCACCGTCCGCCAGACCGTCTGGACCCTCTCCGGCACGGTCGTGCCCGAGAAACCCATCCAGGTCTGGTCGGCGAAGACCGCCCCCTCGCGCATCCCGGCCCACAAATCGAGCAGGATCACCTCATCGGGGCCGAGCGTCCGATCCTTGCCCGGCAGCGGCTCGTAGTGCGGGTTCGCGGCGTTCGGACCGAAGCCCACGATCGGATGAGAGGTGAGGAACAGCCCCGCATCGCGCATCGTCGCCACCACTTCGGCCTGCATCCCGCTCTCGGTGAGCGTGCCATCGGTCCGGTGGACGGCCCGGCCGAGCGCGTCGAGCGCGATCCCCCGGATCAACTCGGCGGCCCGCATATGCTCAGCAGTCTCGTCGGCCGACCATGTCGCGGCAAATCGGGTCACCAGATCGGCACTCGACACCACGGTCGCGCCGAGCGACTGGAGCAGATCGACCACGCCCCAAGGAATCCGGTCGAGATACGGCACGGCATCCTTGGCACTGATCTCCATCGCGATCGTCTTGCCCCCAATCACCTCGGTGAGCGCCGCGTGCAGCTCCTGATGGCGCGAGTAGGGGATGATCGTCCCCTGGAACCCTTCAAACGGCTGCATCTCGATCCGATGCACGATCGCCGTGATCGTGCCCTTGCGCGGGATCCAGGCAAAGGTCCGCCGGGTGGTGAGGTTGCCACCGGGCAACAGACGCGCGGCGACGGGATTGCAACCGTGAAAGTCGAACAGCAGCCAGCCGTCGGCACCGATCTCGACCAGTCCCTTCTGCAGCAAGACGCGGTCGAGTGTATCGAGCATCAACGTCATTCGTATCCCTCCGCGCGCGCGGCGCGCCAGACGCATCGGCGATCGCCGCGACTGCGACACGCCTCGTGATCCATGGCGCCCTCGATGCGGGCGACCAGGCGCAGCAACTCACCGAGCGCCGCGGTATAGAACCGACACCCTGCCCCGTCCTCTCGCGCTGCCAGCGCCAACGTCGACTCGGCCTCCGCGCGGAGCAGCTCGCCCGAGGGCTCGGTCTCGACCAGCAGCCAGCGGCACGCCAGCTTGGAGGCGGCCCGGAGCCTCGCCGCCCGCCCGAGCTTCCCGGGCGTGATCGCCCCGATCGACTTGGCGGTGGCACCGAGGTGCCGCACCGCATGTCGGGCAGCACGTCGGCCGGCGTCGGCATACACCAGTTCGGCGTCGGGCCGGCGACCCACCAGCCGGAAGACCGCGAGCGCCTCCTCCCGATCGACATCCTCACCGCGGGTGGCCTGGACCCGGTAGCGACCAATCTGGGCGGTGACGGTCGCACTCAGCCCGAGCCGCTTCGCCGCGAGCTCGTACTCGAGTGCGCCGAGACCGTCATCGGCCGGCGTGTCGATGTTCTGCACCGCTTCGAGCACCGAAAGCGGCAGGAGGGCGGGAACGGTATCAGCCATAGGGGTTGGCCACGATTGTAACCGGGATCGACCCTCCGCGCCTATCTTTACACAGATGACGGCCTCCCATCCCACCGCGGTCTTCGCCGACGAGGCACTGCCGCACCTCGACCTGCTCTACCGAGTGGCACTACGGCTGACCGGCAATCCCGCCGCGGCCGAAGACCTGGTGCAGGACACCATGCTGGGGGCGATCCGAGGCTGGAAGACATTCCGGCCAGGGTCGAACGCGCGCGCGTGGCTGGTGACCATCCTTCGCAACCAGTTCATCAACGGGTGGCGGAAGACGTCGCGCGGGCCAACCCAGGTGCATCTCGACGCCATCCCGGAGTTGAGTGACACCGCGGCGCCCGACCCGGAGGGGGCGTTCTTCGCCGACCTGCTGGACGATGACATCGTCCGGGCGTTGGCCGACCTGCCAGACGATTTCCGGGATGTGGTCGTCCTGAGCGACCTCGAGGGACTGCCGTATGCCGAGGTCGCCGAGTCGCTTGGGATCCCGGTGGGGACCGTCAAGTCGCGGCTCTTTCGGGCCCGCAGGATCCTTCAGGGCCGCCTCCGACGTTATGCGATGGAGACCGGGGTGATCCGGAACGAGGAGAGTGACGACGGATGAGTGACTGCACCAGCTACGATTGCAGCAAGGCCAGCGCCGAACTCGACGCGTTCGTGCGTGGAGACCTCCCGCTCGACGCGGCCGAACGCATGCAGGAGCACTTCGATCGCTGCGGGCACTGTGCCGATGTGGCGCGCCACGAGCGGGCCTTTCGCGCTCGACTCCGCCGCATGGGAGATGGCTGCTGTCCGGATGAGCTCCGCGCGCGCATCGTGGCGCTGCTCGCCCAGGACGGCCCCAATGCCGACGCCTGATCCCGTGCTCGTGGTCGGGGGCGGGCCGGCCGGGAGTGCCACGGCACTCCGGCTCGCGAAATTGGGGCACGCGGTGACGCTCATCGATCGGGCCCGATTTCCGCGCGACAAGTGTTGCAGCGAGTACGGTGCCCCCGGGACCATTCGCGAATTGGCCAGCCTTGGCCTCCTCGACACCCTCACCCAGCACGGCGCGGGGTCGCTGGTCGGGACTCAGGTGACCGGCGCCGGTGGCAGTACCCTGCTCGGCCGCTTCGCCAGCGCTTCAGCAGGTGCGAGGGGCATGGCGCTGCCGCGCCTGCTGCTTGACCATCTGTTGCTGGACGCCGCGCGCGAGGCCGGCGTGACCGTCCATGAGTCGACCCGATTCCTCGGGACGGAACGTGTCGCCGGCACGATGCGCTCCACCGTCGAACACGATGGCAGGCGACGCGAGATCAACAGCCGGGTCGTGATCGGCGCCGATGGCCTCCGGAGTCGTGTGGCACGCACGCTCGACCTGGCCCACCGCGGCGGCCTCCGCCGGATCGCCTTCGTGGCCCACTACGATGGGGTTGCCGGCATGTCGCACGACGCCGAACTGCATGCGGGTCGGGGCGCGTATGTCGGCCTCAACCCATTGGGGGGGGGGACGCACGAATGTGGCACTCGTCGTCGATGCGGCACGGGTGCGGCAGGCGACGGAGCGCCCCGAAGACTTTGTCTGGACGGAGCTGGCGCGCTTTCCAGCGGTGGCCGCCCGCATCGAGGGCGCCGCACTGACGCGGGATTGGCTGGTCACCGGGCCTTTCGATGCGCGAGCGCGGCGCAGTGTGGCCGATGGCTGCCTTCTGGTCGGCGATGCGGCCGACTTCTTCGATCCGTTCACCGGCGAGGGGATCGGGGCGGCGCTGACCGGGGCCACGCTCGCCGCCCGGACGCTCGACGAGGCGCTGGCGTCGCGCGACGCGATCACGGCCGCGCGCTTGGCAGGCTATCGCACGGCACGACGGCGGCAGTTCGCGGGCAAGTGGGTCGTGGAACGCCTCATCGGACACGCGATGCGATATCCCCAATTCTTTGATCGGTGCATTGGTCGGATCGAGCGGCGCGGCATGGCGGCGACGCTGATCGGCGTGACTGGCGAAGAAGGCCTACAGGAGGTCAAATACGCCAATGCGGAGAAGGAAAAGCAGATCAAGCCGGGCAAGTCCTCGGACGGCTGGCTGGGGATCACCGACAAATACTGGGCCGTCGCGCTGGTCCCCTCGGAGAAGCAGCCGTTCCAGCCGCGCTTCGCCTTCTTCGATGACAATCGCAGCCGCTACCAGTCGGATTTCCTGACCGACCCGATCGCCGTGGCTCCAGGCCAGTCGACGACGGTCGAGACTCGGGTCTTCGCCGGCGCCAAGGAGGTCGGCAAGATT
>JBBSPX010000152.1:0-6125 GCA_038258395.1 Gemmatimonadales bacterium | reverse complement strand
TTTTCAGCAGGCACATTTAGGGGTGACCGTAAGGTCGCCCGGCGCGACAAATGAACGGCGGCATCCCGAAATCGATCCTTTGCCGGCAGGTATCCCTGCGCCTTGCCGGGCGACCGCACGGTCGCCCCTCAAAGACGCGCCTAGGAGGGTGAGAATCCCCGCGCCATGCCGCGCGATCTGACCCCTCGACTTCGCTCGGCGCAGGCTTTCGCTCGTAAGGGCGCAGATCTATTCGTCGCGAACCAAACCGCGGCTTGACAGCCGCGGCTCGGCAAGCCGTGAACCTTTCGGCCCCATCCCCGACTCCTCAGGTTGAGAGCATGTGACCCAAGGGAGTCGGTCGTGACGCAGCACGAGGACACGGACATCACAGCAGCAACCGACGAACTCCTGGCCGTCCGCTGCCTCCTGGGAGAGCGCGGCGCCATCGACGAGCTCGTTGCCCGATGGCATCCCCCCCTCTGGACCTATCTCCGGCGCCTACTCGGCGACGACGAGACCGCGGCCGACACATTGCAGTCCGGCTGGCTCCGCGTGCTGCGTGCCCTCCCCCGGCTCCGAGACCCCGCCCGACTCCGCCCTTGGTTGTTCGGCATCATGCGACGCACGGCGATGGACCAGCTGCGCGAGCGGTACGCCGAGCCGGTAAGCGAGGCGATTGAACCGGATGCGCTCGCATCGCCGGAACCGGACGCCGATCGCGAAGCCGAACTTGTGCTGATGCGCGGTGAACTCGCCCAGATGCCCGTCACCCTGCGCGACGTGCTGGTGCTGTTCTACCTGAAGGAACTCTCGCTCACCCAACTCGCGACCACACTCGACGTGCCTATCGGCACCGTCAAGTCACGCCTCTTCCGCGCGCGTCGCATGCTGCGCGAACAACTCATCTCCGAGGACCAGTCATGATGGCCACGACGAGCATTCCCCCCGTTACCACCGTTCAGGCACGGCTCAACAGCGAGTTGGCCTTGCCGAGTCGGATCGGGCACACCGCATTGCTGCTCGCGGCACTCGCGATGGTGACCGTGATCGGCGCACTCCTACTCACCGAGCCCGATCTGCCGGCACGCACCCGCATCGCCTTCGTGGCGATGCTCGCGATCGGCGTGAGCTGGGTCGTGTTTGCGACATGGGTGCTTCGGCGACGGCATGTACTGTATGCACGCCACCGCGTGGTCGCCGGCTGGATGTCGGTCACCTTCAGCACGGCGTTCACCGCCGGATGCGTACTCCTCGGTGTGCTCGGCGAGGCCGGCCGCTGGTGGGTCCCGGCTGCACTCACCGGCGGGGTGTTGGTCACGGTGGCAGGTGTACTGCTGATCCGGGCAATGCGTGCCGTCATTGCGTTGGAGCGGCGACGCGGGGAGCTCGCGCAAGTGCTTGCGACCGGACAGGGGCGAGCAGAATGATGCGCCTTCTTCTGCTCGCGTTGTGGGCGGCATCGGCACACGGCGCGCTGTTCGCGCAGGTCGATCCTGCAGAGAGCGCGACCATCGTTCCGGGGATGTTCGCCATTGGCGACGACTCCGTTGCGGTCGATGAGGGGAGCTTCGTGGTGCCTGCGAACCGCACCAGCGGGAGCACGGCGCGCTTGACCCTCCGGTTCGTGCGGTTCCGAACGACGGCGGCTCTGCCGAGCTCGCCGATTGTCTTCCTGAGCGGTGGGCCCGGTGATGCCGCGACCCGCGCGTTCCGCGGTATGCCCAGCGCGTTCCTGGACGAGCTGCGGGCGATCGCCGATGTCATCGCCTTCGATCAGCGGGGCACCGGCACGTCCGAGCCGCTCCAACCGCTCTGTGCGCCAGGCGCCGGTGCCCCGCTCGACTCGCCAACCGACCCGACGGCGTTGCTGGTGTCGTTGCGGGCACAGCTGGTGCAGTGCCTCGCAGATGCACCCGGTCGGGGCATTGATGTCGGTGGCTTGACCACGGCCGAAAGCGCCGACGATCTCGAGGCGTTGCGGATCGCACTCGGAACACCGCGGCTCAGTCTGCTCGCCGGCAGCTACGGCACCCATCTCGCACTCGCGACCGCACGCCAGCACCCCAACGCGATCAACCGGATGGTCCTGCTCGGCGTCGAGGCGCCTGACAACACCTTCAAGGACCCTGAACGGGTCGACGAGGTGCTGGATGTGATTGGCAGGGCGCGGCGTCCATCGTTGCTCGATGATGTGCGGACCCTGAGAGAGCGGCTTGCAGCGACACCGGCGAGCATCACCGCGCCGGGCGGGATCACGGTGACGGTTGGCGCGTGGGACCTGCAGCGCTGGGTCGCCGACGCGCTCGATACGGTTCCCGAGATCGACGCGATGCTGGATGCGATTCCGCCGATGCTGGAGGGCAACTATCTCGTCCTCGCACGCTGGGCCCATGCGTGGCGACGCCCCCGCCCACTCAACCTGATGCACCTCGCCGTTGATTGCGCCTCCTACGCCTCGCCTGCTCGACTGGCCGAGATCGAACGCAGCGCCCCAGACGCCGTGTTGGGTGATGCGATAAATCACCCGATGCCGGAACTTTGTGACATCCCTGGACTACCGCGCCTGCCGGCGAGCTTCCGGGAACCGATCCAGTCCGGTATTCCGGCACTGCTCATCTCCGGAACATTCGATGGCCGGACCCCGCCGGAGAACGCCAAGGCGGTGGCCGCCGGGATGCCGAATGCCGAACTCCTGGTGATCGATGGCGCCTCGCACGGATTGTTTCGCGAGGCGGCTGCGTTGCAGGCGTTGGTGAGGTTTTTGGGCGGAACGTGAGGCTTCGGGGACTTTGTCATCGCGACCGCCCCCGTCTTTAGGGGCGACCGTAAGGTCGCCCTCCCAATTTTCAGCAGGCACATTTAGGGGTGACCGTAAGGTCGCCCGGCGCGACAAATGAACGGCGGCATCCCGAAATCGATCCTTTGCCGGCAGGTATCCCTGCGCCTTGCCGGGCGACCTCAGGGTCGCCCCTAAAAGACGCGCCTAAGGAGGGTGAGGATCCCTGCGCCTTGCCGCGCGACCTTATGGTCGCGCCTAAGGGTCGTGCCTAAGATTCCGGGATGACAACCCGCATCCTCCTGATCCATGGCCTCGGGCGCACGCCGCGTTCGCTCGCGTCGCTGGCCCGACACCTCCGAGGGAGCGGCCACGACGTACACAGCTTCGGCTACTTCGCCGCGACACAACCCGTCGACCAGATCGTCCGACGCCTGCACGCCCGTCTGGACGAGCTCGGGCGCACCTCACAGCCACTCGTCGTGATCGGCCACTCGCTTGGTGGCGTCCTCGTCCGCGCCGCGCTCGCGCTTGACCCACAACTCGCCACCCTCCCCCGCCATCTCATCATGCTCGGTCCGCCCAACCAGCCACCACGACTGGCACGACGACTCCACCGCAACTGGCTCTATCGGATCATCAATGGCGACGTCGGCCAACGGCTGGCCGACTCGGCGTTCACCCAATCGCTGCCGCCACTCACGGTCCCGTACACCATCATTGCGGGCACCGGGGGACCAGTCGGGAAATGGAGCCCGTTCGGCGACGATCCGAATGACACCATCGTCGCGGTTGACGAGACGCGCCTGGCCGCCGACCAACCCGTCACCGAGTTGCCCGTCCGACATACATTCATGATGAATGACCCGCGCGTCCGTGCCGTGATCGACGGCGTGCTGGCAACGCGCAACGCTGCAACACCTCCCTGAACCACGGAGCACCACCGTGCCACAATCCGAACATGATCGCCGCGTCGACTATGTCGAACTCGCTGCGACCGACCTGGACGGCATCAAGGCGTTTTACAACAGCGTCTTCGGCTGGAAGTTCACCGACTATGGACCGACCTACACGAGCTTCTCTGATGGGCGCCTGAACGGTGGCTTCGATCGCGACGCAATCTTCTCGCGTGGCGGTCCACTGATCGTGATCTACGCGACCGACCTAGAAGCGATCGACGCCGCCATCCGAAAGGCGGGCGGCACGGTGACACGCGAGCCATTCAGCTTCCCCGGTGGCAGGCGTCTGCACTTCACCGATCCGAGTGGCAATGAGCTCGCCGTGTGGACGGATAACTAGAAGGCCCCCTCCCTGGAGCAGACCATGAAGCATCTGTACGACCACGTTCGAGTGACCGAGCTGCAGGACCGTCTCGCACGGGTGACCGCGGAGCAGACGCGGCAATGGGGGACCATGACCCTGCCGCAGGCGCTCGCCCACTGCTCGCTAGGATTCGATGTGGCACTGGGCGTCACGAACCCGCCACGCATGATGATGGGTCGCCTCTTCGGTGGCCTGATCAAGCGCCTCGCGCTCGGCGATGACTCGCCGTTCCGAAGGAACACCCCGACGGTTCCGTCCATGGTGGTGGCCGATGAACACGAGTTCACGTTTGAACGCGATCGCCTGCGCGCGCTCATCGATCGCTTCGCCGCGGCCGGACCCGGCGGCTGCACGACCCATCCGCACGCCTTCTTCGGGAAGCTCACTCCCGTCGAGTGGGCGACCGTCATGTACAAGCATGTCGAACACCATTTGCGACAATTCGGCGGCTGATCGGTGGGTACCTTCCCCGTGTCACTGTCCTATGCCATTCGACCGGAGTTGTCACCGATGATTGCACGCGCCCGACTGATAGTCGCCGCCACGATCGCCCTGATCCCGTGCCCCGCACTCGTGGCCCAGACGCCGCCGAGCGACGCGGCGATCAGATCGATCATCGTGCCGCTGGTGGATGCCGGACACTTCAGTGGCATCGCGGTCGGTCTGGTTAGCCGAGACGGTCGTCGGCACATTGTCTCCTACGGACCCAAGGCCGGCGTCACGCCGTTCGATGGCAGCACCGAATTCGAGATCGGCTCGATCACCAAGACGTTCACCGCGGCCATTCTCGCCGACATGGTCTCCAAGGGTGAGGTCGCACTCGACGACCCGGTCGCGCAGTATCTGCCCGACGGGTTCACGGTGCCACACCAAGGCGACCGTCAGATCACCCTGCTCGATCTGGCCACACAACGCTCCGGGTTGCCGCGCCTACCAACCAACTTGGCGCCGATCGACTCGACCAACCCATACGCCGATTACACCGCGGACAACCTGCGCAGCTTTCTCGCCTCGTACACCCTGCCCCGCGCTATCGGCGCGCAGTACGAGTATTCCAACCTCGGCTTCGGGCTGCTGGGATTGGCACTCGCCCACAAGGCGGGGATGAGCTACGAGAAATTGGTCACCACCCGGATTTTGGAACCGCTCGGGATGCACGAGACCGCTGCCACGCTCACGCCCAGGATGCGGGAGCGCCTGGCGCCGGGTCACGATGCCGGCGGCAACCCGATCGCCAACTGGGACTTCGCCGCGTTGGCCGGTGCAGGCGCGCTGCGTTCGGATATCAACGACATGCTCACCTACATCGCCGCCAACGCCGACTCGACCTCGCCCCCACTTGGCTCA
Organism: Gemmatimonadales bacterium; assembly: GCA_038258395.1. Classification (GTDB taxonomy): domain Bacteria; phylum Gemmatimonadota; class Gemmatimonadetes; order Gemmatimonadales; family GWC2-71-9; genus Palsa-1233. The sequence goes on along the minus strand of JBBSPX010000152.1, from coordinate 697 downwards.
GTGCTCGCGCTCACCCACACTGGCCGGATCGATGCGGGCTCACCCGCGATGCAGATCGGCCTGGCGTGGAACCGGATCCACACGCCGTCGGGACGCACCGTGGTGTGGCACAACGGTGGCACCGGCGGCTATCGCTCCTTCACCGGGTACGATGAGGCCAGCGGGCTCGGCGTCGTGGTGCTCACCAACACCTCCCAGAGTGTCGATGAGATCGGGGTCCACCTGCTCGACGCCGCGGTGCCGATCCCGACGTTCCGGACGGCGATCACCCTGCCGCCAGAGGCGTTGGAGCGATATCTCGGCGTCTACGAGCTTCAGCCGAGTGTGACGATCACGATCACGCGTGACGGGAGTCAGTTGATGGCGCAGATCACCGGTCAGCCTAGCTACCCGGTGTTCGCCGAAGCGGTAGGCGAGTTTTTCTACAAGGTGGTCGACGCCCAGCTCTCGTTCGGCACCGACAGCAGCGGCGCCGTGACCGGGCTCGTGCTGCATCAGGGCGGCAGGAACATGCCGGCGAAAAGGAAATAGGGATTCGAGCTCGTCGCTAAAGCGACGGCTCCCCCGGTGTCAGGATTGTTGTCGCATCAGTTCCGTTGATTGGCGCGCTTCATCCTTCGGGGGCCGTGAGATCCTGTGATGACCCAACTGTATAGTAGTGTCTTTCGTGAGCGAGCCCTCCGGCGTCTGGTGGGCC
>JBBSPX010000151.1:0-6130 GCA_038258395.1 Gemmatimonadales bacterium | reverse complement strand
TGATGGCGCGCTTGCCCCGATCGCGGTCACCGCCACATCCGAAGACGAGGATCACCCGCGCCGGCGTGATCTCGCGCAGCGTCTGCAACAAGCGGGTCATCGCATCGGGCGTGTGGGCGTAATCGCGAAGGACATGGATCGGTGCCGAGGCGAGCAACTCCATTCGGCCGGGGACCTGTGGCGACGTCTGGAGCCGAGCCACGATTTCGTCAATCGGCATGCCGAGCCCGAGCGCGAGTGCCGTGGCCGCAGCGGCATTCGAGACGTTCCACTCACCGGGTTGCGGGATCACCACGGGCACGGTGCCGAACGGCCCACTGAGTGCGAAGTGGCTGCTACCCGCCGAGGTGATCATGTCCGTGATCCGGAGATCGGCCGTCGCATCGGTGCCCCAGCTCGTGGCGCGTCCGTCCGCCCGGATCGAGTGCCACGCCGGATCATCAGCGTTGACCGAGAGCACACCGGTGGCGGTGACCAGCTCGGCGAGTCGGAGCTTCGCGGCGAGGTAGTGTTCCATCGTCGGATGGTAGTCGAGGTGCTCCCGGGTCAGGTTGGTGAATATCCCCCCCCCGAATGGGACACGGTCGAGGCGACCCTGGTGGAGCGCATGTGACGACGCCTCCATGACCACGGTACGCACGCCGCGGTCGAGCATCGCCCGGAAGGTCTGCTGCAGATCCACGGGGCCGGGCGTGGTGAGTTGCCCGGCGGTCGAGGGCACACGTTCGCCTGCACCATCGTAGGCACCCAGCGTCCCGATACTGCCGCAGTCTCCCGCGGCACCGAGCACATGCCGGAGCATGGCGGTAGTGGTCGTCTTGCCGTTGGTCCCGGTCACGCCAAGGATGCGCAGCCGACGCATCGGGTCATGGTACCAGCCGATCGCGAGGAGCTCGGCGGCCGCGCGTGCATCGCGGACCACGAGGGTCGGGACTGCACTCGTCACAGGCCGTTCGACCACGATCGCCGCGGCACCCCGTGCGATCGCCTGCGAGACATGATCGTGGCCATCCGAGCTCACCCCCGGATAGGCAAAGAAGAGTCCCCCCGGCGTGACCGCGCGGGAGTCGACCGCAAGCCCGCCGATGACCGGGTCGTCGGTCGGGGCAGCGGTGATCAGCCCATGCGGCCGAAGCAGGTCGATCAGGGCCTGGAGATTCATCGATCAGCACCCGCATGGACGGAGACAATGCTACCGATCGCGACGCTGTCGCCGGGAGCAGGGTCCAGCCGGTTGATGGCGCCGTCACCCTCGAGCCGCACCAACAGGCCGCGTCGGTGCAACGCGAAGACGCCGTCCCGTACCGACCACCCGCGAACATCGGGCACAGCAAGGGGTATTGCCGCGGGGATGGCAGCGCTATCGAGCGGGAACGCGAGGCGGCGGGTCGGCGCGTTGATGGGAGCGTTCGCCTCGGGGAGCTCGGTCTCGGCGATCGACGCGGCCGCCAAGCCACCGGCCCCGAGCGGCGAGTTGTCGAGCGCCAAAGCCTGCTGTACGAGACTCCGAACCAGTGGGGCGGCGACCGCGCCACCAAAGATCTTACCCGCGTCGGGGCGGTCGATCATCACGTACACCACGAATCGCGGCCGGTTCGCCGGGAAGATTCCCGCGAAGCTTGCGCGGTACTCGCCGAAATAATCGCCCGCCGAGTTCGTGAGCTTCGCGGTGCCCGTCTTGCCGATCACACCGATCTGGTCGAGCTGGGCCTCCATCCCGGTGCCGCCGCTGTCGGTGGCCATTTTGAGGTACTCGAGCAGACGATGGTCGACCTCGTCGCTGAGCAGCTGGCGGAGCGTATCGGGACGGTGCTGCCAGCCGACCTGGTCGATGCCGTTGCCGCGCACGGCCCGCAGGAAGGTCGGTGCGATGTAGCGACCACCATTGGCAATGGCGGCGTAGCCGGCCGCGATCTGAAGCGAACTCGCTCGCCATTCATACCCCTGACCCCAGGACGTCTGCGAGTAGATCCGATTGGCAAGGCCCGCAGGTGGGACCAGGTATCCGTTGTCCTCGCCGGGAAAGCCTGAGGCCGTGCCCGTCCCAAAGCCGAAGTCGCGCAGCATCCGGTACTGCGTCTCGGCCGAGAGTTTGAGCGAAAACTTGCTGATCGCGATGTTGCTCGAGACGGCAATCGTACGGCCGAGCGTCAGGAAGCCTGATTCACGGTGCACGTCGCGGATCGTCCGGGTGCGCCCCCCCCCAACATCCAACTCCCAGACGCCGCCCTCACCGGCCTGCGGTGTCGTGTCGGCGTGCGACATCAGCATCGCTGCCGCGGTGAAGATCTTGGCGGTCGACCCCGGCTCGGCCGACTCGACCAGCGCACTGCTGGTGGGCACCGGTCGCCCCCCGGGCGCAACCGTCCGGAGGGAGGCGATGGCCAGCACTTCGCCGCTGGTCACGTCGAGGACCACGATGTCCCCCCCCTGCGCCAGCTGGCGTTCGGTGGCGGCGCGCAGCACTTCCTCGGCGATCGCCTGCAGCTCGTGGTCAATCGTCAGGACGATATCGCGCCCCGGCCGCGGCTCGAGCACCATTCCGCCAGGAATCGCCAGCCGGTTCCCGTGCCCGTCACGCAGGTACCGCTCCCGCCCGGGTTCCCCCTGCAGCAGCGAATCGAAGGCGGCCTCGAATCCCTCGGTCCCGGTGTTGGAGCTGTGCGCCGTCCGCCCGAGGAGCCGGCGGCCCACCGCGCCCAGTGGATACTCACGAAGTGCGAGCTGGTGGAGGTCCACTCCGCGCAGGTGTCGCACGCGCTGGACCTCCGCCCCTGAAAAGGGACCGTCGAAATAGGGCACGCGCTGTGTCATCGCCCGCCGAACAGTCGCCTGCGGTAGTCCAAGATCCTGCTCGAGCAGCCGTGCCACTGCGGCAGCATCCTCCATCTGGTCGTGCGCAAGGGAGATGTGATAGGCGATCGCGGTGACGGCGAGTGGCACGCCGTCCCGGTCGAGCAATGTTCCGCGCCGAGCCTGCACCGTGCGGGTGCGCACGTCGCGCGACTCGGCCCGTGCGTGCCACGCCGAATGCTGGAGGATCTGCAACTGGAAGGCCCGCACCACGATCGACAGCGCGGCGAGCCCGAGGACCACCTGCATGAACCGTATGCGGGTTGCGGGTTTGGCCATGTCAGCGACCCGGCACGCGCAAGGTGACGATCTCGCTGTCGCTGGGCATCCGAAGCCCGATCAGCGCGCCGCGCCGGGTGACTTCACCGGGGGAGAGAAGGAATGCGAGATCGGCGGAGAGTGTGGTGCGCACGTCAAAGAGGACCTGGGAAGAGTCCTCGAGGGTCTGGATCTGGTCAGTCATCGCGAAGCCCCGCTTGTCGCGGAGCGCGATCACCCCGGCCACGGTGAGGAACACCGCGACCCAGGCAATGACGAACCAGCGACCCTTAGTCGCTCTGGGCGGCACGACGGAACCGGCGCAACCTGGCGCTCCGAGCGCGGGGATTGAGGTGGACTTCGGCCTCGGATGCCACGACGGCCCTGCGGGGCACCGCCTCCCCGAGTGGCAGGTGCCCGCAGACACATCGCGGGAACGCGGGTGGACAGACGCACCCAGCGCTCCAGTCACGAAAGGCATGTTTGACGAGACGGTCTTCCCCCGAATGATAGCTGATCACCGCGAGGGATCCACCGGGAGCGAGCGCATCCCGCATCGAGGGCAGGGCGCGTTCGAGTCCAGCGAGCTCGTCGTTGACCGCGATCCGGACCGCCTGAAAAATCCGGGCGAAGTCACCGGGTCCCGAGCGGGCGCCGAGAACCGCCCGGATTGCCCCCACGAGATCGTCGCTGATCTCGAACGGTCGAGACGCGCGGCGCCGAAGGATCTCGCTGGCCATGCGCCCTGGACGGCGCTCGTCGGCATACTCCCGGAGCACCCGAGTGAGCTCGTCCCGATCAGCCGTAGCAAGCCACTCGGCGGCGGTTGGCGCGTCGGGACCCATCCGCATGTCGAGCAGCGCACCTTCACGGAACGAGAAGCCACGATCCGTGTCGTCGAGCTGACGCGAGGAGACACCGAGGTCGAGGAGCAGGAAATCCGGCGCAAAGTCGGCGATGGCATCGAGCGCAGTGGCAGAGCTGTACGTGGCAAGGAGTGGCGTGAATGGCCGCCCTGCCAAGCGTTGGGAGGCGATCGCGATTGCCTCGGGATCACGATCGATCCCCAGCAGCGCCGTCGCTCCAGCATCGAGGAGCGCCTCGGCGTGGCCGCCGTGACCCAGCGTGCCGTCGACCACACGGGTGGCCCCAGCCGCCAATTCGAGAATAGGCTCGAGGAGGACAGGGATGTGGCTGGGCGGTGGTGGCATGGCGCTCATGGGGGGACAGGAAACACCCCGCCGGGCGAACCAGGCGGGGTGCGAGAAAACGGGGCTGACGGGGCTCGAACCCGCGACCTCCGCAGTGACAGTGCGGCACTCTAACCAACTGAGCTACAGCCCCTCTTGACCAGCCCCCCAAAGTAGTGAGGTCAGCTGGCCGTGGGAAGTGGGGCTACTTGCAGAAGGCCTTGCGGAGAGCCGCAATCCGTGCGCCGTACTCCTGTGCGGTCTTCAGATACCCCGGCGCGGCATCCGGCTGGATGGACTGACCCGCCGGGAGACCTCGGAGTGCCTTCTGGTGAAGCTCCTCGATGTGCGGGATGAGTTCGCACGACTTCTGGGCGGCCGCCTCGGTGTCGAGTTCGCCGATCCGGATCAGGGCGGCAAGTCCCTGAAAGTAGTTGGCATAGCCATTCACCTGCGCGTTGTCGCCGGCGACCACGATCACGCTCTCGGTGGTGTTGATGGCCAAGTCGAGATTCTTGGTCTCGCCCCCGAGCATCGGCTGCACCTTGTTCACGAGCAACGCGCCGAAGTTGTTCTTCGTCTCGAGGTTGCCATGATCGCGGATCCAATCGGTGAACGCGAGCGACTCCTCGAGCCGATCGGCGGTGATCAGCGCCTGGACGGCACGGACGACCGCATCGCCGTATGTCTCAGGGTCGGCGTCGGCGAGTTGACGCGCCGTCGAGACGGTCCCGTCGACATTGCCCACCATCACATAGGCCTTGTTCAACTCATCGCGCAAACCCAGGTTGTCCGGATACCGAGTGGCACCCACCTCGGCCCACTTGACGACGGCAGCGGTGTCCTCGGCGAGGCGCGAGGCGAGCGAGATCTTCTGGAAGAACGAGGTGTCGGCACGCGTGGAGTCGACCGAGTAGAGCTTCGCGAGCTCCGTGACCGCGCACGCGAACTTTGACTGCGCGAGGCAGGCGTTGCTCTTGAGGTCATACCAGTCGGTATTGGTCGGATCGGTCTTGATTCCCTCGTCGGCAACCTGCTCGGCAGCATCCTGGTTGCCGTACCGGCGGAACAGATCGAACGCGGTCTCGCGGAGTCGCTGGTTGAGCGGCTCGATCCGCAGCATCTGCTGGTAGGTCGAGACGACCTGGGTCGAGTCGGCACGCTTCTGGTAGATCACGCCCAGTTCGCTGTAGGAGGTCAGCGACTGCGGATCGGTGGTGAGCGCGTCACGGAACCGCTGCTCGGCCACGGCACTGGTCGAATCCTTCAGCATCGCGATGTGCCCGAGGCAGTACTCAGCCGGGGCGAACTTGTCGATCAGCTTGAGTGCCTTCTCCGCCGCGCCGGTCGCCTTCTCAACGTCCGTGAAGCGCTGCTCGAAGCAGGTCGTGTTCTCGGCATAGGCCTTGAGCACATCCTTCATCTGGTCGGCCGAGTTCTCGGCGAAGTCCTCGATTTTCTGCCCGGGCTCCTGCGTCGTGGTGACGATATACCCCGCCATCTCGTTCGCCGTATACGTCCCCGACAGGCGTGCCTTGAGCTCGGCCCGACCGTCCTGCGTCTTGGAGAGCGTCGGGAAGATCATGATCCGGGTTGAGCTCAGGCCCTTGGCGAGGAGACGTGCCCCCTCGGCCGTGAGGATGGCATCTGCGGGATAGCCGTAGCTCGTGAGCGCCTCGCGCATCTTCTGGCGAGTGATCACGTTCCACGTGCGGCCCGCGACCTTGTCGATCATCCGCCCACGGTAAAAGGTCCCGATCTCGACGGCGAGGGCGGAGTCGGCCGCGCGCGGTGTGTACGGATTGGCGACCAGGATCGGCGTGGCGTTC
>JBBSPX010000150.1:0-6177 GCA_038258395.1 Gemmatimonadales bacterium | reverse complement strand
CAAACGCTTCGCGTGACCGGTCGCTCGGATGATGGCGAGGTGATGGCGATGCGTCACGTCGAGTGGCCGATGGAGGGCGTGCAGTTCCATCCCGAATCGGTATTGACCGAGCACGGGCTGGTGATGATCGCAGATTGGGTAGGGCAGAGATCCAGAGGGCGCCTTGACAGGCGCCCCTAAGGGCGGTGGCCCCTAAAGGTCCCGAAATCTTCGGCGTTCGTCGCGGACGCTGTCGAGCCCGAACACGTCACCGGCCCGCCCGAGGATGAACGCCACCGACATCGCCAGCAGCAGCAGGTAGGGGCGCGCGTCGACACCGCTTCTGGAGCTCGCAGCCAGCGCGAGTGCGAGCGCGATGATCCCGGCGAGCAGCGCGGCCGTCCGCGTGAACAGGCCGATCACGAGCAGGAGGCCAGCCAGCAACTGCACCCAGGCGATGGTGCCCGCCACGAAGTGGCCGTGCGGCAAGAGAACATCTCTGACAATCGCGCTGATCACGCCTTCGGGGTGTTGGCTGAGCCAACTCGCGAGTCGGGCCGGGAGTTCGCGCTGCCAACCTGCACTCACGACCGGGAGCGGGATTCCGGCGACGAGCGGGTACAAGGTGATCTTCCCCACTGAGGCAATGAGGAAGACCGACCCCGCCGCGACGCGGAGCAGGGCAAGCGCGCGCGCCGCCCCGGTGTGTTCCTGGCGTCTCATCGGGTCAATCGCCGAACGAGATGCCGAGATGGCGAGCGGTCATGATCACCCCGGAGTCGAGGGGAACCGTCTTGGTGCGGCCGATCACATCCTCAAGCGGCACCCGCACCACGCTGGGCGGGTTGAAGGCGACCATCGTCCCGAAGTCGCCCTCGGCAATGGCCCGGATCGCTGCGGACCCGAAACGGAGCGCCAGCAACCGATCGAAGGTGGTCGGCGATCCGCCACGCTGCAAGTGCCCGAGGACGAGCGAGCGGGTCTCCTTGCCAGTCAGCTCGGCGATCCTGGTAGCGACTTGCTCCCCGATGCCTCCCAGCCTGTCGTTCTCGCCGACGGCGGCAGGGGAGCGGAGCACGACGCTTCCACCGGCCGGCACGGCCCCTTCGGCCACCACCACGATCGCGAAGTGCTTGCCGGTCCGTTCCCGGTCGCGAATCTTCTCGGCCACTTTCTCAATGTCGAACGGAATCTCGGGGATCAGGATCACGTCGGCCGTCGAAGAAATGCCGCTGTGGAGCGCGATCCAGCCGGCGTGGCGGCCCATCAACTCGACCACCATCACGCGGTCGTGTGCTTCGGCGGTCGAGTGGAGTGTGTCGAGGGCATCCGTGGCGGTCGCGACCGCCGTCTCGAAGCCGAAGGTGGTCTCTGTGCCGACGACATCGTTGTCGATCGTCTTGGGGACACCGACGACCGGGAGGCCGCGGCGCCAGAGCTCGGTGGCAATCGCGAGGGAACCGTCGCCGCCGATCGAGACGAGGGCATCGATCCGCTCGCGGCGGAAGGCTGCGAGCAGTTCCTCCGACCGGTCGCGCTCGATGCAGGTACCGTCGGGGAGGGTCTCGGGCCAGCGGAAGGGGTTGCCGCGATTGGTAGTGCCGAGGATGGTGCCACCCAGGTGGGTGATGCCTCGGACCTGTTCGGGACCAAGATCGAGGACGCCGGAGCCGTCGTAGATGCCGTGGAACCCTCGACGGATCCCGACCGTCTGCCAGCCGCGGTCGTGCGCGGTCAGCACCACGGCGCGGATGACGGCGTTGAGTCCGGGGGCATCGCCCCCACCAGTTGATATCGCGATCCTCACGGGGCGGAATCGTAACACACTATTCTTCGTCGGCGCACCTCGCGCGTGCAATTGGTGGCGTCGAGGGTTCCTCTTTCAGATGGGAGACACGACCAGATGCTGCGCTCATTCGCCTGTTCTGTGGCACTGCTTTGCCTCGCGACGCCCGCGCTTGTCGCTCAGCAGGCGACGCCGACTCCCCCCGATAGCGCGACGATCGCGGCCGGCAAGATGCTGTTTGAGGGTCGGGGACTCTGCATGGGATGCCACGGGGCCGCGGGTGAGGGGATGCTCGGTCCCACGACCCAGCTGAATGCCGGCAAGGCGAAGTGGCTGCATCACGACGGCTCGCTCGACGCGATCATCACGGTGATCTCGACCGGCATCGATGCCGACCATTCGGCGAGTGGGCAGGTCATGCCAGCCCGCGGTGGATCCCGCCTTACCGACGCGCAGATCCGCGCCGTGGCGGCCTACGTCCAGGTGCTGCACTCCCACGCACCCAAGGGCACCGATTGACCGTGCGGGGGCTGGGTGGCCTCCTTGTCGGCTTGGCGCTCCTTCCCTGCCGGAGCGCTTCTGGGCAGGCGACCGCCACCGATCGCTGGCAAACGATCAACCCGCCTTCCCTCCGCATCACCGGCCGAACGACGGCCAAGGCACTTGCCGAGGCGAGCGGCGCCGTGGCGAGCGTGGCCAACCCCGGGCTCTACTGGACCATTGGCGACTCCGGCAATCCTCCAGAACTCCTGGCAACCGATTCCACGGGTGTGCTCCGCGGCCGGGTGACGCTGCTCGGCGCGACCAATGTTGATTGGGAGTCGGTCGGCCTCGGCCCATGTGGCGAGGAGCGATGTGTCTATATCGCCGATACCGGGGACAATCGAGAGCGCCGGGCAACTGTCACCATCTATCGGATCCCGGAGCCTGTCCTGCCCGGGCCGACCGGCGGACTGCGGGTCAAGGCGGAGCGGTTGACCGTGCGGTACCCTGATCATGCGCACGACGTCGAAGCGACTGGAGTCCTGCCTGGTGGGGACCTGCTCCTGGTCACCAAGGGACGGAGCGGGGCCGTCGTGGCGTTCACCGTGCCAAGCCGGTCGTGGGGTCTCCCCCACGGGGCAGAGGCGATCCTGCTCGACACCCTGCCGATTGCACCCCACGTGGGGACGGGCCGGCTAGTGACAGGATTGGCTATCGACCCGACCTTTGACAGGATCGCCATTCGCACATACCGCGACATTTACCTCTTCGACCGTCACCCGACGACCGGGCGGCTCACGCCACACCAATGGACGCAGTGCAATATCCTCGGCGTCGAGCCCCAAGGTGAGGGGATCGCGTGGGAGGGCCCGGGGTGGGACTTTCTGCTGATATCGGAGCGTGGCTTCTTCGCTTCTGGCGCGGTCGCGCGAGTGACCTGCTCACCGGCACATTGAAAATCACAGTTGTTTGGCATACAACTACTCCGATATATCATTGGTACATAAAGACTTGAGTCACGCTGCCGTGATTCATGAAGGCAAAGATGGTTAGTAGTACAACATGCAACTATATGTAGAAAACCTCTCCTGCCTTCGTGCCATTGAAAATCTGGCCGTTTCTGCGTAGTATTACCCGCAACGATTCCCACATTTTCCGCCCTGAAGCCGACGCGCCGTTTGCGGCGCTGAAGGCCGGAGCAACACCCCGAAGGGTGAGGAGCTGATCCTGGACACTTCCACGCTGCCCACGTCGCATCGCGTCCCGCTGGCTTGGTTACTCGAGAACGGTGGACCCTCGATCCGTTGTCGCGCCTTGCGGGATCTGGCTCCGGAGGGCTCGGTCCCCTCCCAGACCCTCGTCGAGGCATTGAAGTCCGTCGTCCTCAGCGCTCAGGTCTCCGAAGTCACCACACGACAGCAAGCGAACGGGCTGTGGGGTGGCTCTTTCCTGGCTTGGCAGAATTCGACCCGGGACAACACCGATGAGCCTGGGACGGTGGCGCAGTACCGTCGACTCCTGGAGCTCGGCGTCCCGACCACGACCCGACCCTTCCGCCTTGCCGATCGGGTCCTGTTCCGGACTCTCTCTCGGGACGACGATCCGCTGCTCTATGGTGAGTTCTTCGACTCGACCCTTGAAGACCCCGAAACGGCGGAGTGGTATCGGAACCTGATTCGGGAGGGCGCAGCGGCAGCACTGGCCGAGGCGGGCCACCAACACGACCCGCGTCTCCGCGGTGCGGCGCACAAAGTGATCTCGGCGGTCTCCGCCTTTCTCCGCTCCGATATCGTCGGTGAGCCATTGATCCCGCGTGGCGGTAGTGCTTGGCAGCTCAATCCCGCTGCCACCCCTCCGAGCTGGTGGTCGATTGCGATGTTGGCCGCGATGCCAGCCCTCCAGCGAGAGCGGGCGGGGTTTGTGGAGCGACTCGGGCAGTATCTCTCGCAGCCGGTGCCGGCCGCATCGTTCATGATCACGGTCGGCCACACCACCCTCAGGCCAACGCACCTGATGCTCGGCGACCCGATCGAGGTCGATGCGAAGGGCGTGGTCAAGGACATCCCGCTCGCGCTTCACTTCACCGAGCTCCTCGCCAGCCTGGGCCAGGTGCACGCCTCGCCATCGGCCTCGGCGTTCCTGGCGACCCTGCTCTCGGAGATGGACGCTGACGGGGTCTGGCATCCCAAGAACCTGCGCTCGCAGCCCACGGCGGCGTCGCCGGTGACCCACCACTACTGGCCGCTCGCGGCCGATGATGGCGAGCTTGCCGCGCGGCAGGCCGACATCACGTTGCGCCTCGCGCTGATCGCCAAGCGGCTCGGCTGGCAGCTCGAGTATTCGTGACGTGACCTACCGCGTCGACCTCTCGCCCTTCGGCTTCACGCCGACGGAATCCTCGATCTACGAGGTCTTGTTGACCGAGGGGCCGGGCACCGGATACACGGTGGCGAAGGCCGCGGGTCTGGCGCGGGCCAATGTTTACGCGGCGCTCGAGGGGCTGGTCACGAAGGGTGCCGCCCGGGTCGAGGAGGGGCGGCCGAAGCGGTTCCGCCCGGAACCGCCCAGCACCCTGCTGGCTCGGCTCGCCAATGCCCAAGGGGATGCCCTCGACGGACTGCATCGCGCCTTGGATTCGCTCGCGGTGCCCGACACGCCGACACTGGTGGAGTTGAGTTCTGCCCGTGGCGCGGTGCACCTCATGGGGCATGAGATCGCTCGGGCAGAAACCCGGGTGGTCCTGCTGGCACCACCCGACGGTTGTGTCGCGCTCGGGCCGCATTTGCGCCAGGTGCTGCAGGCCGGACTGGGCGTGACGATGGCCTCGACCGCACAAGTTCCGATCCCGGGCATGACCACCGAGATCATTCCTGCTCCCACCTGGCCCGGCGACCCGGTCCTGCTGGTGGTCGACCATCGCGCGGCGGTTATCGGTGCGCGTCGCGCTGACGGTTTCACCGGGCACTTCGGGACTGGCGCCGCATTTGTCGCGGCCGCAGAACGCGCGATCGATGCATTGATGGAGGGCCGGTGAGCGAGTCTGAAGTGGCCGCATTTGGGGGGGGGGTCGACGACCCACTGGTCCAGTTGCAATGGGAGTACATCCGGGAGGCACCTCAACGTCTCGCCGAGCTACGGAAGGATCTGGCGGCATTTCGCGCAGGCGAGCCCGACGCGCTCGACTCGCTCAAGACCCGCTTCCATCGCCTGGCTGGCAGTGGCGGGTCCTATGGGCTACCGCGGGTGAGCGAGGTGGCACGCATCGCCGAGCAACGGATCATGACCGCACCCAAACCGACCCCGCAGGATGCCGATGTGTTCGAGCAGGCGCTCCTCGACCTGAAAGAAGCCTTCGACGCCGGGTCCGAACTCGTCGGGATGCCCGCACCTGCCGCACGCCTGCCCGGTTTCGGGTATCGGGCGATCCTGCTCATGCTCCCGGGCCCGGTGCGGAACGAGGTCGAACGCTCACTGGGTGAGGTCGGCTTCGTGGTCACGATCCACGAGACCGACATCGATCCGTGGAGCGTGCCGCCTTCGGAACGGCCCGATCTGGTCGTGATCGACACCGAGCTGGGCGAGAACCCGCTGGCGCTCGCTCGCTACTGGGCGGCCGCGACCCCCGACCGTCCGCGGGCGGTGGTCCTGGCCGATCGTGCCGAACGGTATGACCGTTTGCGGACCGCCGCGGCCGGCGTCGATGCCGTCTTCGGCCCGGCGATGCTGCCACGTGGCCTGTCACAGTACGCCCGGGCCCTCGCGACGATCGGTGCACCGCCCGCACACGTGATCGTGGTCGAGGACGACCCGAGCCAGGCCCAGCTCTTCGCGACGTGGCTTGGCCAGATCAATGCGCGCGTGTCGATCTGTGGTAGCGCGCAGGTCGCCCGTGATACCCTGGCCAACGAGACGCCCGACCTGGTGCTCCT
>JBBSPX010000149.1:0-6291 GCA_038258395.1 Gemmatimonadales bacterium | reverse complement strand
GCCACTTCGCGAAGGCCATCACGGCGAAGCGTCTCGAGATCATCATCTGTGTTCATCGTGTCCTCGGGAGTATCTCGGAAGGGTTCGGGTGCCTGGCCAGACTCATACGACCGCTGCCACATCAAGCATCATGGCCGGCCGGCCGGTGTCGAGCACCGTTGCGCCAGTGATCCAGCGCGGAATACCGAGCGCGCGATCGATCGGCTGTACCACCGCGTCGATCTGGCCCTCGACCAGATCGGCGAGCAGCGCGATATGCTGGCCGTGCGCGGCCACGATCACGGCCGGTCGCTGGAGTGGCGCGGCCGCCCCACGATATTGCAAGAGTCGCCGCAGATCTAGCACGGGCACCAGCTCATCGTGCAGTTCGATCACGGACCGGCCCCCATCCTGTCGGACCGACGACGGTTCCCACGCGACGAGTTCGGTCACATGGGTCAGCGGAATGACGTAACGCTCCTCCCCGATGGCCGTGACGAGAGCGCGGACGATGCCCAGTCGGGTGGGGAGCCGGAGTTGGAACGCGGAGCCATGTCCCGGCACCGTGGTGAGCGAGAGCGAGGCGCCGACCTCGTGCAGGCGAGCCACCACGACATCGAGGCCGACACCTCGACCCGAGACGTTGCTGACCGACTCGGCCGTGGTGAATCCTGGTCGGGCGAGGACGGCGAGCAGTCCCTCATCTGAGAGCGTGGCGTCGGCGCCGAGGATCCCCTGCTGACGCGCCTTGGCCGCGACCGCCTCGCGGTTGATTCCGCGTCCGTCATCGGAGAGCTCGACTACCACCGACTCCCGATCCTGTCGTGCCCGGATGGTGAGGCGGCCGGCGGGCCGCTTGCCGCTCGCCTTTCGTTCCTGCGGTGTTTCGAGCCCGTGATCGACGGCATTGCGCACGAGGTGCATGAGCGGCTCGAGCAACTGCGCCAGGATGGCGCGGACCACTTCGAGGTCGCCGCCCGCAATGTCGACCGTGACGTCCCGTCCGAGCTGACGTCCAAGATCACGCACCATCGGGGGAATCCGTTCGAGCACTTCGCTGAGTGGCGCGAGCCGGACGTGCAGGATCCTCGATTGCAACGTATCGAGCCTGCGAGACATCGCCTCCGCACTGCGGGAGACCGGCGAGAGACTATCCGCCGCCGCGTGCCGCTCGAGCTCCTGGCGAGCCGTGATTAGGGCGCCGAGATCTTCGAGGAGCGCGTCGAGTCGGGTCGTGTCGACCCGAACCACCGTGTCGCGGCGCTGCCCGGGGGTGGTCGCCACACCGTCTTCGTGTGTGATGGCCACCTCGGCAGCCACCGAAATCTCGTCGAGCGTCCGTTCCAGGTCCGTGAGCCACATGACCGTCGGGCTCTGACCCGTTGCACGCACAGATTCGAGCGTTGTCTCGGCATCGTGGACCAGACCGGTCAGCGTCTCGAAATCGAGCGAGGCGGACATCCCTTTCACCGTGTGCAGCACGCGGAACAGTTCCTCCGCGTGCGAGAGCTCGTCGGGATCGTCCTGCCAGACCGCGATCGTGTGGCGTCCACCCGCGAGCAATGAGCGAGACTCCGCCGCGAACAACGCGACATATTTGGCTCGCCGCGCGTCGGACATCAGCTCAGGACGCGCTTGACCGCTTCGAGCACCCGAGCAGGCTGGAATGGCTTGACGACAAAGTCCTTGGCGCCAGCACCGACCGCCTCGACCACCAAGGCCTGCTGGCCCATCGCGCTGCACATCAGGATGCGTGCATTGGGGTCAATGGCCATGATCGCCTTGACCGCGTCGATGCCGCCCATGTCGGGCATCACGATGTCCATCGTGACGAGGTCCGGGGACAGAGCCTTGTAGCGTTCGACGGCCTGCAGACCGCTCTCAGCTTCGCCGGCGACCTCATAGCCAGCGCCCGTGAGGATGTCGGAGATCATCGTCCGCATGAAGATCGCATCATCACAGATCAGGATCCGGTGTGCCACCAGGTGCCTCCACTCAAGTTGATCGTCCGAATGCCGCTTCGGCCACGCGTTCGAGATCCATCGTTGCAAGCCCCGTGCGCGAATTATGGGCCAGCTCAATGACCGCCTCGACCCCCAGCGCAAAGCGTCGCCCCCCTGCCTCCACCACCACCACATCGTCGAGGCTGCCGCCGGTGCCCGAGAGCTCCAGGGCGCGCACCGGATCGATCACCGTCAGCACCGCACCCCGGTGATTGACCAGGCCGAGGACGCGCGGTGGTGCCGCGGGAACGCGGGCCACCACCGGCCGTCGGAGCACCTCGACCACCCCGTCCAGTGGCACGAACCAGCGTACCGCTGCCACGCGAACCACCAGTCCCGTGGCCTTCTGGCGGCCTTCAGATGTCTCGGTCATTGAACCCCAGGCTTTCGAGCGGGTCGTCCGCAGTAGTGTCGGATCCGAGCGCCAGTGCCAGTAACGGCGCCAGATCCTCTGGCCAAGGCGCGCGGAACCGCATCGGTTCGCCGGAGATGGGGTGGCGGAACGCCAGAACCGCCGCGTGGAGCGCCTGCCGGCTGGCCAAGCCCTCGAGGCGCCGAGCTTGGACGCGCCCCTCCCCGGTGATCCGACGGGCGCCGCCACCGTGGTAGACCGGGTCTCCAAGCAACGGATGCCCGATCGATTCGAGATGAACCCGGATCTGGTGGGTCCGACCTGAATGGAGTTCGCAGCGCACCAGGTCGCAGCATTCGAGACGGGCGATCACAAACGCATCGGTCCGCGCCGCGCGGCCCTCGGGTCGAAGGGCCATGCGCTTCCGGTCGGCCGGATGCCGCGCAATCGGTGCCTCGATCACCTGATCGCCGTCGAGATGCCCCCAGACGAGGGTGGCGTAGACCCGCCGAACGCGGCGAGCGGCCAGCATCGCGCCGAGGCGACGATGGGCCAGATCGGTCTTGGCGACCACCATCAGTCCGCTCGTGTCCCGATCGAGTCGGTGCACGATGCCTGGCCGGCCTTCGGCGCCGCCGGAGAGAGTCGTTCCACGGGCCACCAACGCATTGACGAGCGTGTCATCCCAATGCCCGGGGGCCGGATGCACCACCAGCCCCGCCGGCTTGTTGATCACGGCGAGCGCATCGTCCTCGAAGACCACGCGGAGATCGATCGGATACGGCCGAAGGCGACGGGGCGGTTCGTCATCGGGGAAGTCAATGGCAATGGTCTCCCGGTGAGAGAGCTGCCGTGATGCCCGCGCGGCAGCGCCACCGACCTGGACCCGTCCGGCCGCAACGATTCGTGCCGCCTGGGTCCGAGAGATTTGCAGTTGATCAGCCAGGAACCGGTCCAGGCGTTCGGTGCCCGATGCGGACACCGAGAGCAGGATCGGTTCGCTCAAGACGTCATCCTGACGTCTCGCGCCGCCGGGTTGTGTCCTCGTGCCAGAGCGAGATCGCCAGGGCGACGGCTCCGCAGGAGACGGCCATATCGGCGACGTTGAACGTGGGCCAGCGCCAGGTCGCGGCACTCAGGCCGACGTCGATGAAGTCGATCACGCCGCGTGACGACAGCAGTCGGTCGATGAGGTTGCCGAGGGCACCACCGGCGATGAAGCCCACCGCATACTGCCGGAGTCGATTGGTGACCGGAGCTTCCCGACTCATCTTCCAGAGGAGCCAGGCTGCCGCAAGTGCGATCACACCGAAGATCCAGCGTGATGCAGGCCCGAACGTCGCACCAAGCCCGAACGCGGCACCCGGATTGTAGGCGAGCCGAAAACGGACGACCTCGCCGAGGACGTCGATCGGGGAGGCCAGCAACTCCCGCTCGGCGACCAGCTTGGTGATCCGGTCGAGGACCAGGGTCAACGCCACCAACCACCAGAATGGCCGTCGCAGATCAGCGTCGCTTGGCATCCTCTTCCTGTTCCTTGCATCGGATGCAGAGCCGGGCATGTGGCAGGGCATCCAGCCGTTCGAAATCGAGCTCGTTGCCACACTGGTGGCACTGGCCAAAGGTGGCAGGCGAATTGTAGAGTCGGCGGAGCGCCTCGTTGAGATGCCAGAGATAGCGACCTTCCTTGGACGCCATCAGGAACTGCTTCTCGCGTTCCATCGCATCAGTGCCCTGATCGGCCATGTGATACGAGTAGGACGACAGGTCGCCGTCGGACGAATGCAACGTGGAGTTGAAGGACTCGCCGTAGTAACCGAGTTCCTTCATGACACGGTCGCGTTCCTCGATGAGGCGCGTCTCCAGATGCTTCAACTGGTCCTTCTTCACGCTCGGCCTGCCTCTCCTGTGCCGGACTCGCTCCGGTCGTCCTGAATGCGCCGCACGGCGAGCACGGCGGTGTAATTGTCGATCTCGACCGTCTCGAGGCGATCGGACGCACCCTCGAGAGGTCCCAAATGGAATTCGCGTGCCAGCACCTCGCCAGCGATCCAGGACGCATGCTCCCGGGCGGCCTCGAGCAGCGGCCCGCTGCCGTCCAGCGCCAGCATGATCCGAGTCGACACCTCGTACCCGGCATCTCGCCGGAGTCGCTGCACCCGATTCACGACTTCCCGGGCGAGCCCTTCCTTCCGGAGTGCGTCATCGAGGTGTGGATCCAGCGCCGCCACAAACGGACCATCGCTCGCCACGGGCCAGTCCGTGACCACCTCGCGAACCACGGTGACATCCTCCGGTTCGATCCGATACGTACCGTCCACCGCATCACCGTGCTCCAGGCTGCGGAGCGCAGCGGCATCGAGCGCGGTCACCCACGCCGCAACCTGCTTCATCTCGCTGCCGTACCGCTTGCCGAGGGTGCGGAAATTCGGCTTGCCGCGCAGGCGCACCAACTCGGCATCCGAGGCCACCAGCTCGATCTGCTTGACATTCGTTTCGGCGGCAAGCAGCGGGAGCATCGCCTCGAACCCGGAGCCCTGGACCGACCGTGGCACGGCAACCTTCATGGTGCTGAGGGGCTGCCTGACCCGGATGCCGGCCTCCTCGCGTGCTGCACGACCGAGCGAGGCAAGGCGCCGGACCGCATCCATCTCGCGGTCCAGAGCCGGATCGAGGCGCCCCCCCGCCGTCGGGAACGGGGCAAGATGCACCGATTCGCCGGTGAGTGCACGATGCAACCAGTCGGCGGCGAAGGGAGCCGCCGGGGCGAGCATCCGGGCCACACTGGTGAGCGCCTCGTGGAGGGTCGCGACCGCGGCCGGGTCGGCCGCCTGATCCGCAGCCCAGAACCGACCGCGCGAGAGGCGGACATACCAGTTCGAGAGGTCATCCACGACGAACGTCACCAACGCCTTGAGCGCCGTGGTGACGTCGTAGCCCTCGAAACCCGCACGGACCGCCGCGACCGTCGCGTCGAGCCGACCGAGAATCCAGCGGTCCGCCAACGGACGCGCATCGGCCGCCGGTGCCGCCTCGGGCAAGGCGCCGGCGTAGAGCGAGAAGAAATGGTAGGTCGCCCGGAGGGTGGTGAGGAACCCGCCGGCCACATCGTGGATCTGTTCGGCATCAAAACGCTTCGGCTGCCAGACCTGACTGGAGAGCAGCAGGTAGAGGCGGGCCGCATCGGCGCCGTGCACGCCGAGCAGCTCCCAGGGATCCACCGCGTTGCCACGCGACTTCGACATCTTCTGACCGCGGCTGTCGAGCACGAGCTCGTTGACGATCACGTGCCGGTACGGCGCCGCGTCGAACGCCGCCGTCCCGATGGCCAGCATCGAGTAGAACCAGCCGCGCGTCTGGTCGATCCCCTCGCAGATGAAGTCCGCCGGGAAATGGGTCGCCTGCGCATCCCCCCCCTCGAACGGCCAGTGCCATTGCGCCCACGGCATCGAGCCGGAATCGAACCAGGTGTCGATCACTTCGGTGGTCCGTCGGTACGTCCCCCCCCCCGGTGCCGGCCAGGTGCTGGCATCGATCCACGGCTTGTGCACCCCGAGATCCCCCGGCGTGAGTGGACCGGCCAGCGCCTCGAGCTCGGCGATCGAACCGATGACCACGACGTCATCCGGATCGGCATCGTTCACCCAGATCGGCAGCGGCGTGCCCCAGTATCGGTCGCGCGACAGGGCCCAGTCCACATTGTTGCCGAGCCACTCACCGAACCGACCTGTCCCCACCTCGGGTGGGTGCCAGGCGATCGTGGCGTTCAGCTCCTGCATCCGCGCCTTGACCTGCGAGGTGCGGACGAACCACGAATCGCGGGCGTAGTAGATCAGCTTGCTGCGGCAGCGCCAGCAATGCGGGTACGAGTGGTCGTAGGCGTCAGTCCGCAGGTGACGCCCCAGCTCCTTGAGACGCCGAATGATCAGGTCGTTGGTCTCGGTCTCGGTGACCAGG
>JBBSPX010000148.1:0-6324 GCA_038258395.1 Gemmatimonadales bacterium | reverse complement strand
TCGACGACCCGGTCGAGAGCGCGGGCGGCACGGTGAGCCACCCGAACTCGTCGCTAGAAAAGAGGATCACATCGGCAGAGAGCTTGGCCAGCGCATGGGCCCCATCGAGGCACCAGAATAGCGCGGCCGCCTCGAGCTGTCCACGCGCATTCTGCACCGCCGTCACTACCTGATCGACCCCTCCGAAACCGAGTGCCTTGGCGGCGGCCTCGCGGTCGAGTGGGAGTGGTGCACCGTATCCCGCGGCGCTCCCCAGTGGCGATCGATCGAGACGGGGCCAGAGTCCCACGAAGGACTCCATGGTATCGAGCAGCTGTTCGGCGTATCCGGCGGCCCAGGCACCGGCAGATGACGGCATCGCGATCCGCTGGTGCGTGTAGCCCGGCCAGATCACGCGACGATGCGTCGTGGCGAAGCGAAGGAGCGTGTCAGCAAGTGCACCGAGTGCGACGTGAATCGCGAGCAACTCGTGCCTCAGGTACAGCCTGAGATCGAGCGTGACCTGATCGTTGCGTGAGCGACCGGCGTGGATCCGCGTCCCGACCTCGCCGTGATGATCGGTCAGCCAGAACTCCACCGCACTGTGGGCATCCTCGTGCATGCTGCCGATCGTCAGCTCGCCAGCATCGACTGCTGACACCGCGGCCCGAAGCGCACGCCGCATGCGAGTGTATTCGCGCGCGGTGATGATCTCGCCGCCGCGCAACGATTCGAGGTGTCCGAGGGAGCCGATCACATCCCAGCGGAGCAGCGCGGTGTCGATCTCGCGATCGTCACCGATCGTGTAGGCAAGCATCTGTGCATCGGGAGATGCGTCCGGGCTCCAGAGTGTCTCGGTCATGCGAGGTAGCTCCTGGCGATGGCGGCGTAGAGGCGGCGTGCGGCAGAGACCTCGGAGAGGTTGACCGACTCGTCCGGAGTGTGGGAGCGCCGCGAAGTCCCGGGGCCGAGCTTGACGGCATCGAGCGCGCGCAGATAGCACCAGTCGCTGCATGTCGGCGAGCCGTAGGGGGTCGCGGTGGGGGCTGCCACCATGATGGCCTGCTGCAACCGTGAGTTGGCCGGTGTCTCGCACGGGACCAGACGGCTGGACGTCACGACGACTTCACACGCCAGTCGTTCGCTGAGTGCAACCGCGAGCTCGTTATGCGGCCACGATGGTGTGGACCGTATGTCGAGCACCGCGCGTGCCGTGGGCGGCGTCACGTTCCGCGACACACCGGCCTCGAGCATGGTCGGTGTCACGATCGTGGCCCCCAGGATCGGATGGACGCGATCCGCCATCAGACCATCGAGTTTCACGATCTCACGCGCAAGCGCGGTCACCGCGTTCTCGAACCCTTCGCCCGTGGCATAGCCCGCGTGCCGTTGCGAGCCGTGGGCCACGAGGTCGACCATCATCAGGCCACGCTGGGCGATCGCCGGCTCGAGGTTGGTCGGTTCGCCGACGATCGCCGCATCGAGCCGACCGGCCCGCGCAATGGCATCGGGCATCGTCGCGTGGCGGGTCTCTTCGCCGTAGGTGAACAACCCCAACACACGTCCCGCACGTGCCTCACCCTGCAAATCGGCCAACGCGGTGAGCATCGCGGCCACGGAGGCCTTCGCATCGCCCGAGCCGCGCCCGAACAGCAGATCGCCCTCGATCGCGGGCGTGAACGGATCGCGAGTCCAACCCTCTCCCGGCGGCACGACATCGAGATGTGTGGCGAGGGCGAGCGTTGGACCACGCGCCTCGTCGCCGACCGAGACACGTACGGCGGTCTCGTCCCGAACAACATCCAGCCCGGCGGCCCGGGCCCACTGTTCGACATACCGGGCCGCGGCGAGCTCCTCCCCGCTGATCGAGGGGATCGCGACCAGGTCGCGGAGCAGGGTGACCTCAGTCGGCCAGGTCGACGCCGAGATAGGTCGCCTTCTCCTTTCGGCCGACGATCATCGTGCCGGTCCCGGCGCCCGTGAACACCTCAAGCAGCAGCGCATCGGGGGCTCGGCCGTCGATGATGTGTGTCCGCTCCACTCCGCCGGTGGCCGCACGGATGCACGCCTCGACCTTGGGCTTCATGCCGCCGGCCAATGCACCGCTCTGCATCAACTCGGTGAGATCATCCGGGTCAGCGAAGGTGACCAAAGTGCTGGCGTCGTTCCGATCGCGCAGGACACCGGCGGCGCCAGTCATGAAGATCAGCTTCTGCGCCTGGAGTCCCCGGGCGAGCTGCTCCGCCACGGTGTCGGCGTTGACATTGAACACCTGACCCTCGACGTCGCCAGCCAGGGACGAGACCACCGGGAGGAATCGGTGGTCAAGCAGCGTGGTGAGGATGCGCGGATCGACGCGATCGACATCGCCGACGTGCCCGTAGTCAACCATGCGCTCGGTGCCCTTGTCGTCGACCACCTGCACCGGTGGACGCCGATGCGCCGTGACGAGATCGCCATCGACACCCGAGATGCCCACCGCCTGCACCCCGTGGTGACGGAGTGCCGAGACGAGGTCGGTGTTGAGCAAGCCACGGTACACCATCTTGACGACAGTGAGCGCCTCGTCGGTGGTGACGCGTCGGCCACCAACAATCTCCGGTTCCTGACCGAGTCGGCGTGACAGGGCCGTCGCCTGCGGCCCTCCACCGTGCACGACCACGATCCGGATCGAAAGCGAAGAGAGCAGCGCCAATTGGGCCGCGGCCTGGTCGAGCACATGCGGATCGGAGAGCACATCGCCGCCGAGCTTGACGACGAAGACGTGATCGCGGTAGGCGCGCACGTAGCGGAGGGCACCCTTGAGTCCTGCGATGCCGCGGGTGGTGTCGATGGTCATGGTGTTCGGCTTTCGGGTCGAGTGCAGGTGACGAAGTCGGGAGTTGGAAGTCGGAAGTCGGTCGATTCGGTCACGCAGCGCCGCAGATTTCAAGCAACAACGCGCGCTGGGCATGCAGCCGGTTCTCGGCCTGATCGATCACGGCACTCTGTGGGCCATCGAGGACCGCGCCATCGATCTCCACATTGCGTCGCACCGGCAGACAGTGCATCGCAATGCCTCGTCCCCCGGCTGTCGAGGCCATCCGGGCCTCAGTGAGCCGCCAGTCGCGCTTCCCCTCGCGGAGCGCACGCTCCTCCTCGGGACGGCCGAAGTACGGCAGCGCGCCCCACGACTTGGGATAGACCGCGTGCGCCCCGGCAATCGCACCGTCGATATCATCGGTCACCCGCATACTGCCACCGCGTGTCGCGGCGAGCGATTCGATGGCCAAGTAGTCATCGGGGTCGAGGTCGTAACCCTCGGGTCGGGCGATGACGACGTTCATGCCCATGTGGGCGGCCGCAATGGCGGCACTGGCGGGCACGGCGGTCGGCAGCGCCTTGGGATGCCATGCCCACTGCAGCACGAAGGTCTTGCCCACGGTTTCGCCCAACTTCTCGCGCAGCGTCAACGCGTCGGCCAGGCCCTGACACGGGTGCCGACGTGACGACTCAAGATTGATGAGCGGCACCGTGGCGTAGCGCGCGAAGTTCCGGATCGTCAGGTCCTGGCGCTCAACAGCCCAATCGGTGCCCTTCGGGAAGGCGCGCACAGCGAGTGCATCGGCATAGCGCGACAGCACGCGGGCGGCCTCGATGATGTGCTCGACCGTGGCACCATCCATCACGGTGTCGAGTTCGGTCTCGAGCGACCAGCTACCCTTGCCGGGCTCGAGGCAGAGCGCGTGACCGCCGTGCAGGAACATCGCCGTCTCCATCGAGGCGCGGGTGCGGAGCGACGGGTCCATGAACACCATCGCTAACACCTTCTTTTCAAGGCCGCCACTCACCTCGCCGCGCTTGACGCGTGCCGCGAGATCGAGGAGGTCGTCGACTGCCTCCGGGCTCCACTCTTCCATCGCGATCCAGTCGCGACCACTCACGAGAGCACCTCACTGATGGCAGCGAAGAGGAGATCGGCCTCTCCGGCGCTGAACGACAGCGGCGGCAAGAGGCGCAGCGTGTTCGGGTCGGTCGACGTGCCCGTCAGGACCCGACGCTCGAAGAGTGCTCGCTGGACCCGCGCGGCCGGTCGATCGAGTTCGAGTCCGATCAGGAAGCCCCGCCCATGCACCGCGCGCACCGCGTCGAGTCCGGCACACCGGCAGGCGAGCTTGCCACCGACCTCACGCGTATTCTCGAGCAGCCCCTCCTGATCCAGCACCTCGAGATTGGCCAGTGCCGCGGCACAGGGCACCGGCCCCCCCCCGAAGGTCGAGCCGAGGTCGCCGATCCGGATGTCGTCGACGAGGCTGTCGCGGACGATCACGGCACCGATCGGCAGACCGGCTGCGAGTCCCTTGGCCATCGAGAGCGCATCGGGCACCACACCAAAGAGTTCGGCGGCGGAGAATCGCCCGGTGCGACCGGTGCCGCACTGCACCTCGTCGAAGAGCAGCTTGGCCCCGCGGTCGTCACAGATCGCGCGCGCCGCCTGCAGGAACTCCGGCGTGCAGGTCCGAGCTCCATTGAAGCCCTGGACCGGCTCGAGTAGCACGGCGGCGATGGTATTATCGACGGCGGCATCGAGGGCCGCAATGTCGTTGAGCGGCACCTTCCGCGAGAGAGGCACTCCCGCGCGCCGAGCCCCAGCTTCGTACTTCTCACCGTCGGTGCAGGCCAGCGTTGCAGCCGTCCGGCCGTGCCAGCCACCGCGCAGCGAGACGACGCTGGTCCTTTCGGTCTTCCGCCGCGCCAACATCAGCAGGTTCTCGTTCGCCTCGGCACCCGAGTTGCAGAAGAAGACCTTCGTGAGCGGCTCGGGCGTCCGCCGCACCAGCTCCGCGGCGAGTCGTTCTCGATTGGCGTGTGGCACCACGGTCGAATAGAAGAGCAACGTCTCCGCCTGCTGGGCGATGGCCTGCACCACATGCGGATGCGAATGACCACAGGTGGCCACGGCATGGCCACCGTAGGCGTCGAGCCACTCATGGCCATGGTCGTCCACCAGCCACGATCCGTGGCCGGAGACGGCCCGGAGCGGGAAGGTGGCGTAGACGGGGAGCAGCGCGTCGGCACCGTTCAGCATGGCATCGGTCCGGGTGCAAGAAGTCCGGCGCGCTCGTCGAGTCCCAACCCCAAGTTCATTGCCTGGATCCCCTGGCCGCCCGCCCCCTTGATGAGGTTGTCGAGCACGCAGATCACCTGGACTTCACGACCATCTGCCGATGGCGCGACGTGCAGCATGGCGAGATTGGAGCCGACGACATGCGTCAGGTGCGGTGGCGTGTCGGTGAGGCGCAGGAACGGCCGATCGGCCACCCGCACCGCCGCGGCCCGGACGATCGACTCGGCGTCGTGCGCGCCCGGTGCCAGGTGCGCATGAAGGGTGGCATGGATGCCCCGGACGAACGGTCCGGAGTGCGGCATCAGCCGGACCCCAGCAACGGCGTCGCCACGCCACTCGCGCCACTGCTCGAGCACTTCGCCCTCGTGCCGGTGCGACATCACGCCGTAGGCGAACAGGTTGCTTGCGCGCGCCGGATGATGCGTCGTCGGCCTGGGCGCCTGTCCGGCGCCGCTCGACCCCGTGATGGCGAACACCACCGGATCGGCTGCCAAGGTCAGATCACGAATCATGTGGAGGGCGAGCTGAGCGGAGGTCGCGAAGCAGCCCGGTGCTGCGATTGCGCGCGCGCCGAGCAGCTCGTTGCCGAGTACATCGGCGAGGCCATAGCGGAATCGATGCACGAGTGCGGCGGCCTCGTGGGCACCGTAGTATCGCTCGTGCAGGCGACCATCATGGATCCGAAAATCCGCGGCGAGATCGACCACCATTCCCGGTCCAGCATCAAGAACATCACCCATCACCCGCGTGGACTCGCCATGTTCAAGCGCCAAAAACACCACATCCTTACCGCGTGCGAGAGTCGCCGGATCATCACCGCTGAACCGTGCATCGGTGAGGAGCGTCAGTTGCGGGTGCACCTCGGCGACCGGGCGACCTGCCTGCGACCGGGAGCCGACCGTGAGCTGATCGACGTCGGGATGCTGCAGCAGCAGGCGAACCAGCTCACCACCGGCATAACCCGCACCACCGACCACGGCAACCTTCACCGCCGCACCGCCTTCGGGGCCTGCCACTCGGCGACCGCTTCCATCACGCGCGAGAGCATACCTTCGGCATCGCGCCGCGCGTTGTGCGCCGGCAGGCCGAGCGTCTCGGTGATGTAGTCACGGCCGACCGAGTTGTCGGTGGCCGGTCCGGTGAACACGGTGATCGGAAGATTGAATTCGTTGGCCATCAGCTCACGCGCACCCCAGCAGCCGACCGGGTCGGGTGCCGCCATGACCCAGGCCGCACCG
>JBBSPX010000147.1:0-6364 GCA_038258395.1 Gemmatimonadales bacterium | reverse complement strand
CGAACGACCCGGGTGTTTCCACGCCTACAGTCTAGCCGAGGCACGGTCAGAGTGAGATGCCACAGGCCATCGATTGTGGAGGGACGGGCGAGCGTCGCGGCTTGCGTCGTGCATGAGGCCTCCTGGGGCGTCTGGTGTGCGGGTCCGATGTGCCCTCGCCGCATGCTCGCCTGATGCACGGCAGCCGTTGACCGTTGCGGAGGAGACGCTTTGAGCGGTGCATCGCGACACGGCCCGGTTCAACAGGGACATATTCCGGAATGGACTTCCCAACAGACACAGATGCACTCATCGTCGGCGCGGGCCCGATCGGGCTGGCCGCCGGCATCTCCGCCAGGCGCCGCGGCCTCGAGCCGCTGATCATCGATGCCGGCCCGATCTGCAATTCGATCGTCAACTACCCCGTTGGCATGAAGTTCTTCACGACGCCCGAGCGTCTGGAGATCGGGGATCATCCGCTCCCGAGCGACGGGACGAAGGTGAGCCGCGAGGAGGCGCTCGCCTATTACCGCGGTGTTGTCCGGACCGAGGGACTCGATGTTCGGACAGGCGTCCAACTCCTCGGCGTCAGTCATCAGGGCGGCATGCAGCAGGCGACCGTGGTCGGTCGGGATGGGACGGCCGTGATCCGGACACCTCGCGTTGTCCTGGCGACCGGCTACTTCGATCACCCGAACCTGATCGATGTTCCGGGCGAGGCGCTCCCGCATGTCCACCATAGCTTCGTGGAACCGCACGTTCTCGCCGGTCTGGATGTCCTGGTGGTGGGCGGGAAGAATTCGGCCATCGAGTCGGCCCTCCAGGCATGGCGAGCCGGTGCGCGGGTGACGCTCGTGCACCGGGGGAGCGGTTTGGGTCCGAGTGTGAAGTACTGGTTGCGGCCGGACTTCGAGAATCGGGTTGCCGCCGGAGAGATCCGCGCCGAGTTCGATGCGGTCGTGACCGAGATCACACCCCGCTCCGTCACCATCGCGCATGGCTCGGTGACGGAAGTGGTGGCGGCCGATATGGTGTTCCTGCTCACGGGGTATCACCCGGACTTCAGGCTGTTGGAAGCGATGGGTATCGAGCTGGAGCCCGGGACAGGGAGGGCGATTGTCAATCCGCACACGTTGGAGTCGAGTGTTCCCGGGATCTACCTCGCCGGGAGTGTGGCGAGTGGTCGGAAGACGTCGGAGGTGTTCATCGAGAATGGCCGCTACGATGGCGAGAAGATTTTTGGCGACGCTGCGAGTCAGGATCGGGCCGACGCCAGATACGCCGCGTCGCCGAGGCCACGGGGGGAATGAGTTGACCGGCTACGTGACGATCCGCGCACGTGGCCGCCGGATGGCCACCCTCACCCGAAGCAGCAGAATCAGCGCGACCGAAGAGAGACCGAGCACCAGTCCCCACCACAAGCCAACGGGCCCAAGTGACGTCCTGAAGGCGAGCAGGATCGAAGCGGTGATCCCGATGCCGGCGAACCCGATGAGGTTGATCAGCATAGGGGCGGTCGTATCTCCGAGTCCGCGGAGGATCCCGGCCGACACGACTTGCAGCCCGTCGAAGACCTGGAAGATCCCTGCAATGGGCAACAGCGTCGCCGCGAAGGCGACCACCGCTGGGTCGGTCGAGTAGAGCGATGCCAGGAAATGCGGCAGGAGGAGGAGCACGCCTGCCGTGCAGAACATGAACCCTGCGCCGACGCCGAGTGCCGCGCGTGCAGCTGCCCGGAGCCGCACCGGATCGTGACGGCCGACGGCCCGACCAACGACCACTGCCGCACCCATCCCCACGCCCATCGGGACCATGAAGGTGAGTGACGCCAGATTGAGTGCAATCTGGTGACCGGCGACGGCAATAGTACCGAAGGTGCCCATCAGCAGTGCCACGGTGCTGAACGCGGCGAACTCGATCTCGATCTGGATGCCGATCGGAAGCCCGAGACGAAAGAGCTTGTAGAGTGCGCGAGGACGCAATGATTCCGGGTGCCAGGGCCGGAGCGTGCCGGCGAGTTCACGGCGACCGAGCTGGAACACCAGCACGCCCATCAGGATCCGCGAGATGGTCGTGGCCAATCCTGATCCGGCAACGCCCATTGGGGCGAGCCCGAGTCCGCCGAAAATCAGCCATCGGTTGAGCACCACGTTGATGAGGTTGGCGATGACGATGGTCCAGACCACCGGTGCCACGCGATGCATCGCCTGCAGCGTCTGGCGCCCGACATTGAATGCGAGGAATGGAAAGACACTTGGTGTGAGCAGCACGCAGTACGTGCCGACCAGCGGCATCACCTCGGCCGGCTGATCGAGCCGTGTGAGGATGGGTTTGGCGAGGCCCAGCAGTACCATGACCGGCAGCGAGAGCACCACAGCCAGGACCATTCCTCGCTGCACACCAAGCGTGACGCCGCGGTGATCGTCGGCGCCGAGGGCCTGCGAGACGACCGGATCGAGGGCAAGCAGGATGCCGACCCCGAGCATGACAACGCCATAGAAGTAGACGTTGCCGATCGCGACTGCGGCGAGTGCCTCGGCGGAGACGCGACCGACCATTAGCGTGTCGACCGTCCCCATGAACATCATCCCGACATTGACAACGACGATCGGAAACGACAGGGCGAGGACCGCGCGAAGGGGCGACCGAACCGGGGGATCGGCCGCCGGACTCATCGCTCGGGTCGTGGACCGCGTTCGGGATCGACCAACAACCGCTCCGCGAAATCGAGTCGTTCGTGCAACTGTGCAACCTCATTCCGCAGTTGATCGAGTTCGTCGAAGATCGCGCCGGCGGTCCCCGGCTGGACCATGCGGTCGCTCTCGGGTTCCCAGTTGGCGATCAGGAGTCCGTCCTTGTCGCGGAAACTTCCCGACAGGATCGTGATCGTGTCGTACAGCCACCAAATGCCGAGTCCACCCAGCGTCAGCGCCTGGAGGATGCCGGTCTGGATCTTTCCCGCGTAGAAGCGATGCGCGCCGAACACGCCAAGAAAGAAGGCGAGCAGTAGCGTGACGGTGCGCGAGCGAGGTGAGGCGAAGAGATCGTCAGACAGATGAGGGATCCGGCTGAGTGCCCCCGGCAGGAGTCGAACCTGCGACCATCGGCTTAGAAGGCCGGTGCTCTATCCAGCTGAGCTACAGGGGCAATGGTTGAAGAGAGAGTGGCGGGCACAGCACGGTTCGGTGCTCGACATCGGGATCACTTCCTGAGCGCGTCGCGAATCTCGCGCAGGAGCACGACATCCTCGGGCGCCGCGGCTGGGGTGGCAGGTGTCGCCACTTCCTTCCGCCGCAGGTTGTTCATCATCCGGACCATCTGGAAGATGATGAAGGCAAGGATAAGAAAGTTGAGCAGCACCGTGGCGAAGTTGCCCCACGCGATGACCGGCACACCCGCGGCTCGGACGGCCTCGAGGGTGTGTTCGGTGCCGGCGGGCACCTCACCGAGCGGGAGAAAGTAGTTCTCGAAGGAAAGGCCGCCAAGCGCCTTCCCAACCACGGGCATGATGATGTCGTCGGTGAGCGAGGTGACGATCTTGCCGAAGGCCGCGCCAATGATGACACCAACGGCCAGATCCATCACGTTGCCCTTGAGGGCGAATTCCTTGAACTCCGAGCTCATGCTCATGATCGCTCCTGATCGTATGGAGGTGGTCGAGCGGTGATAGGGGCGGCTTTCTCGACCGCATCACGACCGATCACTTCGTCGCGTTCTGAACTCGCATCAACGCATTGGCGTTGATCGCTCAGACAGCAGATCGCTCCTCACCGAACGGTCGTGCTACCGTCCCGGTGGCGATGAGATTTCGACGCGCGGCCTGCCCCTTCGACTTGGCTCAGGGCAGGCAAGTCGCGGCTAAGAGACATCTTCCCATCGGGGCGCCCGGATTCGAACCGGGGGCCTTCCGCTCCCAAAGCGGACGCGCTACCGGACTGCGCCACGCCCCGTGGCGGACAATCTAGCCTCGGAGGGCCTCGACCAGCGAGGCCACGGCTCGACCTCGATGTGAGACGGACGCCTTGACGTCGGGCGATACCCCGCCGAAGGCCACGCCGAGCTCCGTCGACCAGAAGACCGGATCGTACCCGAAGCCGCCGACTCCCTCGGGACTGTCCAGGATGCGTCCCTCGACGCTACCCTCGACCACGATCTCCTGCCTCGCCCCGCCAAACTGCGCGAGCACCAGCACACAACGGAACCGTGCCGAACGTGCGCGCTTTGGCACGCCGCGAAGTCGCTGCAGCAACTCGGCGATGTTGCGATCGGACACCGACGCATCCGGTCCAACCGCGCCCGCGAATCGCTTGCTGTGCACGCCCGGTGCCCCAAAGAGTGCGTCGACCTCGAGGCCACTGTCGTCGGCGAGTGCATCGAGGCCGGAACGATCCCGGAACCACTCGGCCTTTGCGCGGGCGTTGGCCTCGAACGCGTCGTGCACTTCGAGCCGTTCCTCGTCGGGCGACTCCGTGATGCCGATGTCATCGGGGAAGCTGATCTCACAATTGAGCGGTGCCAACAGGCGCCGAAACTCAGCTTGCTTGCCCAGGTTCCGCGTCGCGACCAGCAGGCGACTCACGCGGCGACGGCAGCCCGCTGCAGGGCGAAGAGCTCGGCAAGCCCGAGGTCGGCCAGATCAAGCAACCCACCAAGCTCCGTGCGGTCGAAGGTGCCCTGCTCACCAGTCCCCTGCACTTCGACGTAGTCACCGGGTTCGAGCATGACCACGTTAGCATCGACCTCCGCGTCGCGATCCTCGAGGTAGACCAGATCGAGGCGCGGCTCGCCCGCGATCTTGCCCACGGAGACCGCGGCCACCCAGCGACCGAACGGCGAGGCCTGCTTGGTCTCCGCCGCCAGCCAGGCACACGCGTCGTGCAGGGCCACGGCCGCACCAGTGATGCTGGCACACCGGGTTCCCCCATCGGCGACGAGCACATCACAGTCGATCCGGATGGTGTATTCCCCGAACGCAAAGGTACCCATCGACGCACGGAGCGAGCGGCCGATCAACCGCTGGATCTCTTGCGTCCGCCCGCCTGCGCCGGCGCGTTCACGACGGGTGCGCTCGGATGTCGCGCGGGGCAACATCGCGTACTCTGCCGTCACCCAGCCTTGCCCGGACCCCTTCCGGAACGGCGGCACGCCCGGCTCGACGCTGGCGGTGCAGTGCACCAGGGTCCCGCCGGTCCGGACGAGGCACGATCCCTCGGCGAACGGATTGGCGCGGCGCTCGAGGAGCGTGGGACGCAGTTCATGGTTCTGGCGGCCATCAGGACGGGACACGAAGACGCTCCACGAGGCGGGATGTCGAAAGATTGGGAAGGAGCGGGACGACAATGACCCGACCGCCGCGTGCACGCACCAGATCGGCGCCCACGATGGTATCGGGATCATAGTCCCCCCCCTTGACGAGGACATCGGGGGTGAGGTACTCGATGAGTTCGCGCGGGGTCGACTCACCGAAGAGCACGACACAATCGACCGCAGCGAACGCGGCGAGGGTCCGAGCGCGGTCCACCTCCGGACGGATTGGGCGTTCCGGTCCCTTGCCGAGTGTGCGGACCGAGGCATCGTCGTTGAGGCCGACGATCAGTCCCCCCCCCAAATCCCGCGCGGCCTCGAGGATGGCCACGTGCCCCGCGTGCAACAGATCGAACACCCCATTGGTGAACACCACCGGGTCTGGCCGTCCGGCACGCCATGCGCGAGCGTCGGCCCGGCTCAGGATCTTCTGCTCGGTCGTGCCCCAGCTCAGAGCGACGACTCCCCGAACGGCTTGAAGGTGAGCACTTTCTCGCCGATCAACGGGATGGTGACGGTCTCGGTGTACTCCGAGCGGATCTCCATTCGCGGTGGATTGGGCAACCGTTTGAGGCTGAGATTCCGCTTCGCGGCGGGCGGCAGCCGGAGAGAATCGGCCTGCGACTCGAGACGCACCCGCATCGCCGAGTCGGGCATGGCCGATGCGAAGCCCGCCACGGTGCGGATCTCGTCGTTCCACCGCTGGTAGCGGAACCAGGGTCGACCGAACAGGATGCCGACATACAGCAGCAGCACGAGCACCACCAAGGTCCCGATGCAGCCAAACTTGCTGCCACCGAGCCTGCGATCACGACGCGTCTTCACCATTGGGACTGAGCCTCCTTCACGAGGGCGTTCACCAGCAGTTCCAGAGCGGTGCGGCGACCCTCGGCCTCTCGACCGGGATCATATTGGGCATCGGCGGGGAAGGTCCGCTGTTTGAGCAGCGCCTTGTCCGTGCTCCGCTCAACCATGGAGAGGTCGATGGTGAGCCGCAAGAGTCGCTTGCTCACCTCGACCGTTCCGCCACGCTGGCCCCCCGGGGGCGAGCCGGTCCCGCGGTAGCCCACGGGCTGATCGG
>JBBSPX010000146.1:0-6370 GCA_038258395.1 Gemmatimonadales bacterium | reverse complement strand
TCTATGCCGCGGATTTCCTCGAGCCTGGCCGGCCGTTCCTTGCAGAGATCCGCGCCGAACTCACCGCCCGGTACCCCGTGGAGCGCGATGCCAGCTTCCGTGAGATCGTGCGGCTGAAGTTGGAGCACCTGCTGCACACGGGGACCGCACTGCATCCGCTGACCGAGGCATTCGCGGCACGATGGGCCTGAAGCGTCGGCCCATGCGGCCCATGCTCTGGGGGCTGGCGGTCTTCGCGGTCATTGCCGCGGGGGTTTTGGCGTTCCGAACCAGGACCGAATCCGGTCGGGCCGACGGTTCGCGCGTCGCGTGGAAGCCTCTCTCTCATCGGGTCGAGGTCCAGGTCCTCAACGGGGGGACCGTTCCCGGGCTGGCACTCGCGATGACCAGACGCATTCGTGCCACTGGGCTCGATGTGGTGCTCATCGGCGATGCCGGTGATGCGTTGCGTGACAGCACACGGCACGTCCCACTTGTGCTCGTGCGCCGCGGTGACACCACCGGGGTCGGGCGGCTTCGAGAGTTGTTCGACACGGTCGAGCTGCGAGATGCGCCAGACGCCCGTCCACTTGTAGACCTCACCGTGGTGTTCGGTGGTGGGCGCTCGGACCGGGAACCGCCACCGAATACTGGGGGCGCTCATCCCTGACCAGGAAACGCGTCGGCATCCCAGATCTTCGAGACACCCTCACCCGTCCCCGGTAATTGGGTGTCGGCCGATTGCAGACGTCCGGCTGACGAGAATCAGGTCAGCCACGTTGGTACCGGTTCGACCGGGTCGGTAGAGCGCGCCAATTCGGTCGAGTGCCGCGTGTGTGTCGCGCTCTCGCACGAGTTGGTGTGGGTCGAACCCTGCCGCACGCAGGAGTCCTGGAAGTTGTGCGCTGGCGAAGGCACCGGCGGCATCGGTTGGACCGTCGCGACCGTCAGTCCCGGCGGCCAGGACCAGCACCTCCCCGATCCTTGGCGACCCGCGGGCCGCGGCCTCCAGCACGAGGGCAACCTCGACCGCGAACTGCTGGCATCGTCCGCCCGCGCCTGGCGCGTCACCGAGGGCGACCGTCAGTTCTCCGGCCCATCCCAGCACGCCCCAGTCGGGGTCAGCAATCGCTGCCACGAGCGCCTCCCCCACGATCGCTGCGCCCGCCGAGGTAGTTCCGGTAAGCGGGCTCCCCGCCGGACGAAAGGTGAGACCGGCTTCGGTGAGTACTCGTCCCAGGTCGTGCATCATGAGCGCACCGCTCGCCACGACGGTATGAGGAGTCGGCGTGACGGTCGGTGGTGGTGGCGAGTGGAGCGCGCGTTGGATGGCTGGCGACAATCGTGGGAATGCGGCACTGTCGATCACGCGTCGCTGCATTCCATCGATGTCGAGCGGCCCGCCGATCAAAGGACCGGATCCGAGCGCGGCGAGTGCTGACGTCGGGACATCCGAGATCACGTAGCACGCGACCGATCTCGATGCGAGCGCCGTCCTGAGTCGTCCACCGCTCCAGCGTGTGAGCTGCCGGCGCGCCGCATTCATGGTGACGATGTCCAACCCAAGTTCGTGGAAAATGTCAAACGCTGCCCGCAATTCGTCGTGGGCGATTCCGGGCAGGGGGGCCGCGATCAGTGAGCTCGTGCCGCCTGACAGCAGCACGATCACCGGCGTCTCCGCGGGAAGTCCAGCGGTCCAGTCCCCGAGCGCCGCGGCGGCGTGGGCGGACTGTGATCCAGGCACGGGGTGATCACCGACAATGACCGTGGCCGTGACTGGAACCTCGACCGGCTCGTCCGTGATGACGAGCGTGCACACCGGCACCAATCCTGTCTCGGCAAGCGCGGCGCACGCCCCCTTGAGCATGGCGGCGGCTGCCTTGCCCAACGCGAGCACCGCTGGCGGATCGGTCTGATGGGCGGCGCTTCGCATCGCGCGGGCGGTGACCATGGCGGGGTCGACCGCGCGGACGCCGGCGGCATGCCACTGCGCGAGCATCGCGCGAAGTTCGCGATTCCAGGGCTCAGGTGTCAGATGGACTCCCCGTGGTTGGATCGACAACTTACACTCCACCGATGCCCACCTCTCCTCCAGGACTCGGAATAGCATGAACGCACGCCCACGTGTGGTGGTCACCCGTCGCCTGCCACCGAAGGTCGAGTCGGCCCTGGCGGAGCGTTTTGACGTTGAACGGTCCAAGGACGATCGCCCGCTAGGCGCTGGGGGGATTCAGCGCGCCATGGAACGCGCCGACGGGCTGCTGGCGACCCTCGGTGACCGAATCACCGCCGAGGTCCTCTCCGCGAATCCGCGGCGCACCCGGATCATCGCCAACTTCGGGGCCGGCACCGATCACATCGATCTCGAGGCCGCGCGGGCATACGGCATCACGGTGACCAAGACGCCTGACGCCCTCACCGGTGATACCGCCGATCTCACGATTGCCTTGATGCTGGCTGCGCTCAGGCGTACCGGAGAGGGCGAACGCGAGCTGCGCGCTGGACGCTGGGGTGGCTGGCGGCCGACGCATCTGCTCGGTCGACGCGCCTCCGGGTTGACGCTCGGTGTAATCGGCTTGGGACGGATCGGGTTGGCGGTTTGCCAGCGCGCCGCTCGCGGCTTCGAGATGCGCGTGCTCGGAACCAGCCGTACCCGGCCGGACGAGACAGTGCTCGCCGCGGCTGGGGTCGAGTGGCGCGAGACAGTCGAAGCCGTCCTGGCCGAGTCCGATGTGGTGAGCCTGCATGTGCCGGGGACGCCCGAGACCATCGGGATGCTCAACGCCCGGCGTATCGCACTCATGAAGCCAGGGGCCGTGCTGATCAACACCGCGCGGGGGGGGTGGCCGACATCGAGGCGATCGTTGCCGCCATGCACTCCGGCCATCTCGCGGGGGTCGGACTCGATGTCTACCCGGATGAGCCGGTGATCGACCAGCGTCTGCTCGGTCTCGAGCGCGCGGTGCTCCTGCCGCACCTCGGCTCCGCGACGCGCGAGGCCCGTGAGGCCATGGGGATGTGTGCGATCGAGAATTTGCGCGCGCACTTCGCCGGAGAGGAACCGCCGAACCGGTTGGTGTGAGCCAACACGATGGATTCGCGGAGTTCAGCCCTCGGGGGTGACCGTCTCGAGTGTCCGTCGCTCCTTCGTGGCCATCTTGACATGCAACTGCCCGCACGCGGCGTCGATGTCGAGCCCCCGGCTCCGGCGGACCACTGCCTCGACACCGGCGTTGGCAAGCAGCTGCCGAAATTCGCGGATCCGTGCCGGCGCGGTTGGCATGAGGGACGGATCGCCACCGGGATGGAGTGGCAGCAGGTTCACATGGGCCCGCAGCCTGCGCGCCAGCGCAATCAGCGCGTCGGCGTCGCGATCCCGATCGTTGCGGCCGGCGATCATCACGTACTCGAACGTGATCCGCTTCTTGAATGCCTCGGCCGCCTCGATGACCTCCTTGATGCCGTACTTCTTGTCGATCGGCATCAATTCCTGACGTTCGTCGGCATGCGGCGAATGAAGCGAGATCGCCAGGCGAAACTGTTCGGCCCTCGCCGCCAGCGCGAGCATGCCCGGGACAATCCCGACGGTCGATACCGTGATGTGTCGAGCACCGATCCCGAAGCCGTCGGGATGATTCAGCGTGGTGAGCGCGGTGTCGAGTGCGGACCAGTTGAGGAGTGGCTCGCCCATGCCCATGAAGACGATATTGGTCGGCGCATCGTCGGGATTGCGCATGATGACCTCGCGCACCTGCGCGACGATCTCCCACGGCTCCAGGTTGCGACGGAACCCCATCAGCCCGGTGGCGCAGAAGACGCAGCCGAGGGCGCAGCCAGCCTGAGAGGAGATGCAGAGCGTCCGACGGCTGGCGGTCGGGATCAGCACCGATTCGATCTTCTCGCCATCCGGCAGCCCCCAGAGGTATTTCCGCGTCCCGTCGCTCGACGTCTGCACGACCTCCGCGATCAACCGAGGCAGAGGAAACGCCTCGGCCACCTTCTCCCGGAGTGCCAACGGGAGTTCGGTGGCCTCCTGCCAGTCACCGATTGGGCGGGTCCAGAGCCGTGCCGTGATCTGCTCGGCTCGGTAGCTTGCGAGCCGGGAGACTCGCACCCATTCCTCGATGGTGGCGGCGGCGCGGGTAGGCGTCAAGTCAAGGATCGTGCGTGGCTGGGTCACAAATCAAAAGTAGTCCGGCTCGGCCGCCATCGGTTAGCTTTGGCCTCATGTTCCGATTCTCGTGATCGGGCCGATTTTCCACTTCTGGCGGCCTCGCGCCGCCTCAACGGACTCGATGGCACACACCGCGCTCCGCACACATCGATGTGGCTCTCTCACCGCGGGCGACGCGGGCACCGCTGTACGGCTTGGCGGATGGGTCCACCGGCGCCGCGACCTCGGTGGGATTGTCTTCCTGGACCTCCGGGATCGAGACGGCCTTGTCCAACTCTCCTGCGATCCAGCGTGGACCCCACCCGAGGTGCTTGCGCGCGCGGCTGGTCTGGGTGCCGAAACGGTGATCCTGGTCGAGGGAACGGTCGCGATTCGGCAGGACCCGGGGCGCGATCCACACATGCGGAGTCGCGAGATCGAGGTGCGGGTGCGCTCCATCGAGGTGGTGGGGCCTGCGACGACCCCGGCGATCCCCGTGGCACGTCGTGAGGGCGAGGAACTAGCCTCCGAGGAATTGCGCCTTGCGCACCGGGTCCTCGATCTCCGTCGACCGGAACTGCAGGCAAGTCTCGTTCTCAGGCACCGCCTGATGCAGCGAGCGCGCCAGGTGATGGTCGAACGTGAGTTCCTGGAAATCGAGACGCCGATCCTGACCAAGCCGACGCCCGAAGGTGCCCGCGACTATCTCGTGCCGAGCCGCGTGCATCCGGGCGAGTGCTACGCACTGCCGCAATCGCCGCAGATCTACAAGCAGTTGCTGATGATCGCCGGCTTCGACCGCTACTTCCAGATTGCGCGTTGCTTCCGCGACGAGGATCTGCGTGCCGACCGTCAACCCGAGTTCACGCAGCTTGATCTCGAGGCGTCCTTCGTGTCGGCCGACGATATCATGACGGTGGTCGAGGCGGTCCTGGTGGAACTGTGGAAGGTCGCCGGTCACGACATCGCCGCACCATTTGAGCGGCTGACCTGGCACGATGCTATGGAGCGGTTCGGGATCGACAAGCCGGATCTCCGATTCGACCTCGAGATCCAGGACCTCACTGCGACGGTGTGCGGCGACGCGGCGCCCTTCGTCGGAGACGCCATCGCGGCGGGGGCGCGCCTGCGGAGCATCATGGCGCCAGGGCTCGGCGTGATGAGTCGCCGCGAACTCGATGAGCTGGGTGAACGCGCGAAGGCCGCTGGTGCCGGCGGCCTGATCTGGGCCAGGCGTGGTGATGCCGCATGGGAGGGGCAGGGTGTCAAGGCGCTCGGTGCCACGCTGCTCGATGCAGTGGCTGCGCCAAGCGGGACACTGCTCGTCGCCGTGATCGGTCCCGATGTCGTCACAAGCCCCGCGCTTCATGCCGTGCGCACTGCGCTTGCGGCGCGCCCCGAGACGCCACGTCTCCGCGATCATGCGTTTCTCTGGGTCGTCGACTTTCCATTGTTCGAGCAGGACGCGGAGACCGGGCGATGGATCTTCACCCATCACCCGTTCACCGCGCCGCGTCCGGCCGACCGTGCGCTCCTGTCGAGCGATCCGGGCGCGTGTCGCGCCCAGCACTATGACGCCGTCTACAACGGCAACGAACTCGGGTCCGGCTCGATCCGGATCACCGACCCGGCGCTGCAAGCCGAAGTCTTCGGGTTTCTGGGTATCGATGCGGAAGCACAGCGCTCGCGATTCGGGTTTCTGCTCGATGCCCTCGCCAGCGGTGCCCCGCCACATGGCGGATTCGCGCTCGGCTTCGATCGGATCGCGATGCTCCTCACCGGTGCCTCGTCGCTCCGTGATGTGATCGCGTTCCCAAAGACCGCACAAGCTCGTGCCCTGCTCGAAGGCGCGCCAATCGCGGTGACCGATACGGATCTCTCCGCGCTGCACCTTCGCACCAGTCACGGGGGGGGCGCGGCCACGTGACCGACGATATTCAGCACCGGCTCTCCGCTGAAGGCGCCGATCCGCTGCTCCTCGCGGGTGTCAACGATGCCAACTTCGTCGAGTTGCAGCGCGCCCTGAATGTCCGAGTCTCACAGCGGGGCGACATGGTCATGATGGTCGGTGATGCCGATCAGGTGGCCCGGGCGGTCCCCGTCCTGCATGGCATGATCGACCTCGCGCGCGCGGGCCAGACACTGGCGCCGGAGGATGTCTTCCGCCATGCCACCGAGGGCTTCACGTCGCATGATCTCGGTGCGCCGGGTGACGTGCGCAAGATCGTCCTGCCGGGC
>JBBSPX010000145.1:0-6519 GCA_038258395.1 Gemmatimonadales bacterium | reverse complement strand
GTTGGCCGGATTTACGGCGGTGGCCGAGGCGCGCCCCAACGATGTCAACGCCCTCACGGCGATCGGGTTTGTCGAGGGTCGGCGGGGCCGATGGGATCGGGCACTTGAGGCGGCGCGAAAGGTCACGGTGCTTGACCCGAGGAACCTTGGTGCAGTCGGCGGTCTTGCCGCGTGCTACCTCTATCTCCGGCAGCCGAATCGGGCCGATGAGTACCTCCGACGGGGGCTGATCGCCGATCCGAGCAACGAAGGACTTCTGTTCCGGACCCTTATCTCCTTGGTCACGGGGAGTGGTGATACTGCTGCCGCGCGCTCGACGCTTGAAACATTGCCCGCCGGCGTCCTCCCCGAGGTGCGAGACTACTATCTGGCCTGGCTGGAGCGCTTTGCTCGGCACTATGATCGCGCCAACGCCTTGATTGAACGGTTCCCGCAGGCGCAACTGGTGGACAGCCTCGAAAGCCTCATATGGCAATCGGTCAACGATCTGGCGGCAGGGGCATCGGGGCGCGCACGAGTGCGCGCCGATGCGGTCGACCGGACGGCGAGGAGGTTTTTGGCGGGTTCAGCCGATTCGGTCTCTTCGATGGAAGCGGCGAACTTTCAGACCATCCTCGGGCTTGCCGCCGCGGTGCGCGGGAAGTCGGTCGAGGCCGTTCGGGCCGGCGAACTGGCGGCCGCCATGCTCCCCACGACGCGCGATGCGCTCACCGGGCAGCGTCCGGCCGAGGGACTGATCGCGATTCACCTGATCCTCGGACACACTGATGAAGCCATTCGCTTGATTCGGGCCCAGGCCCATCAGCCGGCAGCGGGGTGGAGATTCCCAGTTACCCGTGCGACGATTCGACTCGACCCACTGTTCGACGGCATCCGCGATGATCCGCGCATCCAGGCACTCCTGGCGGACGGATCGGCATGGGTCGTACGATGAGCGGATCCGTCCCTGATCTCACCGCCACGCTTAGCCGTAGCTACACGATCGAGCGCGAGTTGGGCGCCGGCGGCACGGCCACGGCCTATCTCGCGAGTGACCTGCGTCATCACCGGCAGGTGGCCATCAAGGTGCTCCGCGAAGACCTGGCCGCGGCGCTGGGCCCATGGTAAACCGACAGACTCTCAGGAGCACTCCATGATCACTCGTCGACACTTCGTCACCGCTGCTGGCGCGATCGCCGCAGGAATGGTGTTGTCGCCAACGCCCAGTCGTGCCGCCGCGCGGCATCATTGTGGGACTGCGCCACGTGGGCCACATCCCGTGCCGCGCCCCGGTATCACCGGTGCCAAGGTGCTCACCAAGGAACAGCTGCACGACCCCGAGTTGGCGCCGCTGTTCGACGCAGTCCGTGCCATTCCTGGCGTGATCGACGGGATTCGCTGCAACTGCGGCTGCGCCGGCACACCCGGCTTCTATTCCCTGCTCTCATGTTATGAAGGCGATGCCATGGCCCAGCACTGTCCCGTGTGTCAGGGGCAGGGCCGGCTGGCCGCTCGGCTGCACAAGGAAAAGAAGACACTCGACGAAATTCGTGTCGCCATCGATGCGCAGTTCGGGGAGTAGTGTAGTCACCGTGCCACTCCTTCCTTTTCCCTCCGAGGTATCCGCATGAAGGCACCGTCTCGTCTGGCAACTCTGGCACTGTGCATGGTGTCGCTCCTCCCCGTGACCGCCTCGGCGCAGATCCGCGCCAGCGAGGTGGGGAGCGTGAGTCAGGTGGTGGACGGCACGAAGATCAGGATCGAGTACTCTCGTCCGCGCGCGCGCGGCCGGAGCCAGATCTTTGGGACCCGCGCGGCGCATTGGGGCGAAACGTGGACGCCCGGCGCCACCTGGGCGACCACCCTCGAGGTCAGCAAGGATGTCACGCTCAACGGTCAGCTGGTGCCACAGGGCAAGTATTCGGTCTGGATGATCCTGACGGAGCACGGCGACTGGACCACTGTCCTCGATGCCGACTTCCATCGCTTTCACATGGATCCACCCGACTCGACCGCCGACGTGATCCGGATCCCGACCACCATCGAGCAGGCTCCCTCGATCGATGTGCTGACCTGGTCCTTCCCGGAGATGCGTATCGATGGCGGAACGATCGCGATGCAGTGGCTCACCACGCGGGCGACGATGCAGCTGAAGGTGACACCCTCGCTCACGGTAGCGATGACCGCAGCGGACGCAGAGCCGTATCTGGGCCGCTATGCCGGGACGTGGACAGAGGGGAGCGATAGCGGGACAACGCTGGACCTGACGCTGACCTACGAGGATGGTGTCTTGAAGGGCGAGTTCACCCCCGCTGATCCCTACATGCTGAAGTTCGCCATGATTCGGGTGGCACCGGACATCTTCGTGCCGGGGTTGTACGACAAGCAGGGCGAGATCTATGAGGTACTCCGGCCAGACATGGTCGCGACCTTCTCCAGAGTGAACGGCCGGCCGGTGTCGGTGGCATGGCGCGATCAGGATGATGCCCTCCTCGCAGTGGGGAAGCGACCGAATTGATCGGCCGCTCCCTCCTAGCGTCCCGGCCAAATGGGCGTAGCTTTCGTGGATCCATGACAACCCCATCCGACGCCGCCGGTCAGCCAGATGAGTGAGGTACCTGTTCGTGCGAGGTCGAGCTCATGACCATCGACTCGCTCAGGGCAAGCCTCGCCGACCGCTACTCCATCGAGCGCGAGCTGGGTCGGGGCGGCATGGGTGCCGTCTACCTCGCCCGCGACCTGACCCTCGACCGCCTGGTCGCGCTCAAGATTCTCCCACCGGAGTTCGCGAGCGAAGGATCGCTCCGAGAGCGCTTCCTCCGTGAAACTCGGGTCGCAGCGTCCTTCTCCCATCCGAACATCGTCCCGGTCTATTCGGTCGAGGATCGCGACGGCCTGCTCGCCTTCGCGATGGGTTACGTCGAAGGCGAGAGCGTGGCGGAGCGTGTGGCGCGGACCGGCCCGCTCGATACCCGGGCGATGGTCCGCATGCTCCAGGACATAGGCTACGCATTGGCCTATGCGCATGGCCGCGGTGTGGTACACCGCGACATCAAGCCCGAGAACATCATGATCGAACGGGCGACCGGGCGCGCACTCCTGATGGACTTCGGCATTTCTCGGCCCATTGCACCCAGTACCACCGGTGAAGGGCTCACCCGCATGGGTGAGGTCGTGGGGACGCCGGAATACATGAGTCCCGAGCAGGCGACCGGCGATCAGGTCGATGGCCGAAGCGATCTCTACTCCTTGGGTTTGGTGGCACTGTTCGCCCTGACCGGCACCAAGGCCATCTCGGGCACCTCGGTGTCGCAAATCATCACGCGACAGTTGACCCAGGTGCCCACGTCAGCCCAGGTGCTGCGCCCGGATATTCCCGCCGCGCTCGGTACGGCCATCGACCGATGCGTCGCCAAGGAACCCGATGCGCGCTTCCCAACCGCCGAGGGCCTGGTCGAAGCGATCGATGCGGCACAGCTGGCCGTACCAGAAATTCCGCTCGCGATCCGGCTCCTCGCGCAGGAAGCGGAGACACTCACGCTGATCTTCTTCTTCCTCCTGCTGTTCGCGTGGATGATGACCCGCGTCGCGCGGCAGGCTGGCGACCTTCAGGTGTCGCTGCCGGTGTTCGTGATGGTTGCTATTGTCATCACCCGGGTGATCGAAATGTTCTACAGCGTGCGACGCCTGGCCTCGTTCGGTTATGCCGCCGACGATGTGGTGCGTGGCTTCCGCGCGGTGGCCGAGGAGCATGGGCAGCATCGCCGCCACCTCCAATCCGACAACTCGACGCGTACTCGGCGCCGCAGCACCGTGCGACGGGCGATCATCCAGATCGTGGTGGGCGGAGCGCTGTGCGGCGCCGCGTTTGCCTCGCGCGAGTCCTCGGGAGGGGGTAGCTATCATGTCGCGCCCTTCCCGGCGGCGATCTTCATCACCGGCGTCTGCCTGATGGGTGTGAGCCTGTTTCTGCTCATTCGGAGTCCGTTCCGGATGAGCCTCAATGAGCGCCTGTTCCGCGCCCTCTGGCTTGGCCCACTTGGCGTGGCATTCCTGCGACTCGCCATGCGGCCCGCACGCAGCGGAACAGCCGAGTAGATTCACAGCTCAGCGCTCTCCGCCCCTCGGGAGGTTGGCATGTTCGGCGTCTACCTCTTCTCCACAATCATCGGTGTCGGTCTCCTGGCGCTCACCCTGTTCGGTGGCAGCGACCACGATATCGACGCCCACGTCGATGTCGATGTCCATGCCGGTGCGGGCGGCGACACCGACCATCTGGCCGGCGCCGGCGATGGCCTCAGCGATGTCGTGCTCGGCCTCTTCAAGCCGCGCAACCTGACGTTCCTGCTCGCCGCGTTCGGGACCACCGGTTTGCTCCTGACCCTCGCTAACACCAACGCGTCGCTAGCGCTGATCCTCGCCGCAACAATGGGCATGGTGTCGTGGTTCACATCGCACGCCCTGTTCACCTGGCTCAAGCACAGTGACAGCGGCGTGAGTGCCATGGGCGACCGCGAACTCGAGGGATCCATCGGCACCGTCACACTCCCGATTGCTCCCGGCGCGCACGGTCGCATCACCATCCTCGCCGCCGGTCGACAGACCTGGATCACCGCCCGACTCGAGGACGGGATCGACCGGTCACTCGGCGTCGGCACCGAGGTGCTCATCCGACGTACCGCCGCGGGTGTCGCCGAAGTGATCCCGACCGACACACTCGACCTTCCATCCACGACCTCCTGAGGCTCACATGATTCCAACCACACTCGGCATTCTCGGCATCGTCGCGCTCGGCATCATCGCGGCGATGAGCTGGGTGGTCCGCTCATTGATCGTCATCTGTCTCCCCAACGAGATGGTCGTGATCACCGGCCGCAAACGACTCACCAGTGACGGCCGCGAAGTCGGCTACCGCATTCTCAATGGCGGACGCACGATGCGGATCCCGGTGCTCGAACGCGTGTCGCGGCTCGATCTCACCACGATCCCGATCGAGGTGAGTGTCCAGAATGCCTACTCGAAGGGCGGCATCCCGCTCCACGTGCAGGGCATCGCGAACGTCAAGGTGAGCGGCCGGTCGCCGGTCAGCGACAACGCGGTCGAGCGGCTGCTCAACAAGCCGTTCCGTGAGATCATGTCGATCGCCAAGGATACGCTCGAGGGCAACTTGCGCGGGGTGCTCGCGACGCTAACCCCCGAAGAAGTCAACGAGGATCGGCTCAAGTTCGCGAATTTCCTGATCGAGGAGGCCGACGAGGATCTCCGGAAGCTCGGCCTCGAACTCGACACGCTAAAAATCCAGAACGTGACCGATGAGGTGAAGTACCTCGACTCGATCGGTCGCCAGAAGACGGCGGAAATTTTGACGCTCGCGCGCGTCGCCGAGGCCAATCGCTCGGCCGAAGCGGAGCAGAGTGAGGCAGCGTCACGGCAGACGGCCCAGGTCGCCTCGCTGCAGGCCGACCTCAAGATCGTCGAGGAGAGCAATCGACTCCGGGTGCGGCGGGCCGAACTCGAGGCCGAGGCGCTGGCGCGCGAGGCCGAGGCACAGGTGGCGGGTGAAAAGGCGCGCGTGATCGCGCAGCAGGCGCTCCAGCAGGAGCGGATCGGCCTGGAGCAGCGGCGACTCGAGGCCGATGTCATGCTACCGGCCAAGGCCGATCGTGATGCCGCTGAGCAGCGCGCCAAGGGTGTCGCCGCAACGATCGCGGAGGATGGCCGTGCGCGGCTGTACGTGCTCGAGCAGACGATCAAACTCTACCAGGGCGCGGGGACCGAAGCCGAGCGGATCTTCATCCTCAACATGCTGCCGGACATCATCAAGGATCTGAGCCAGAGCGTGGGCAAGATGAAGATCGACAAGGTCACGGTGATCGATTCCGCGGGGAACGGCACCGGGGTCGGCAAGGCGGCGGGTCAGTTGCCGAGCGCGATCATTCAGTTGACCGAGCAGATCGAGGCGGCGACGGGCGTGAATATTTTGTCGCGGTTGCAGCAGCCGGTCAACGAGAACCGGGAAACGAGAAACGAGGCCTGAACCTCACTTCTCGTCGAGCACCGCCTGCACCACTTTCAGGTGCTCATCGCTGAGGCCGTTCATCTCGAACATCGACACACCCCGCGCGCCGCCTCTCCGGGCGGCGCGCATGGCATCCCCCAATGCCGGCGCCGGCAAGTCGGGCAGGTAGACCCCACTCACCAGCGGCGTTGATCGCGGCAACGCGGCGACGCCCTCGGCGGTCGCGGTCTCGATCCACGAGACCGGCTCCCGGTAGAAGCCGTGATAGATCATCGGGAAGACAATATCGAGTGGCCAGCGATCCCATTCCTGCCGCACGAGCTTCC
Source organism: Gemmatimonadales bacterium (assembly GCA_038258395.1). Lineage (GTDB taxonomy): Bacteria > Gemmatimonadota > Gemmatimonadetes > Gemmatimonadales > GWC2-71-9 > Palsa-1233. The sequence continues at coordinate 195 of JBBSPX010000145.1, read as the reverse complement.
GCGCAATCGTGGGCGTCGGAAAGACCGCGGCGGAGATCGCCTTGCCCCGACCGTGCACCGCCCCGGCCAGCACTTGCACCGTTTCGGTGACCATCCGCCAACGGAACCGGCGCCACTCCACATCCGACGTCGGATCGGCGAGCGACAACGGATCACGACCACTCTCGCGCTCGAAGCGCTCGCGACAGACCTCGC
>JBBSPX010000144.1:0-6540 GCA_038258395.1 Gemmatimonadales bacterium | reverse complement strand
GGCACGCGCGCTTCGTGCCGCGGTCAGGCGTGACATCGGGTCGGTGCTGGCGAACTACGAGATCGCCGACTCCGGGCTCATCCGGTCCCTCAAGGGGACGTTGCTGAACATCGCCATTCTCGATCGACGGGATGAGGAGGCCGCACGCCTGATCGAGGATCGTCGCGCGTTGGCGACCAGGGCGAGCACGCGCCTCCTGTCGGGCATCGAGTCGGAGGCACTGATCGGGGCGCGTCGCGCGGTCGCGAACCAATCGTCGCCCGAATTCGGGAAGGAAGTGGAGCGCAGGCTAGTCGCCATCTTGCGAACCCTCCCGCTCGACTCGGTGGACAATGACCTGCGCGAGGCCAAGTCCAGCCTCACTTTCATGACCGATGGCATGATCGTCGGCCCCACGCGGAGCAGCGTACAACCGGTCGTGGATCAGAATGGAGCGGTTCCGCTCAGCACGGCCCGTGGGCTCATTAGTGACATGTTCGCGCTGGCGGTGGGGATGCCCGCAAAGGCGGGGCTCTCCGGAGCGTATGACATCGTGCTGGCGGGCAGGACCAACGCGGACAAGACCGACATCTGGGCCGAGCGCAGCGTCACCTTTTCGTCGAGCGCCGGCCTGTCGCCTGTGGTGATCGGCATCTGGGACAGCGGGATCGACACGACACTCTTCTCGTCGCAGCTCCTGCGCGATACCGAGGGCCGTCCGCAGGTGATGGCATTCGATCGCTTGATCCGCCAGACCGATACGCCAATGGCGGCATTGCCGCCAGCGCTGCTCGCGCGGCAGGACGAGATGAACCAGATCTTCCGCGGAATGGGTGACCTCGACGACAACCGTGACACGCCCGACGCCCGCTATGTGCGTGACCGCATGGCCAAACTCTCGGCCGATTCCGTCGCGATCTACGTTGATTGGCAAGCGGAGTGGAATGGGTACTCCCATGGCACGGCGGTCACGAGCGTCGCCGTCGCGGGGAATCCGGTGGTGCGGGTGGTGCTTGGGCGGATGGAGTTCAGTCATGCGGCGATTCCGGACCCCTGTCCCTCGCGAGCCAACGCCGACCGTGAGGCGGTGATGCTCGGACGGATGGCGAGCTTTTTCCGGTCGCATGGGGCGCGGGTCGTGAACATGTCGTGGGGTCGCCCGGAAAGCGGTTTTTTGAGCGAACTCGATCGATGTGCGCCATCGCTGCCAGCCGCCGAGCGGGCGGCGATTGCCAAGTATGCAGTCGATACCCTGCGCCTGGCGATGATGGCCGGGATCCGCGCCTCGCCGGGCGTGTTGTTCGTGGCATCGGCGGGAAATGCCGGCAACAACACGGCGTTCAATGATTTCGCGCTCCGGATCGACCTGCCGAACATGCTGCTGATTGGGGCGGTCGATCGGGCGGGCGACGAAGCGTCGTGGACCAACACTGGCCCGCTCGTGCGGCTCTATGCGAACGGGTACCTGGTCGAGACCCACGTGCCTGGCGGCGGTCGGGAGTCGAGCTCCGGCACATCGTTCGCGGCACCTGGTGTGGTCAACACGGTGGCGAAGATGCTGGCCGTGCAGCCGGCGCTGACGACCACGGCGATTGTGGAGATCCTGTTGCGGACGGCCGATCTGAAAGGGCCGCGCGGCCTCAGGATCATGAACCCCGCCAAAGCCGTGGCCGAGGCGAGAACGTTCGTGGGACAGTAAGTGGTCGCGCTCGATGACGACGCGCGGTTCGATCGCATCGAGGCCGATGTCGGGATGAACCCACGTCCAGCGACTGAGGTGTAGCGAGGTACGCCGCCGCTCACTCCTCCGGCAACAGCGTCTCACAATCCGGCAACCCTGCCGCGGGGACTGGTCCCATCTTTGGCATCACATTGACATGCCGCCCGAAGATGTCGTTGCTCGGCCGCCCCCCATCTCCGGCGAACGCCTCGACTTCGCCGCCGTCGTTCTTGAAGAACAGATGCACCACGGCTGAATCGGCGAGGGCGCCATCGTCCTGGTGGAACTCCTCCGGCGCCTCGCTCACCAACCAGGTCTCTCCCTCGGGGCTTGGTACCTGGAGATAGGGCTTGTTGTAGCCGTCTTCGTAGCTGCTCCAGACGCACGTGCTGCCCTCGGCGCGACGCCAGCCGCCGTTATGGTTGGCGTCCGTGCTCTCAAATTGCACCACCCAGGTGGGCGTGGCATCCGGGACGCCCGCACCGCGCGAGATCCAGTAGATCAACCCGACGACCAGCGCCAGGATCAACCCGCCGCCGATCGCGACCCCCTTCCAGACCCCAGAACTTGGCCGCGGCGCGGGTGGCGGAGCAGTCGGCGGACTCACGACCGGCTGCGCGGCGGCCACGACTGGTGGCACCACCGCGGGGATCGGCGCGGTGCGATAGACACCGGTGGCCTTGAGCGTCGAGGTTGTCGGACCATCGATCGTGAAGAGGACGCCATCCGGCGAGCGCATATGGAGCACCGGCGTTCCCCACTCGACCGAATTGCGCGCCGAGACGGAGATCGCCTTCCGGGCCTCACCCACCGACGCATCGATCGGCATCCCGTCGGCGATCGCCTCGTAGAGCGAACGCGAGAACTCGATGGCGGCAAAATCGCTGATCTCGTACTGCATCGCGACGACGGCCGGGACTCCGCGGCGCACGAGCGTGGCCGACGTGCTCGAGAAGATGTCGGTGGTGTTCCCCTTGGCGCCGAGACAGGAGTTGAGCACCACGAGCCGAAGGGAGCGCTCGTCGCCGAGGAGGCGGCCGACTTCGGTGGCGCTGAGTAGTTGCGAATTTCCCGCTTCGTCGGTAAACGCGAGCACACCCTCGCCCGCGACCGGATCGAAGCCGCCGTGACCGACGAAATGGAAGATGTGATAGTCCTTGCGGCGCAACGTCGTCTGCAGGTCGCGCCAGGTCGAACCCTCGAGCCATTCGATGTGGAGCAATCCCGCCGCCTGGAGCCCGGCCGTGGCCTGCTGCATGCGGTCCTTCTCGCGTGCGGCATCGAGCGTAGGGCGATCCTTGGGGCTGGCCACCATCGCGAGGATGGTGATCGGCGGCTTGACCGTGAGCTCTTCGGGTGCGCGATCGAACTGGAGGTAGCGCACCAGCGGTGTTTCCGAGGAGAGACAGATGTAGTCGCCGGTCGACGGGTCGTACATGAACTCCCACGGCAGGGTCGAAAGATCCGGCGCATCGATCCGCAGTCGCACCCGAAGTCCCTTCCGCTGCGCGCGTGCCGCATCCTGGCTGCGACGGAACACTGTCTGGACCTGGTCAGCGAAGAGTGCGTTGAAGAGCTTGGTGCCGAAATCGGTGACCGATTCCGCCTCGTCCGACGCCATCACGATGTCGCGTCGGACGGATCCCGACTTCAGTACCGCGATCTCGACACCCTTGAGGTGGTTCTCGAGCCCGGGCGCGTCGAAGGGGAGCTGGAAGGTGCCACTCGCCTCACCCACCGGCGACTTGACCACGAGGATGGGATAGTTCTGGCCGGTGCCCGGCGCGATGTGGATCTCGAAATCAAGAAAGTCCATGCAGCCGCTCCGATCTGATATGCATGCGCTGGCCGGGGATCATGCCCCGAGCCACTCGAGGATCTGTTTCTGCGCCGTGGGGTCGCTGAAGAACTTGGTATGCGACACCGCTTCGTCGCCTTCCAGGATCAGTTTGTCGGCGATCGGGAAGTAGCCCGAGCCGTTCTCGCTCCAGACGCCGGCCGTTGGCACCACGAAATCGTTGTTGCCATTGATGAGGGTGTTCAGGCCGCGTGACATCACGAAATGCCTGAGCCCGGGATCGACGGGGGTGACATTCGACGCGAGAGCATAGTAGCGCGTATCGCCCGCCCGCGCACCGGCATTGATCCACTTCGCAAAATCGCCACCGGGGTTCATCGACTCGAGCCCGTCGAGCCCCTTCATCGCGCCGACCGCGAGCTGCTTGATGACCCCCATGATCATCGTGAGTGTGTCGGTGACCCCGGGCGCCGGCACGAACGAGAGCAGGTTGGTGAACACGTCGATCACCTCTCCCAGGTGCTTCGGATCGGCGAGACCTGTCCCGGCGTTGGGCGCCCCGACGAAGACCACCTTCCCAACTCGGACCTGCCGACTGCCCATAGTGAGCTCGCCCTGCTTCTCGCTCAGGATCCGGCTCACGAGTCCGCCGCGCGAGTGGCAGATGATGTCCACGTCGAGTGACGTACCCTCAGGAATCTGCGTCAACAACCGACGGACGTTCTCCTTCGGGTCGTGTGACAGCGTGAAGTGGTCAAAGGCGAACACGCGGCCACCATACATCTGGTGCAACTGCTCGACGTACGCCTTCGGCAACTGGCCAAAGGCGAGATGCGACCTGGAAAAGGTACCGTGGACCAGCAGCAGCGCTCGGCCACCCGCCAGTCTGGACCACCCCGCGGCATCGAGCGCCGGCGCGGTATCGCCCGTATAGTCTTCCGGGCCGAACGCCCGTGTCCGGTACGGCCAACGGTGCTGCTCCATCCGGTTCACAAACGTCGCGCTCACCTCGCCGATGATCGGATCGACGAGCGGGAAGACCATTTCCTTGAGGAACTTGTTCCCCAGGACACCAATCACTCCTCGACTCGCGTTGCCGCTTGGGGGCTCGGTCGGAATGCCGCGCGGAATCTCGTAGCTCCGCGTGGCGGGTCCGGTGGTGATCTCCCCGCGCATCCCGCTCTCATCCCGGGGTGGCGCGAAATGCCAGCTTACCACGCCGAGTTCATCCGCCGACATCACCAATTGACCGAAGCCGGTGCCCGGATCGGCCAAGGTGAGCTGCATCGTCGGCATGCCCCCTGCGCCCCGCGATACCGGGCCGGTCTCCGCCGCGCCGGTGATCGCGATCGTCTGCTTCACGTCGATGCCGCTGTCGTCGAGCGCGGCACTCAGTGAATCGCCCACCAGTTTTGCCGCCTCGGCGCGCGCCGGCTTCCCGAGGAACGCACTCACCGTCCCGCTCATCCCCATGGTGCTGAGGGTGGCGTTGCCGATGTTGAGCGCGCCACCGTTGATATTGAGCGGTGCAGAGGTCCGTCGGCGCACCACGAAGCTCCGCGACACGGTGGTCCAGTCTTCCTTGAGCTCCTCAGCCGGCGGCGCCATCACGATGTCGCGGGTCGGCGCACCGTGAAAGGTGCGCTGGAGCAGATCGCCGATCGGCGAACTCTTTCGCCCCTCGCCACGCACCCCCGCCTGCTGGATCACCGAAAAATCGGCGAGCTGTTCCGTGATGAACAGCTTGACGGTCTCGATCGCCTCGGCCTCGCGGCTGTGGTCGACGTTATCGATGAATGGGAAGCCTGCACTCCACCCGACGGTCGGCGGCTGCTTGAGCTCGGGGCCGATGGTGTAGTGGTTCCCGGGGCCGAGCTTCTCCTGCGAGGTTGGCGCACCCTGCGGCGGTCGAAGTGGGGTCACCGACCCGGTGAGTCCGAAGTCCACCAGTGCCAGGAACACCTCGGCGTCGTGGCTGCTCGCCACCTTGAAACCGATCGCCTCGCCCTCGGTGTAGACGATGTTGCCGCCGGCCATCTCGGGTTCAGCCGTCACCCAGGCGCCAGTCGGGTCGCGCTTGAGCAGATCGAGCGTGAACTTGCCCTTGAGTCGGCTTTCGGGGTCGGGATTCTCGAGCGCGAGCGCTTGTCGGTAGCGCGCGAGCGTCTCGAGGTTGTCACGCACCGTCACGATATCGGCGGCTCGCTTGAGCGGCATCACCAGGTCGCCGCTCTCACCCGTCGCGGCCCACATCGGCTCGCGGAGCGCACCGGCGCGCTCGACCGGATCGCCCGGGGCTGCCGCCTCGCGCTTCGGCAGCAACTGGATCCGAATCGAGGGCGACGCATCGTCGGCGACGATCTTGAGCAGGGTGGACTTCTCGAGCAGCGCACCCAGTGCGTCCGCATCCGTGCTGCCCGCGCTCAGCGCGACCGCGAGCCGGAAGTCACCGTAGGCGTGCTGCGTCTCGAACGCGCGCGAGTCCGCACCGATGCTCCCGGCGATGGCCTCGGCGCGCACCTTCGCCTGCGACGACACCGCACCCACGACGGTGATCTCGACGTCGCCGAGTGCGGTCAGTCCATTGGGTGTCTTGGTGCCCTGCGGATGGACGGCGTACACCGAGCCGATCGTCGCGCCTTGCGCGACTCCGGCTGCGAGCGTGACGGTGTCGCCATCGCGCTCGGTCACCCGGACAAAGGTCTGGGGTACCAGCTCGCGCATCCCGAAGATCACGCGATTCGACTTCCCCTCCATCTGGGGGTGCTGCGCGCTGTGCACCGCATTCACCAGTCCGGCTGTGCGCTCGAAGATGTCGCGGTAGGTGGTGGTGGGTGTCACCTGCCTGAGCTGCTGCGCGAGGAAATAGGTCAATGCCCCGTGCGTGACCTCGCCGTTGCCTTCGGGCGGGTTGTATTCGAACGACGTCTCTTCATCGCGGCATCCCGAGATCACCACGTATTTCTCCGTGACCGGCATCCAGCCGCTGGGTCCGCTGGCCGTCGAATCGATGGGCACGCCCGGCACCGGGGAGCGCCCGAGT
>JBBSPX010000143.1:0-6654 GCA_038258395.1 Gemmatimonadales bacterium | reverse complement strand
TCGTTGGTCGTGCCGCGCGACCTAACGGTCGCGCCTAAGGATATAGCCTGTGGATCTGCCTCGGGAACGCGATCGCCTCGCGAATATGCGGGATACCACAAATCCAGGCGACCGTGCGTTCGAGGCCGAGCCCGAAGCCGGAGTGCACAAACCCACCGTACTTCCGGAGATCGAGATACCACGCGTAGGCCGCCGGATCGAGACCCTGCGCGTTGATCCGGGCGAGCAGCAGATCGTAATCGTCCTCGCGCTGTGAACCGCCGATGATCTCGCCGTAGCCCTCGGGCGCCAGGCAATCGTTGTTGAGCACGGTGCGCGGGTCGTCGGGATTCTCCTTCATGTAGAACGCCTTGACCGCCTTCGGATAGTTCATGACGAAAAGCGGCTTGTCGTGCGCCTTGGCGAGCATCGTCTCGTCGTCGGCGCCGAGGTCCGATCCCCACTGGATATCACTACCTTGGGCCTGCAACGTGGCAATCGCCTCGGTGTACGTGATCCGCGGGAACGGCCCCACAATCTTTTCGAGTGCTCTCGTGTCGCGTTCGAGTTCCTTGAGTTCCGGGGCTCGGCGCTCGAGCGCACGCTTCACGATATATGTGAGCAATTCCTCCTGCACCGCCATGTTTCCCGCCGAGTCGACGAACGCCATCTCGGGCTCACACATCCAGAACTCGGTGAGGTGACGGCGCGTCTTGCTCTTCTCCGCGCGGAACGTCGGACCGAAGCAGTAGACCTTGCCATGCGCCGCGGCACTCGCCTCGACGTAGAGCTGACCGGTCTGCGCAAGGTAGGCCTGACCGAGATCGAAATATTCAGTCGCGAACAGCTCGCCTGCTTCCTCCCCGATCGAGCCGGTGAGGATCGGCGTATCGGTGCGGATGAAGTCGCGCTCATAGAAGAAGTCGTGAATCGACTGCTCGATCTCGTGGCGCACGCGCGCGATGGCGACTTGCTTCCGTGATCGGAGCCAGAGATGCCGATGTTCGAACAGGAACGACGTGCCGTGTTCCTTGTTCGAGATCGGATAGTCGACGCTCGGCGACGTCACCTCGATATCGCTGGCGGTGAGTTCGACACCACTCGGTGACCGAACATCCTCCCGCACCACGCCCGTCACCCGGACCGCAGCCTCCTGGGTGAGCGTGGCGAAGCGATCCCACGCGCCGTCGACAATCTCGTTCTTGGGGAAGACGGCCTGCACGGTTCCGCTGCCGTCGCGGAGGATGAGGAAGGCGATCTTGCCCGACGAGCGGGTGGTCATCACCCAGCCCTGGAGGGTGACGGTCTGGCCGATGAGGCCCGGGAGCCGCGAGATCGTGGTGAGAGTCATGGCGAGAGGATAACCGCGCTTCGCTCGGGATGACACTCCGACGATCCTGCATCCGTAGATCCCATTTCCGCGCTACACTTCCTGCCAACATCTGACCACCGCCCAGGAGCTCCCTTGGCACGACGCACCGCAACCCTCAGCTGGTCCACCGCGATCTGGGCGGCCCGTCACTTCGCCCACCGCCACCGGGCTGAACTGCTGACTGGCGTTGCCATCGCCGCACTTTCCGGCGCGGTGCTATTGCCGCTTGGTATCCTCACAACGCCCGGCGCACTCGCAGACGCGCCGGTCTGGCTCGGACCTATCCTCCGGTCCGACATGGCCGAATCCGCTGCCGCCGTTCGAGCCGATGCCGTCGTCAACCTCACGACCTTGCTCCGCGCCGCCGGCATCGTGCTCACCGTGCTCGCCGGAGTGGCGCTTCTGGGGCTCGGCATCGCACGCGCCGGGCGTCAGGCCGCCGACCTCGGCATCCACCGCGCCATCGGTGCAGGCCGCCGCACGCTCGGGCGTGCCGCCGTGCTCGAGGGCGGATCCACAGCACTGATCGCGGCGCTGCTCACCGGCCTCACCGGTATGGCACTCCTGGCGTTGGCCCGCGCCACATGGCCCGGAACACTCGCGGGACTTGGGCCCGACTGGACCGCCCTCGCCATGCTCGGGGTCCCCGGCGTCGCCATTCTTCTCGGCTCGCTCCTGCCGCTCACGACCACCGGCGGCCGCCGGATTGAGCCGAATACCGGCCCGCCGCTCGAGCTCCATGTGGCCGGCGGACTCCTCGGATTCGGCGCCGCCGCAGTCGCCGCCGCTCTCCTGCTTGCGCCCACCCTCACGCCGCTCGGCATACCCGACGCGACGGTGGTCCACCTTGAACTCCCCACGGAGGCTACGGCCGGCGCGGTCGCAACGCTGATCGGGAATGTCCAGGCGTTGGACAGCAAGATCGGACTCGCGAGCGCCGGCACCGAACTCGGCACCGGGACAGTCGAATCTCAGATGACCGATTGCGGTGCCTGTCGCATCGGCACGATGCCAGCGCCATTTCGCTACCCCAGGGTTGTCGCGTCCGCCGTGACACCTGACACCTTCGCCGCTATCGGTGCACGGCTGGTCGCCGGTCGCCTGCTGGAACAGAATGACAACGTCGAAGCCGGGCCAGTTGTCGTCATCAACCGGTCAATGGCACACGGGTACTTCGAGGCAGCAGGTGCGGTGGGGCGAAGGCTGCAGGTGTCCGGGAACGATCCAACATGGTACCGCGTGGTTGGTGTCATCGACGACCTCCCGGTGAGCGCATTCGGTGATGGCTTGCTGCCAGCATCGCATGCGTACTTCAGTCTTGCGCAACGACCGACAACGATGCTTTCCCTGATCGCGCCGGTGACGACGTCGGCTCCGGTGCCCGATGCCGCCACCTTCACGCCGGCGCGTGAGCTGGGTCGCGGTATGCTCAGGGCGCTCCAAAGCAGCGAACGATCCCGACTTGCGTGGGGCCGCGTCGCGTTGCTGCTCCTCGGTGGTACAGCATCAATGGTGGCGATCCTCGCCGCGGCCAAGCTGGTCGGGGCGTGGCTCCGCGGCGAACGTATCACGGTCGGCGTCATGCGCGGAGTCGGCGCGACACGCTGGCGCATCGCGCGAGGGCTCGCGGTGCGTGTGCTTCAAGTGGCCACGATCGCCACGATCACCGCCAACATCGTGGCTTCAGGATTCCGCGCCAAGCTTGCGACCTTCGCGCCGGGGAGCGCCGAGTGGAGTGCGACAAGCATGATGATGGTGCTGGCGATGTCGTCCGTGGTGATCACCGTTGCCGCAGTGCGACCGAGCTTGGTGCTCTGGCGCTGGAGTCCGGCGCGGTTGATCGGGGGGGATTGATGGATCAACGATGAACGATGAACGATGAAGGATCGGCGAGCACGCTGGCACCCCCAGCGGAGCGAGGGGGCGGAGCGTGGCCTGCCTCCGCCGCTTCGCTTCGCTCAGCGTGACAGATTCGTCTCCAGCTCCAATCCATCCGCAATCGACGCGATCCGCTCGGCCTCCCGCCAATCCCGTTCGAGCAGCGCCAGCTCGCCTCGCATCGCGCGACGCTCGGTCTCCTCGTGCGCCGCCATTTCAAACGCCAGTCGCAGCTCCGGGGCGACCTCCGCCAGTGGGAACGAGCGCCGTGTCGTGAGATGCATCGGTCTGCCGGAGACGTAGGGCAGCAGCTTCGCCGGATCGCCCATCGTGCGCTCGAGGAGCCGCGTCGCCTCCCGCACCAACTCGTCACGAGGTCGACGCGTGTTGAGCACCGGTAAGGTTCGACCGAGCGTGGGGAGCACACTGTCACCACGGAACATCCCGACACCCGGATGATCGCGGATACTGGCGAGTTCCAGTGGATCGGCACCGAGGATGGCGTCATGCTCGGTTCGATAGGGGATCTCCACCATCCAGTTGCGCTCGCGGTCGACTTCGAGCGAGGCATGCAGCATCGCCGCGACGGGGACCAGGATCAGTCGGTTGGTCCACGGATCCCGGATCACTCGGTGTTCAGCGAGTGCCGCGCGCGCACCGACCGACTGGTCGACCAAGGGCAGGATCATCAGCCGCGCGAGGCCGGCGAGACCGGACTGCACCCGACCGGCCATGCCTCCAGCGACTTCGCGGTCGAGCCCCGCGAGCCCGAGCCGGCGACGACGGAACATTCGGCCATAGCGCCATGATGCGAATTCCGGACGGAGCGCGTGGCCGATCCGCACCAATGCCATCCCGTTGTGCAACCGGGCCAGCCCGATGTGGTCAGTCGAAAAACGGGTGCGGGTCAGGCGGAAGGTGCGTTCGCAATCGTCGATCGTCTCGAGGCGGCTCTCGAACGGGACGAGGTTCCACCGGGCGCATGCGGAGCAGATGACCCAGAGCCGTCCTGCCGACGGATCGAACGCGAACCGGCGGCCGACCGGCAACGTCTCGAACGCGTCGTTGGCGCCAAGCGGCGCGGTGCAGTAGAGGCAGGTAGTGTAGATGGCTGGCGGCCCGGTATCGATGAAGGATCAACGATCAACGATCAACGATCGCCCCTGTTAGCTACCGCTTGCGGATGTCACTCGGCTTGCGGCAAGATGACAGTTGGATGACGAACGGCCGCTACTCTGATGCATCCAGCTCCAGGTCATCGCCGATCTTTGCCAGCCGTTCCGCTTCCTTCCACTGCCACTCCAGGAACTTGAGTTCCCCGCCGAGGGCCTCGCGCTCTGAGTCCTCGTTGACCAACATCTCGGCGGCGAGCCGGAGCTGGTTGGGCAGCTTCCGGATGGCGCGAGGCTTTCCGGTCCAGTCGTCGGGTCCGGTACGACTGAGCAGGCTCGGGAGATCCTTCCGCTCCTCGAGCAAGTCGACCGCCGTGCGTACCTGCTTCGTGCTCCCGCCATAGTGATTCACGCGCCCAAGGATCCGACCGAGCAGCGGCACGGCTGCGGGACCGGTGATGAACTGCTCCTCTTTGGACGCCGACTTGTACTTCCCTCCGAACCGACGTGGCTCCATCACCTTGGTTCGGACCGCCCAGCCACCATCATCCCAGGGTACCAGCGAGGCCTTCGAGGCGAGCATAGGCGTCAGCTCAATCGGCGGCCGATCCGGGCGTGGCACCCGGATGACCACACGCTTGTGCATGTAGAAGAGATTCCCGTAGTTAAACAAGTTGATTGCGCCTCCCATCGATATCCCCAGTGCCGGGCCACCGAGCCAGAGCCCGCTGATGGCAGCAATCCCTCCGGCGGTCAAGAGCATGTTGCGTCGCCGACGCTTGCCGAACGAATCACCGTAGCGCCACGCAGCGTACTCTGGCCGGAGCGCCGGGCCGATGCGGACCAACTCCAGTCCCTCCTTCACCCGTGCAATCCCAATGTTGTCGGTGCTGTACTGCATCCGTGTATCGGCAAAGATCCGCTCGCATGCGTCGATCGTCTCGAGCCGCGTGTCGAACGGCACCAGGTTCCACTTGGCGCAGTGACTGCACACGACCCCCAGTCGACCCTTCGACGCGTCGAACGCGAGCCGACGGCCGATCGGCAGCGTCTCGATGACGTCGTTGGCGCCGAGGTCCTTGGTGCAGTGGAGGCAGGTGGAGTACACGAGCGATTCATCTCCAGCCGCGGCCGTCAGGCCGCGGGATGGGTGAGGGACCAACGATTGGCGATAAACAAAGGACGACCAACGCTCATGCGGTTATGCCGACATCCCGCGGCCTCACGGCCGCGGCTGGAGCGATCATCGTCACGAATCCGGTTCCAGCTCCAGATCATCTGCAATCTTGCCCAGCCGCTCCGCGTCGCGCCACTCCCGTTCGAGCAGCTTCAGCTCGCCCTCGAGCCACGTTCGCTCGATATCCTCGTTCATCCACATCTCGACCGCGAGGCGTTCGTCAGCGTGAAGCACCTTCAGCGGGAGATACGGTGTCGTGTAACTCGGCAGATACTTGGCCTCCGGGGTACCGGGAAACCTCCAGGACAGATTGGCCTGCCCGATCCTTGCGGACCGAATGGTCCGAACCTTGAGCCACGGTTCGAGATCCCCCGTATGCTCTCCTAGGAGTGCCGCGGCTCTATCAAGGTCCTCCCCCTTTCCCGAAAGGAGGTTGAGGCCACCCACTACCTTCCGCCCGCTACTCCGGAGCGCGTCACCCGAGAGACTCAGATGCCTTGTTCCCTTGCTGCCAAGGAGCGGAACATCGAGAGTGGGCCGGTCCGTCTCCCATGAGAAGACACTGCTCTTGAAGATCTCGGTGCCGAGTCGCAAAGGCTTTGCAGTATCGGGATGCTCGACCACGACCTGCGCAGCTCGTTCGAGTCCGTACTTCCAGCCCTTGGCCAGTGCCTGATACCCGAGGTACCCCATCGAACCCACGGCGAGGCCGGCGGCGCCGAGGCTCGCAAGGCCCACCCCGACAACAGCAACCCCTGCCCCACCTGCGATCATCGCCTTCCGCCGCCGCTTCCGATACTGCGCGCCGTACCGCCAGCTCGCGAACTCCGGCCGGAGCGCCTCGCCGATACGCACCAGCTCCAAGCCCTCGGCCACCTTTGCAAGCCCGATCTGATCGGTGCTGAACCGCGTCCGTGTGTCGCGGAATAGCCGCTCGCACGCGTCGATCGTCTCGAGCCGCGTGTCGAACGGCACCAGGTTCCACTTGGCGCAATGCCTGCATACCACCCACAACCGTCCCTTCGACGCGTCGAATGCGAGCCGACGGCCGATCGGCAGCGTCTCGATGACGTCGTTGGCGCCGAGGTCCTTGGTGCAGTGGAGGCAGGTGGAGTACACGAGCGATGAGTCTCCAG
>JBBSPX010000142.1:0-6678 GCA_038258395.1 Gemmatimonadales bacterium | reverse complement strand
TACTCCAACGCATTGGCAAGCGTGAACCCGACCTCCTGCACCGCGGTGGCACCGGCCTCCCGCATGTGGTAGCCACTGATCGAGATCGGGTTGACGTTCATCTCCTCATCAGCCACGAACCGGAGGAGGTCGGTGACCAACCGCAGCGATGGTTCGGCGGGGTAGATGTACGTCCCGCGTGCGATGTACTCCTTGAGAATATCGTTCTGGACCGTGCCGCTCAACGCGGTCCGCTGGACACCCTGCTCCTCCCCGACCACGACGTACATTGCGAGCAGAATCGCCGCGGTAGCGTTGATGGTCATCGAGGTCGAGACATCCCCGAGCGGGATCTCGGCAAAGAGCGTCGCGAGATCGTCGACGGTGTCGATCGCGACGCCGACGCGACCGACCTCACCAGAGGCCATCGAATGATCGGAGTCGAATCCCATCTGGGTCGGCAAGTCGAAGGCGGTCGAGAGGCCGGTCTGCCCGGCCGCGAGGAGTGCGCGGAACCGCTGGTTGGTCGCACTCGCGGTCCCGAACCCGGCGTACTGACGCATCGTCCACGGCCGCCTGGTATACATCCCGGCGTACGGACCGCGCGTGTAGGGAAAGGCTCCCGGCTCGCCGAGTGTTGCCGCCCGCGCTGCAGGCCAGTCCGACGGATGGGCCGGCGCCGGCAGATCGATGTTGAGCCGCGACTCGCTCACGCGTCGGGCCCCGCTTCCTCGAGCATCCGACGCACGAACTCGACATCCTCGACGCAGCCGATCACCAGCGGTACGCGCTCGTGCAACGACGTGGGTTGCAGGTCGAGGATCCGGGCGCGTCCGTCCGTGGCGGCGCCGCCGGCCTGCTCGGCGAGATATGCCATGGGCGAGCACTCGTAGAGCAACCGGAGCTTGCCACGTGGATTCTTCGTGTCGGCCGGGTAGAGGAAAACGCCGCCTTTCACGAGGTTGCGATGAAAATCGGCAACAAGTGAGCCGATGTACCGTGAATTGCGCGCTGTGATCCGGTCCGGATACTCACCCTTGAGTCCGCGCACCGCCGCCTGCATCCCGGGGGACCACCGCTTGAAGTTCGACTCGTTGACACTGTAGTACGTGCCGGCGGTTGGCATGCGCATCTGTGGGTGACTGAGGATGAACTCGCCGATGGTAGGATCCAGCGTGAAGCCGTGCACGCCGTGGCCCGCACTGTACACCATCATCACACTCGAGCCGTAGATCACATATCCCGCTGCGACCTGCCGATGGCCCGGCTGCAGCATGTCCTCGAGCGTGCCTTGCCCGCTGGCACTGATGCGACGATACACGGCGAAGATCGTCCCGACGGCCGCGTTGACATCAATATTGCTCGAGCCGTCAAGCGGATCGAAAAGCACCGCATACTTGCCTGGGGGGACCGTCGTGTCGATCACCGGAATGATCTCCTCGTCCTCCTCGGAGGCCATCGCGCAGACACGACCGGTGTGGTTGAGCGCGTTCTTGACGGTCTCGTTCGCGAAGATGTCGAGCTTCTGCTGCTGCTCGCCCTGGACATTCTCGACACCGGCGGCCCCGAGGATGTTGACCAGTCCGGCCCGTCGAATCTGCGACCCGATGATCTTGGCCGCCAGGGCGATGTCGTAGAGGAGGTTGGTGAGCTCGCCCGTTGCCTCGGGATGCTCCCGCTCCTGATCGAGAATGAACCGCTCGAGCGTGGTGACCTGCGTCGGGTGGAACACGTCATGCGCCTCGGCGTCAAGGGTCGGTAGCGTCGAAGACCGCGGTTCGGTCACGACTCCGCATGCGGAAGGTACGGCCATCGGTCGTCAACGTCACCGTGCCGTCTCGATCGGTGCGCCAGACAGCGACGTGCGCCGCGGCCAGTCGGGCGAGTGTTTCGGGTGCTGGATGGCCGTAGTTGTTCACGCCGAGGGAGATGACGCCGACCGCGGGATGGGTGTGCTGGAGGAGGGCCTGACCGGTCGCGGTCCGACTGCCATGGTGCCCAACCTTGAGCAGGTCGACGCTGGTGAGCGCCCCGGTGTACAGCGACTCCGCGGCGATGCCAGCGTCGCCAGCGAGGAGCGCCGTGAACTCGCCGTAGCGTACTTCAAGCACGATGGAGTCCTCATTGAGGTCACGCCCCTCCCCAGGCCATCCGGGTGTGGGATGAACCACGCGGAAGACTACCCCATCGACTGACAACCGCTCGCCAGACTTCCCTACGCGCCACGGGACCCCCACCTCGGCGACCGCTCGCAAGAATTCATGGTAGCTCTCCTCCGCTGCGGGCTCGGCGGGATCGAGGACCATCCCCACCTTCATCGCATGCAGGAGCGATGGCACCCCACCCGCATGATCGCGATGACCGTGTGACAGCACGAACAGTTCGACAGCCTTCGCGCCGTGCGCCTTCAGGAACGGCATCACCACCCGCTTTCCTGCATCGTAGTGTTCGTCTCGCGGTCCGGCATCGATCACGATCCAGCGACCATGCGGCGTGCGCACCACCGCGGCATCGCCCTGCCCCACCGCGAGGAAGGCGATGGTCAGCTCGCCTTGACCCGAGGCCAATCCATGGCCCGGGTTGGCGACCGTCGCCAGCGCGACCAGCGCGACGACCCATAAGACTCGGCGCGCACTCTCGCGCGGCACGGTGCGGCGACGCGTCGCGATGTGGATCACCAGCAGCAACGCGAACCATGGGAGCGCCGCGCGCAGGCTCGCCTCACCCGGGGCGCCGGCTCCCGGCAGCCTGCTACCCCACCGACCCAATCTGATGAGGGCCTCAAGGAGCAGACTCGAGGATGCCGCGAGCGCCCCGGCCATCGCCGGCAGGATCGGCGCAAGCAGTACGGCGCCGCCGAGCGCCGGCACGACGAGAGCCGCAAGCGGCATCGCAATCAGGTTGAGCACGATGCCGATCGGCGCGACCTGCCCGAAGATCAGGGCACCAATAGGCGCGGTGGTCAGGGTGGCGCCCACTGAGGCCACCAGCGCCAAGGCCGTCGGCCGAATCTCGGGCCACCAACGCTTCGCCCAACGGGTGGTCCAGAGCACGCCGGCGAGCGCCACGAAGGACAGCCAGGCCCCGATCCTGGTGATTGCCCACGGATCGAGGGCGAGGACGACGATGAGCGCGAGCCCGAGGGCGCCGTCGGGTCGCCAACGATGCTGCTTCCATCGACCGATCGCAGCCACGACAAGCAGTGCCGAAGCACGGGTCGCTGGGGCCGGCCAGCCGAGCCAGGCGGCGTAACCCAGTGCGATAAGGGCGCCGGCCCTGAGCCCCCACGTTCGCGGCAGGCCTCCCGCGGAGAGCAGCAGCACGATCCACCCGGCCACCAACCCGACGTGGAATCCGGAGATGACCAACAGGTGAATGAGTCCGGCTTCCGCAAATTGCTGGCGCAGTTCGGCGTCGAGCCCACCGCGTCGTCCCGTGAGCAGCGCATCGACCAGTGGTGCGTGTTCTGCGAAAAGCGACCCAATCCTTTCAGCAGCCGCGTTCCGACTCCGTGCAATCAGCCCCGGTGTCCCCCGGACCGCCTCGACCCGCCGGACATTGAGCGATCCATCGGGGCGACCCAGCGGACCGGGTCGAGCAACCCAGCGAGCCAAGACCCGCGCCGTGGTGCCTGCCGCCAGCGATCGTCCTTCGGGCCACCTCGCCATGATGGTTCCGTGACAGCCGCCGGAATCCACCTGCACCCGACCTGATGCGATTCCGGGGTCGATCAGGGTGACGGAGAGTGTGACGGCCTCGGCCGAGAGGGTGGCGGCACAGGAGCTCGCGGCAAAGTGGCGGGTCGCCGAACCGACCACCAATCCGAGCAGCACAGTGCACGCGAGCGCTCGGCTGGGGAGATGTCGAACTGCGACAACAACGGCAAGGCAGGCGAATGTCACGACGAGCGGGTCCGAAAAACGCGAAAGGCCGGTCAACAGACCGGCCCCGTAGGCGACTCCAAGGGTCAGCGACCCCGCAGGATCGGTCAGCCGACCTTGGGGGGATCCCATCGCGCCGCGCGTTCCGGGATCCGGGTCACTTGGTGCAGTGCGGTGAGGACCTGGAACTCGGTCTCCGTCCGCTGTTGCGGGGACGCAAGGAGGGCCTCGGTGACTGCCTTGCCGGCCTCGGACACGACGTACTTGGATGGCAACCGGTTGAGGGCGTACACCACCACGTCATCCCGATGCGTCGGCGAATCGATGAATCCGGGCACCGCCCCTCGCAGCCGCTCGTACGCCGCGATCACATGATGCTCCATCACGTTCACGATCATAGCACCGCCAGCGTCGGGCGCTCGACGGCGCCGGTGAAGGTCGATCCCGTGGTGCCGGTGAGCCGCACCGTGTGGTACTCGCCGATGTTCGCGGGCGTCATCGGCACCAGCACCAGATGATTCAGTCTGGTCCGAGCCAGCATCATGTCGCCACGACGCGCCGGACGCTCGACCAGCACTTCGTGGCACTCGCCCACGTGCGTCATGTTCCGGCGACGCCCCTGTGTCCGCACCACCTCGATCAGCCGAGCGAGTCGCTCCGAGGCGACCTCATCCGCGACGTGATCCTTGATCCGTTCCGCCGGTGTCCCCTCGCGCAACGAATACTTGAACGTGTATGCATCGTCAAATTTGGCCTCCGTCACGATCGAGAGCGTCTCATCGAACTCCGCCTCGGTCTCGCCGGGGAATCCGACGATGATGTCCGTCGAGAAGGTGATGCCGGGAATCGCGTCACGAAGCTGCGCCACAACCTCGAGATACTGGTCGCGCCGATAGCGCCGCAGCATCCGTCGGAGCACCGTATCCGACCCGCTCTGCACCGGAAGGTGCACATGCTCGCAGACCGACGGCAGATCGGCCATCGCCTCGATGACCAACGGTGTGAAGTCATTCGGATAGGGCGAGGTGAACCGGATCCGCCGGACCCCATCCACGGCATCGACGGCACGGAGCAGGGTGGCGAAGTCGTGCGTGCCGTCGTAATACGAATTGACGGTCTGACCGAGCAGCGTGACCTCGGTGACGCCGGTCTCGACGAGGCCGCGCACCTCGGCGACCACATCGTCGAGCCGGCGCGAACGCTCCGGTCCGCGAGTGGTCGGCACGATGCAGAAGGTGCACCGGTAGTCGCAGCCCCGTTGAACGGTGACAAAGGCGGACGGGCCCGGCTCACGGTGCTGCGGGATGTCCTCATAGTGCTCCCAGCCCCGGTATTCGACATCCGCGACCCGACCGCCCGCCTGGGCGTGAGCCAGCAGCTCGGGAAGGTTGCGGTATCCGTCGGGTCCGACCACAAGGTCGACCTTGGGGACTCGTTCGAGGAGTATCGGTCCGAGCCGCTGGGCCATGCAGCCCACCACCCCGAGCACGCTGCCAGGTCGCTTGTGGCGCTGGAGCTCGCCGACCCGACCGACCACCCGCTGCTCCGCGTGGTCACGGACGGCGCAGGTGTTGACCAGCATGACATCGGCGTCCTCAGGCTGGTCCGCGACCGTATACCCGTCACGCAATAGCACCCCGAACATCAGCTCGGTGTCGGCGACGTTCATTTGACAACCATAGGTCTCGATCCAGACGCGCTTCATCTCTCCCTCACTCCCCTTGCACGACGGGGCGCGCCGTGTGCGCGCCCCGTCCGACCTGCATCACCATCACCACGCTTCTCAGTTTGCGAGCACGCCGCGGAGCGCCACGCCGATCGAGAGGAGCCACGCATTCTCGGTGTAGCTCGCGCCCTGGGTCCGGCGCACCCGTTCGAGTGCGAAATCAAAACCGCCCACGCCCTTGGCGAACCGGAAGCCGGTCCCCAGCGATACCGACGTCTCACGCGGCTGACTCCCCTGCACCAGCAGGAACGGCAGATCGGCCCGCCGCACCCCGAGTCGGATCGGCAACTGCGCCGGTGAGCGCCGATTCTGATAGTACTCGAAACCGGCAGCGAACTCGTTCGTGTTCCGCGCCGCGACCCCGCCCAGCTCCGTGATGCCCTGATCGGCACGCGACCACGTGCGGGTCCCGGCTTGTGCCGCGACCAGCCAGCGGGTCGACGGCTGGTAGCGCACCCCGACGTTCAGGGTGAGCGGCATGTCGATCGACCCGGTCCCCGTGGAGTCGCGTTCCACGTCGAGCGGTCCGTCAAACCGGACCGTGCCCGCGAACGTGAGTGCCGGCGACATCCGTACGATCGCGCCACCCGAGACTCCGAAACCGAGATACGACAGCTCCGCCGACTGGCGAATGGCGGTGTAGGTGGTGTCGTCCCAGGCACGATTCGAAAAGAGTCGATTCGAGCCGGTGACGAGGTGCGCACCGACGCCAAGGTAGACCGATTCCTGCAATTTGTAACCGAGGCCGAGTCGGAAGTCGCTGAGCCCGCCGGTGGAACCGACCGAGTCGGTCACACCGATCGGGATGCCGCGCGGCGAGGCTGTTCCCTCGTTCACCAGGAGGAAGTCTCGATTGGCGTACGACGCATAGGTGATCCCCACCGCCCAGTTCGACTTCGGGATCGGCCCCCCAATGCTGAGGAGGGGAAACCGCTGCTCGCGGGTATCACCCGTGCCGGTGGGGCTGGTGGTGGTCCGCCAGTCCTGCAGTGTCGAAAAGCTGGCCACACTGGTATTGAGCAGGGCCAGCGCAGCGGGATTGAGGCTCGATCCCTCCGAGAACAGACCGGTCGCTCCCTCTGTGCCGAGCGC
>JBBSPX010000141.1:0-6687 GCA_038258395.1 Gemmatimonadales bacterium | reverse complement strand
GCGCCTACAACACCGGTCAGATCACCTTCGGTGAGCGGTACAACAAGGTCATCGACGCCTGGACGCATGCGAACAACGACGTCGCCGAGGCGATGCTCAATCACATGCGTCGCTCACGCGGCGGGTACAACCCGGTCTACATGATCTACGACTCGGGCGCCCGTGGTTCGCGCGACCAGATTCGGCAGCTCGCCGGTATGCGTGGCCTCATGGCCAAGCCACAGAAGAAGCTCACCGGCGGCATTGGTGAGATCATCGAATCACCGATTCGCTCGAACTTCCGTGAAGGCCTCACGGTGCTCGAGTACTTCATCTCGACCCACGGCGCCCGGAAGGGCCTTGCCGACACGGCGCTCAAGACGGCCGATGCAGGTTACCTGACGCGTCGTCTCTGCGACGTCGCGCAGGACGTGACGATCACCGAGGAAGATTGCGGCACGATCCTCGGCCTCGAGATGAGTCCGTTGATGGAAGGCGAAGACGTGATCGAGTCGCTCCGGGACCGGATCCTCGGGACCGTCGCAGCCGAGGACGTCAACGATCCACACGATCTGGATGAGTTTGGTGACCCGAAGGTGCTGGTCACCGCCGGACAGGTGATCGACGAGGAGACCGCGAATCGGATCGACGAGTCGGGGATCAATCTCGTCAAGATCCGGTCGGTGCTCACCTGTGAGTCGAAGCGTGGTGTCTGCCGGATGTGCTACGGCCGGAACCTGGCCACCATGGAAATGGTGGACCTGGGCGAGGCAGTCGGCATCCTGGCGGCGCAGTCGATCGGCGAGCCGGGCACGCAGCTCACGCTGCGGACCTTCCACATCGGTGGCACCTCGTCGCGCATCGCCGAAGAGGCGGAGCGTCGCGTGCGGACCGACGGTATCGTCACCTACACGAAGGACCTCGAGTGGGCCGACGTGCCGGTCGAGTACGAGGACGGCAGCAAGGCCATGATTCGGGTGGCGCTGACTCGCGAGACCGAGTCGGTCGCGGAGGAGACCCGTGCCGGCATCGTGATCGTCGACGCCAAGGATCCCAAGCGGGCGCTCAATCGGTACCCGGTGCCGGAGGGTGCGCTCATTCTCGCGAAGGAAGGCGAGAGTGCCACGCGCGCCGATGGCGAGAAGCGCGCCTCGATCCTGTACACGTGGGACCCGTACAACGATCCGTCGATCATCAAGACCGATGGTGAGTTGCGCTGGAAGGACCTCGTGCCGGGCGTCACGCTCCGCGAGGAACTCGACGAGGGCACCGGACTCCGGTCGCTCGTGGTGCAGCAGGATCCGGATCGCGAACTGCATCCGTCGGTGCTGGTATACCAGAAGAACAAGAAGGATCCGCAGGAGTACACTCTGGCGGAGGGGTCACGGATCATCCTCGGCTCGCCGACCGATCCGGTTACGCGCGCCCTGACGATCCCCGATCAGGTCAATCCGTGGTCGGAGAAGTTCAAGGTCGAGGAGGTCTCGGTGCTCGAGGCCTGGCCCGGCAAGTCGAAGCGTGAGGCGAAGGACAAGACGGTCTTCCTCTCGCCGGCGGTCAAGGTGTCCAAGGGCGTCACGATCACCAAGATTCCGCGGCAGGCCTACAAGACGCGCGACATCACCGGCGGCTTGCCGCGGGTGGCGGAGCTCTTCGAGGCACGTCGTCCGAAGGATCCGGCGACGATGGCCGAGATCGACGGCATCGTGAAGTTCGGCGAGATCAAGCGCGGCAAGCGCGAGATCTTCGTCTTCCCGACGCTCCCGGATGGGACCGCGGTCGAGGAGTCCGAGGCGCGGGTCTACGAGGTGCCGGCAGGCAAGCATCTCCGGGTCCACGAGGGCGATCGAGTGCGGGCGGGAGACCGTCTGACCGAGGGCCCGGTGTCGCCGCATGAGATCCTCGGGATCAAGGGCGCGCGCGCGGTGCAGGAATACCTGCTCAACGAGGTCCAGGAGGTCTACCGACTCCAGGGCGTTCGGATCAACGACAAGCACATCGGTGTCATCGTCCGTCAGATGCTCCAGAAGGTGCGCGTCACGGATCCGGGTGATTCCTCGTTCCTCGAGGGCGAGGCCGTCGACCGGCTCTCGTTCCGCGAAGAGAACGAGCGAGTCATTCGTCGGAAGGGATCGCCTGCGGTCGCGGAGCCGGTGCTTCTGGGTATCACCAAGGCTTCGCTCTCGACCCGCTCGTTCTTCTCGGCCGCGTCGTTCCAGGAGACCACTCGGATTCTGACCGACGCCGCGATCCGCGGCGCCCGCGACGAACTGATCGGCCTCAAGGAGAACATCATCATCGGGCACCTGATCCCCGCCGGCACCGGTCACTACCGGTATGTCGATCTGGAGATCCAGGCTCCCGAGGGCTTCGAGCCGCCGCCGCCGGTGGTCGAGGAGCCGAAGCCGGAGATCGAGCTGATCCTGGCCGCCGTCGGGGACGACGACCTGTAACACGGCGGCCGAGCCGCGGCCATCTGGCCGCGGTTTGCTTAGTGGCCCAACAATGCGTGGCCGAGCCGCGGGCGTAAGCCCGCGGTTTGGTTCGCGGCCCAGCGATGCTGATAGGCCGATCCGCGTCCGTCATTGCGAGGCGCAGCCGAAGCAATCCGGTGCCGAGTGCCGTGGAGGGCCGCGAGCTTGCTTCGGGCCCTGACCAGATCGGATGGGCGACCTCACGGTCGCCCCTAAGGGAATCTTCCGGCTTGACCACTGCCCATATCCGCGATATCTTCCATGACTATTGCCGAACCGGGCCTTCCCCGGTCGGCGCTCCACAGGACCGAGACACGGAATTCATGCCGACGATCAACCAGCTGTTGCGCCACGGCCGGAACACCCCCGTCTACAAGGGGAAGTCCCCGCACCTCAAGAGCAACCCGCAGAAGCGCGGCGTGTGCACACGTGTGTACACCACCACGCCGAAGAAGCCGAACTCGGCCCTTCGCAAGGTGGCCAAGGTGCGCCTGGTCAACGGTATCGAGGTCATCGCGTACATCCCGGGTGAAGGCCACAACCTGCAGGAGCACTCGATCGTCCTGATTCGTGGCGGTCGTGTGAAGGACCTGCCGGGTGTGCGCTATCACATCCTGCGTGGCACGCTCGACGCCGCCGGTGTCAATGATCGTCGTCAGAGCCGTTCGAAGTACGGCGCCAAGCGGCCGAAGGCCGGGGGTGGCAAGTGAGCCGTCGCAGCAAGGCCGTCAAGCGCGTCGTCCCGCCGGATCCGCGCTATGACTCGCAGACCGTGTCGAAGTTCGTCTGCAACCTGATGTTCCAGGGCAAGAAGGGACTCGCCGAGTCGATCTTCTATGGCGCCATGGACCTGATCGAGGAGCGGACCGGGCAGCCCGGTGTCGCCGTCTTCAAGCAGGCCGTGAACAATGCCAAGCCCGCGGTCGAAGTGAAGAGCCGCCGGGTCGGTGGCGCGTCGCTGCAGGTGCCGGTCGAGGTGCGCCCCGAGCGGCGAACCGCGCTGGCCATGCGCTGGCTGATTTCGTTCTCGCGCGCCCGTGGTGAGAAGTCGATGGCCGAGCGTCTTGCGGCCGAGTTGATCCTGGCCAGCAAGGGCGAGGGCAACACGATCAAGAAGAAGGATGATACGCACCGGATGGCCGAGGCCAACCGCGCGTTTGCACACTATCGCTGGTAGGCCCGCAGTGATTTAGGAGCAACATCGGAACCATGTGAGCCCGGGATCGACCCGGCCCACCTCTGGATCCACCATGTGGTGCGGAGCGATACCGCGGGCCAAGGCCCGGCCGGTCGCCCCGCTTTTTCGCTGGGTACCGGCTCCGCCGGACTCGACTGGAGATGTAGCAGATCATGGCACGGAAGACCTCGCTGGAGCTGTACCGGAACATCGGCATCATGGCCCATATCGACGCGGGCAAGACGACGACAACCGAGCGCATCCTCTATTACACCGGCAAGAGCCACAAGATCGGTGAAGTCCACGATGGCGCCGCCACCATGGACTGGATGGAACAGGAGCAGGAGCGGGGGATCACCATCACCTCTGCTGCCACGACCTGTTTCTGGATGCGCCATGGCGAGAGCGACGAGACCGGCAGTGGGGCCGAGCACCGGATCAACATCATCGACACCCCGGGCCACGTCGACTTCACCGTCGAGGTCGAGCGTTCGCTCCGCGTGCTCGACGGCGCCGACGCATTGCTCGATTCCGTGGCTGGGGTGGAGCCGCAGACCGAGACCGTGTGGAAGCAGGCCGACCGGTACAAGGTCCCGCGGATGATCTTCTCGAACAAGATGGACCGGGTCGGGGCCAACTTCGACAAGTGCGTCGCGATGATCCGCGACCGACTGAGCCGGAAGGCCTACCCGCTGCAGTTTCCGGTCGGCTCAGGTGAGACCTTCACCGGGCACATCGACATCATCAGCCGCAAGCAGTACATCTTCGATGACTCGACGATGGGCAAGTCGTTCCAGGTCGTGCCGATGCCGGCCGAGTATACCGATGCCGTCGAGACCGCCCGCGCCGAGTTGATCGACGCCGCGGTCGAGTACGACGATGAGTTGGTCGAGAAGTACCTGAGTGGCGCGGAGCTGACCGACGCGGAGATCCGTCAAGCGATCCGGAAGGCGACGCTGGCAATGGAGTTCGTGCCGATCCTCTGCGGCGCCTCCTTCAAGAACAAGGGCGTCCAGGCACTGCTCGACGCGGTGATCGACTTCCTGCCGAGCCCGCTCGATGTGCCGCCGATGGTGGGACATGCGCAGGACGATGACGAGAAGTTCCTGACCCGGAAGGCCTCCGACGATGAGCCGTTCTCCTCACTCGCGTTCAAGGTCGCGACCGACCCGTTCGTCGGCCGCCTGACCTTCTTCCGGATCTACTCGGGCAGGCTCGAGGCCGGTAGCTACGTCTACAACGCGACCAAGGACAAGCGTGAGCGCGTCGGCCGCCTGCTCCAGATGCACGCCAACAAGCGGGAAGAGATCACCGAAGTGCTCGCCGGCGACATCGCTGCGGCCATCGGCCTCAAGGACACCCGCACCGGCGATACGCTCTGTGACGAGGAACATCCGATCATCCTCGAGGCGATGAAGTTCCCCGAGCCGGTCATCGACGTCGCGATCGAGCCGAAGTCGAAGGCCGACCAAGACAAGCTCAGCATCGCGATGCAGAAGCTGGCCGAAGAGGATCCGACGTTCCGCGTCCGGACCGACCCGGAGACCAGCCAGACGATCATCGCCGGCATGGGCGAGCTGCACCTCGAGGTGCTGGTCGACCGCATGCGCCGCGAATTCAAGGTCGAGGCCAATGTCGGCCGGCCGCAGGTCGCCTTCCGCGAGACGATCACGCGCCGTGTCGAGCAGGTCGACGGCAAGTTCATTCGTCAGTCGGGCGGCAAGGGCCAATACGGTCACGTCGTGATCAACGCCGAGCCGGGCGCAACCGGCACCGGCTTCGTCTTCGAGGACAAGATCGTCGGCGGCGTCATTCCGCGTGAGTTCATCAAGCCGATCGAGGCCGGGATCCGCGAGGCGCTGGAGAGCGGCATCCTCGCCGGCTACCCGATGGTCGACGTGAAGGTGCAGCTGGTCTACGGCTCGTACCACGATGTCGACTCGAGCGAGACGGCGTTCAAGATCGCCGGTTCGATGGCGATCAAGGAGGCGGTCAAAAGCGCGGGTGGCGTTATCCTCGAGCCCGTGATGGGTGTCGAGGTTGTCTGCCCCGAGGACTTCCTCGGCACGGTCATCGGCGACCTGTCGAGCCGTCGCGGCAAGATCGGTGGCATGAACCAGAGGGGTGAGTCGCAGGTCGTCGACGCCGAGGTCCCGCTGGCGGAGATGTTCGGCTACTCGACGACGCTTCGCAGCGCGACCCAGGGCCGCGCCGTGTACACGATGCAGTTCGACCACTATGAGCAAGTCCCCAAGGCGGTGGCCGAGCAGATCATCACGAAGGCGCAGGGCGGCAAGTAGGGGCGATTAACGATTGACGATTGACGACACACTGAACGAGGATCTCTGAGATGGCCAAGGCAAAATTCGATCGGACCAAGCCGCATGTGAACGTGGGCACCATCGGCCACGTCGACCACGGCAAGACGACGTTGACGGCGGCGCTGACCAAGGTCTCGGCCGACAAGGGCTACGGGACGAAGTACATCCCGTACGACGCGGTGGCGAAGGCGTCGGAGTCGCAGGGCCGTCGGGATCCGACGAAGATCCTGACGATCGCGACGAGCCACGTCGAGTACGAGACGGCGAACCGGCACTACGCGCACGTCGATTGCCCGGGCCACGCGGACTACGTGAAGAACATGATCACGGGTGCGGCGCAGATGGACGGGGCGATCCTGGTGGTGAGCGCGGTCGACGGCCCGATGCCGCAGACGCGGGAGCACATCCTGTTGGCGCGGCAGGTGAACGTGCCGAAGGTGGTGGTGTTCCTGAACAAGTGCGACCTGGTCGACGACGAGGAGCTGCTGGACCTGGTCGAACTCGAGGTGCGCGAGCTGCTGAGCATGTACAAGTTCGACGGCGACGATGCGCCGGTGATCCGGGGCTCGGCGATCAAGGCGATCGAGGGCGATCCGGCGTACGTCGAGAAGGTCCAGGATCTGTTCGATGCCCTGGACACCTACGTGCCGGAGCCGGTGCGCGAGATCGAGAAGCCGTTCCTGATGCCGGTCGAGGATGTGTTCTCGATCACGGGGCGCGGGACGGTGGCGACGGG
>JBBSPX010000140.1:0-6770 GCA_038258395.1 Gemmatimonadales bacterium | reverse complement strand
ATGGGGTCGCCCCCCGGGGTTTTTAAGACCCCTGCGTCTGCCATTTCGCCACCCGAGCGTCGACCCTGCATTTTTGAGCCAACCCGGAAAGTGTCGGTATCCGGACACAACAGCAACCAGCATGGAGGGCAGCCCGCGTGGACGAAGCCGAACGCAATCAGCGCCTCGAGAGCGCGGTCCGAGACGCGGTGGCCAACCAGGCAGATCAGGACCGCGATGCGCACGAGCGGGAGATGGGTCCAATGAAGCGACGGCAACGCACGCTTCGTGTCCTCTTGTTGCTGAGTTGGCTGTCCATCATCTGGATCTGGGCGACGAAGCCGGCGTTCATTTTCGGGGAGGAGGGCGGTGGCGCCTCACCGGTGCGCCAGGAAGCCTCACTCCGATTCGGCATGGTGCTCGAGCAGGGTCGGGTGCGCGAATATCACGATCAAACCGGGCAGTGGCCGAGCTCCTTGGTCGAGCTGGGTGGTGAGGGGGAGAATGGCGTGACTGGTGCGCCACAGGGCAATGGCTTCGTGATCGAGGGGAGCTCCGGCAACCTGCATCTCGAGCTCACCGATCGGATGGCGGTCGACTCGTTTCTCGGCCGCAGCCTGAAGATTCTCAGGACCATCCCCTAGCGACGCCTACCAGCAGGCCGAGACGCCCGGGTCGGTCACGGCCGCGTTCGGGGAGAATGCCACGTTGCCCTGGAAGATCCCGCACCGGTCGAATGCTGGATTCCTGACGCCTTTGTGCCGTACGATGGCGTTCCAACCCACGCCACGCTTCTTGTTGCTCTTGTACGTCACCCGAACAACCACTACCCCGGGGCTGGTACCCCAGGTGGTGCTGCCACTGCCGCGCGTTCCGGGGATTTCGGCGCCAGCCGTGACACTACCCGCATAATCGTTGTTGGAGACGTAGAAGCCTTCCTGCGAGGCAACAAGGTTGCGGAGATCCGACTTCATGGTGGTGACGAGCGCCCGTTCCTTGAGATAGTTGTATTTCGGAATGGCGATCGACGCCAGCACGCCGATGATCGAGACGACGACCATCAGTTCGATGAGGGTGAATCCGCGCCGATTGGTAACCATTGATGCCTCCATGCCTCTCAGGGGACTACCCCCTCCCTAACAGGAACCGTGCCACGAACGGCACGGGTGGGACTACTTTTCGCCCCATGCGGCTTTCCATCCCTCTGGCCACCGTTCTGGCGCTTCCACTGCCCCTTCTGGGCCAACTCCCGTTCCTCGATGCTCCGGTCGGCACACTCCGAATCGGCTTCCACGGCGAATTCGCTCCTGCATTTCGCGAGTACGCCGATGGGGCCAGCCGGGATCTTGGCGCTCCGGTCTCATTCGGCCAGGATCCGATCCTGCTTCGAGACATGACCGCGCGGCTCGGGCTGCTGCTCGGGCGTCCGGCCGATCCCGGACACCTCGGCATGCTCGCGGCGGAACTCGAATACCAACGAGGCGCTGGCACGATTGGCCTCGCGGTCGGTGTCACCCCCCGGATCACCGTCGGTGTCGATCTCCCGATTGTGTCCGTCAGGACTCAGGCCCGACTCGCGACCGATGCCACGGGCTCCACCGTGGGCATCAACCCGACGATCGGCGGGACCCCGAACTCGGGAATGTATATCGATCAGTTCGAGGCAGCCATCGTCCAACTCGACGAACGCATCGCCTCTGGCGCGTTCGACGCCGACCCCGCACTCAAGGCGGCAGCGACCGCGCTCTCAGAGAGTGGCCCGGTCCTCCGGGCGCAGCTCGCGGCGCTCATCACCGAGCCTGCCACCGCGTCGGCGGTCCTGCCACTCGCGAGTTCCGCGGATGGTCTTGCCCTCCAGGCACTCTCCAACCACGTCCGGGATGACCTGCGAGATCGTTTCGGGATCACCGGCTTCACCGCATCGCTTGCACTCCCCTCCACTGCCCTGACCGATGCCGACCTGAGCGCGCTGCTCGGCTCGTCTGCGGGCTACGACCTCGCCCCCACCACGGATCCTCCGCTGGTGACCCTTGGCGATGTGCGTGTCGGCGCCACCGTCCGCGTGATTGACACGCCGCGCTTTCGGGTCTGGGCACAGGCCGGCGTGCGACTCCCGACCGGGACGGCGCCACGGGTGCGGTACCTCCGCGACCAAGGCACCGGCGAGCGCCAGTTCGCAGTGGACCTCGCGGGAACGATCGAGACGGAACGCGGCGCACTCGGCATTCGCGGGACCGTGGCGCTCAGTCGTCCGTTTGCTGCGAATCGGGAAGTTCGCGTCGGCACGCGCGACGAACTCCTGCTTCCCGCGTCACGCACCACCACCCTGCGGCGCACGCCCGGCCAACAGCTCTCGCTCGAGGCGCAACCCTACGTGCGGGTCGCCCCGTCGTTCGCGTTGTACGGTCACCTCGGCTATCAACGCCGCGGCGCGACGGCCTGGGAAGCGGCCGCGACGAGCACCGCCATCTCGGGGGGCGATATCGGCGCGATGGGCACCGGCACCGGTGCAAGCGCCATGACCGCCGGTCTCGGCCTGAGCTACGCGCACACCGGTGTCAACAAGGATGGCGTCGTGAAGATGCCGGTCGAGGCAGGATTCGGACTCATCCGCGTGGTCTCGAGTTCGAGTGGGCTTGTGGCGGACCGACTCACCACGCGGATCTGGTTCCGGGTCTACAAGCGGCTCTTTACGCGCTGACTCCACCGGCAAGCAGCGAGGTCGCCAATCGCCGTGCGGCATCGTCGTCGGCACTGCCGAGCATGCGCGCGATCTCGATCACGCGATCCTCCCCGTGAATCACGGCGACGTCGCTGGTCGCTATCCCCCCCCTTGTCTGCTTCCTGACGACCAGATGCCGGTCCGCCCGAGCGGCGATCTGGGGCAAGTGCGTGATCACCAGCACCTGATGGCGCACGGCAAGTCCGGCAAGTGCCGCCCCGACGGCCGCGCCCGTTTCGCCACCAATCCCCTGGTCAATCTCGTCGAAGACGAGGGTCGGCACCTGATCGTGGCGCACGAGGGCGACCTTCATCGCGAGCATCAGGCGTGAAAGCTCTCCGCCGCTCGCAGCGGTCGCGATCGGCCTCGGGGAGAGTCCCGGATTGAGCTGCGCTGTATAGATCACCTGTTCGGCACCCTCTGGCCCGATCTCGCCGAGTGGGCGCATCTCGATCGCGACCGTGGCGTCCGGCATTCCGAGCCCCGGCAGGACGCGGGTGACTTCCCCCGCGAGTCGCGTCGCGGCGGCTTCCCGACATGCAGTGAGCCTCGACGCCGCTTGCTCGAGCGTTGCCACGGCAGCCTCGCGGTCTCGCTCAAGTCGGGACAGGTCCAGGGTAGCAGTGTCAATCAGGTCCATCTCGATACCTGCCGCCCGTCGTGCCTCACGCACGTCCTCGAGCGTCCCGCCGTGCTTCCGGATGAGTGAGCCGAGCAGATCCCGTCGGCGTTCGACCTGTGCCAGCCGCTTGGGGTCCTGCGCGACATCCTCCTCGTACATCTCCGCCATTCGTGCCAACTCGTCACATGCGGCCCAGGCAGGATCAAGCAAGACCCGCCAGTGGTCCACTGTTGGATCGCGTCGTCCCACCTGTTCGAGCACCTTGGCCAATCGGCCGAGCCTGGATCGAATGCCGTCTTCGTCCGCATCGAGGAGCGCGAGGATCTCGCGTGCCTGCTCACCGAGGATTCCGGCCTGACCGAGCCGATTGGCCTCGGTGTCGAGGTCAGCGTCTTCACCCGGCTGGATATTGGCCGCATCAATCTCCTCGACCAGGTGGCGCAACCAATCACTCCGGCGGACGGCCTCGTCGCGCCGCCTCGACAACTCCACGATCCGGTCGCGGAGCACGGCGACGTCCCGATGCGCGCTCGCGACCGCTACACGCAGATCGGCTGCATCGGCATAGGCATCGAGCAGCGCGCGTTGCGTGGCCGAGCGAGCCAGATCGAGCGACTGATGTTGGCCATGGAGGTCGACGATGCGTCCGCCGATGTCCGCCTGGACCCCGATCGTGGTGGGCGAGCCGTTGATCCATGCGCGCGAGCGTCCCTCGGTGCTGACCTCACGACGGATCACCAGGAGTTCGGCCGAATCGAGGCCGGCCGCATCGAGCGCGGCATCGAGCGATGGCGGGAGTGCGTCGAACGAACCCTCGACCACCGCGCGCGACACGCCGGTCCGCACGGCAGCGCGGTCGGCCCGATCACCCAGCAGGAGGGCGAGTGCGTCGACGAGCATCGACTTGCCCGCGCCCGTCTCACCCGTCAGCACATTCAGGCCTGGGCCGAGGTCGAGCGTCACATCGGCGACCGTCGCGAGGTCGCGGACCCGGAGTGTTCGGAGCATCTAGTCGCGCCCCGAGAGGTCGCCCCAGTGCAGCTTCTCGCGGAGACGAGGCATGAAACCCATTCCGGCGAACCGGACGAGATTGACGCGGTGGGCGCTGACCCGAACCGTCAGCCGATCTCCCTCGGCCACTTCCCGACTCACCTGCCCATCGCAGGAGAGGATCAAGCCATGGGGATGCGGATCGAGGGGTGTGATCGACACCGTGGCCGTCGGGTGCACCACGAGCGGACGCACCGAGAGCGAGTGGGCACAGATCGGTGTCACGATCATGGCATCGAAGGTCGGGGCCACCACCGGCCCCCCGGCGCTGAGCGAATAGGCTGTCGAGCCGGTCGGTGAGGCGATGACAATCCCATCCGAGGAAATCGGTCCGATGGAATCCTCGTCGACCGAGAGTTGCACCCGAACGACGCGGGCGACGCCGCTCTTGTGGAGCACCACATCGTTGAGTGCCCGGATCGGCGGTCCACCGCCGAGACGTGCCTCGAGCATCGCACGTGAACTGATGGTGAACTGTCGCGACTCCCAGAGGTCCAGCGCCTCGATCGCGCGATCGCGATGCATCGCCGTGAGAAAGCCCACGCGACCGAAATTGAGTCCGAGAATTGGCACGGGCGCGGCGTCGAGTCGGTGGGCACCGCGCAGCAGGGTCCCGTCGCCACCCAGCGTCAGCAGCACGTCGAGTGCGTGGGGATCAAGGGGGGGGAGCGGCCGACCCAACAGATCGGCCACGTCGCTGTCGCCGAAGAGACTCCAGCCGCGCGCCTCGACGCTCGCGGTGACCCCGGCCAGGACCTCACCGAGGTCGGGGTACCGCGGGTTGGCAATGATGCCGACCCGCATGCGACCTCAGCGCAGCACGGGGTCGGCCATGACGGCCCGCACCCGCGTCGCAATTCCCTCGGCCGTCAGCCCGAACGATGCCAACTGCTTCTGGCGCGCGGCCTGGACAATCAACTCGTCCGGCACCCCCATCGCGAGCACCCGCACGCCGGGGTGACTCTGCTGGAGTCGTGCGGCGAGTGCCGCGCCGAAGCCGTTGATCACGGCGCCTTCCTCGACCGTCACGATGACGCGACAATCGATGAGAATCTCTGCGAGCATCGCCTCATCGAAGGGTTTGATGAAGCGCGCATTCACCGCACCCGCATCGATCCCCTCAGCGCTCAGGGCACGGGCGGCCTCGGCGGCTGGCAGGGCCATCGTCCCGGTGCCGAGGATCACCACGTCACGTCCGGGATGCAGCCGTTCCCAGGTCCCGTAGGGCACGGGTGGCACCGAGCCGACCGGGTTGGGATCCTCGGGCGCCTTGTCACGCGGATAGCGAAGGCAGAACGGGCCATCATGATCCAGTGCACAGCGCAGCAGGCCGACGAGTTCATCGGCATCCTTCGGTGCGGTGACGGTCATCCCCGGTACGGCCAGCATGTAGGGGATGTCATAGAGCCCCATGTGCGTCTGGCCATCTTCGCCGACGAGGCCCGCGCGATCCATGCAGAACACCACGGGCAGGTTCTGCACCGCCACATCGTGGATGATGTTGTCATAGCCGCGCTGCAGGAAGGTGGAGTACACGGCGACGATCGGCCGGATCCCCTGCGTGGCCGCCCCTGCGGCAAACGTCACCGCGTGGCCCTCGGCGATCCCGACGTCGAAGAATCGTTCCGGGAATCTTTTCTGGAAGATCGCCGTCCCCGAGCCGCTCGGCATCGCTGCGGTCACCGCGATCAGGTCGTCGCGTTCCTCACCGAGCGCGGTGATCGAATCCCCGAAGACCTGGGTCCAACTTGGCGGTCCGCTGGCCTTCTTGCGCGCCTCGCCGGTTTCCTTGTCGTAGGCCGCGAGCCCGTGCCACTTCTCGCGGTTGGCTTCGGCGAATGCAAACCCCTTCCCCTTCTCGGTCAACACATGCACCACGCGTGGCCCAGTGAGATCCCGCACATGGGCCAGGGTCGCAGTCAACTTCTCGAGGTCGTGACCGTCGATCGGTCCGAAGTATCGGAATCCGAGCTCCTCAAAGAGCATCCCGTTGCTGAAGAGATTCTTGACCGACTCCTCGACATTCCGGGCGAGGTTCACCACGCCATCGCCGAAGACATCACCCAGCTTGAAGGTCACGCGCTTGAGGCGTTCGCGCAGCCGATCCGTGCGCGGGTCGGCGACGATGGTGCCGAGCAACTTCGAGATCGCCCCGACGTTCGGAGAGATGCTCATGCCGTTGTCGTTGAGGATCAAGATGATGTCGCGATCCGAGTCGCCCGCGTTGTTCATCCCCTCGTAGGAGAGGCCGCATGTGAGTGCCCCATCGCCGACGACCGCCACA
The DNA here is from genome assembly GCA_038258395.1 of Gemmatimonadales bacterium. Classification (GTDB taxonomy): domain Bacteria; phylum Gemmatimonadota; class Gemmatimonadetes; order Gemmatimonadales; family GWC2-71-9; genus Palsa-1233. The sequence continues at coordinate 113 of JBBSPX010000140.1, read as the reverse complement.
ACCTTGTTCTTGGCGCCACGCAGGTCACGCGCGACGGCCATGCCGAATGCCGCCGACATCGCGGTGCCGGCATGCCCTGCGCCGAAGTGATCGTGTTCGGACTCATCGCGCTT
>JBBSPX010000139.1:0-6809 GCA_038258395.1 Gemmatimonadales bacterium | reverse complement strand
TGCAGCGCGACTTCGGCTGGGACCGCGTCGCCGAGACCTACGCGACCATCTACAGCCGCGCGATCGCTCGCCGTGCCGGACTGGTCGGCACCTGATGCGCTTCACGTTGATCCTGCACTCGCACATGCCGTGGGTATTGCACCACGGCAAGTGGCCGCACGGCAGCGACTGGCTGACCGAGGCGGCGATCGATACGTACCTCCCGCTCCTCGCCTGGCTCGAGCGGGCAGAGGCCGACAGCGCACCCGTCGCGTTGACACTGGGTGTGACGCCGATCCTGGCGGCCCAACTGGCGCATCCGTCCTTCAAGACCGACCTCGACGAGTACTTCGCGCAACGCTTCGAGACGCTGACGGAATCGGAGGAATCACTCAAGAGCACCGGCGATGACGCGCTCATCCCGTTGGTGCCGTTCTGGAAGGACCACCTTACCCGTCTGCAAGAGCTCTGGCACCGGATCGATCGCGAGATTATCGCCACGCTCCGCCATCACGCGGAGGCCGGGCGCATCGAACTGATTTCTTCAGCGGCGACACACGGCTTCCTTCCATTGCTCGCACGCGATGAGTCGATCCGCTTCCAGTTGTTGCTTGGGCGCGCCGAACATCTGCGACATTTCGGTGTGCTTCCAAAGGGGTGCTGGGTGCCGGAGTGCGCCTATCGTCCGGCCGGACCGTGGCAGCCGTGGCACAGTGCCAAGTCAGTGTCACATCGTGACGGGACGGAGACCCACCTGCGCTACGCCGGCTTCCGTTGGTTCGTCGTCGACGCGCACCTGGCGCGTGCCGGTGCCGCATGGGAGCTCTACGAATCTGAGGCAACGCGTCCACTCGACAGCGAGGCCGACGTCTCGCCCTACCGGAGCTTCGAGGTCGGGCACCGACCGCCCCGCACGCGCCCGGTCGATGTCGTCATTCGCGATCCGGAGACCACCGCCAAGGTGTGGAGCCGGCACGGGGGCTACCCGGGTGACTCACGCTACCTCGAGTTCCACAAGATCCGCTATCCCGGTGGCCTCAAACTTTGGCGGGTGACCGATCCCGCCGCTGACCTCGGCGACAAGGCGCCCTACGAGCCCGCCGCGGCCCGCGAGGCCGCCACCCAGCACGCACGACACTTTCGCGAGGTGCTGCACCGGATCTCGACACACGCGGCCGACACCGACACGTCGATCGTGGCACCGTTCGACACCGAGTTGTTCGGCCACTGGTGGTTCGAGGGGATCGACTTCCTCGCCGATCTCTACGCCCAGCTCGATGCGGCCGGCGATGTCACGCCCGCGACTGGCAGCGAACTCCTGGCCGACGAGCCGCCCGACGCAGTGATCGAACTCGAGCCGGGTTCGTGGGGTGCCAACGGCGACTTCTCCAAGTGGCTCAACGACGAGACCGCGTGGACGTGGGAACGCCTCTGGCCACTCGAGGAGCGGTTCTGGAATGCTGTCCCGACCGCGGTCGAGGAGACACATCTCGCGCCGATCGTCGAACAGGCGGCACGTGAACTGTTGTTGGCGCAGTCGTCGGATTGGCAGTTCATTATCTCGACTGGTGCCGCGGGCGACTACGCGACCAAGCGATTCGTCGAGCACTGCGACGCCCTCGAGGCGCTGCTCCCGGCGATGGAGGGATGGGGCGATGTAGCGCACGCCCGCTACCTCGCTGACGAGTACAGGCGAGTCGATGACCCCTTTCCTTCCCTGCTGGGTGCGCTCGCCGCCGCGTCCGACCTTCCCGCCACCTAAGGCCCGATGCCGAGCATCGTCGTGCATGCGCACTGCTACCAGCCACCCCGCGAGGAGCCGTGGTTGGAGCTGGTGCCCGAGGAACCGAGTGCACTCCCCGACCACGACTGGAACGCGCGGATCACGCGCGAGTGTTACCGACCGCTCTCGCGGGCGCGCGTGCTCGACGCCGACGGTCGGATCGTGCGGGTCCACAACGCCTGGGCTTGGCTGTCGTTCAACGTTGGGCCGACACTCGTTCACTGGCTCGAGCGGCATGCCACAGACGTACTCGACGCGATGCGTGATGGTGATCGCGCCGCCATTGCACGGACCGGCCACGGCACGGCGATCGCGCATCCTTACCACCATGTGATCCTGCCGCTAGCCTCGAGGCGCGACAAGCGCACCGAGATTCGTTGGGGCATGCGTGAGTTCCGTCGAGTGTTCGGTCGAGATCCGTTCGCAATGTGGCTCCCCGAGACTGCGGTCGACGATGAGACCCTCGAGGTCCTGGCCGGAGAGGGGATCCGTGGGACGATCCTGGCGCCGCGTCAGGTCACGACCACCGACTCCACGGGTGCCCCGGTGACCTGGGATCACCCTGATCATGACATGCGCAGTCTCGCGTACGACGGCGCGCTGGCGCACGACGTGGCCTTCGGTGCGTTGCTCCAAGATGCCGAACGGTTCGCCACTCGCCTGAGCGCACCGACCGATCGCGACGTCATCGCACTCGCCACTGACGGAGAGACATTCGGGCACCATCACCGGTTTGGCGATCTGGCGATTGCCGGTGTCATCGATGCCCTCATCACCCACTCCACATCGCGCATGGTTGGCGCCGAAGCGCTGCTCGCCACCATGGAGCCGACGGTTCGCACCAGCATCGTGGCCCCAAGCGCCTGGAGCTGTGGGCACGGCGTCGATCGGTGGCAGGCCGACTGCGGCTGCCGGATGGATCCCCATACCTCCCAAGCGTGGCGGGCGCCGCTCCGCGCCGGTCTCGAGGTCCTGTCGCTCGGCCTCGATGCCGTCGTCGAGCGCGAATGGCCGCGTGACGCCGGAAACCGCCACGAGATCCGGAATATCGCAGGCCCCCGACTCGATGGCTCGGGTCCGCTCCCTCCCGCGGCGAGATTGTTGCTCGAGGCTGAACGACATGCACTCGCGATGTTCACGTCGTGCGCGTGGTTCTTCGACGACCTCGCCAGGATCGAGCCGCGTGTCGTGCTCCGTCACGCGGCGCGCGCGCTCGAGTTCCTCCCCGTCGACGACGCCGAGGCACTTGAGGCCGCGCTCCGGACCGCGCTTCTGGAGGCCCACGCCAATGATCACAACGATGGGACGGGTGTCACGATGTGGGAGCAGGACATCCTGCCCGGTCGGCGCGCGGTGCCGGCAATGGCCGCGGGGATCGCGGCACTCCGAGAGCTGGCGCCACATGCGCCGTTCGAGGGCGCCATGCCGGCGCATGACTGGATCGTCGACGGCGATACGATCGTCACCACCCACCGGAACAGTGGTCGCGCTCGTCGCTGGCACACCGAGCTCATCACGCTCGGCGTCGTCCCGCGCCGCATCCATGTCAGGGAGAACATCGAGGATGGCTGGTCCGGTGTGATCCTCCTCGAAGAGATCCCGGCCCCACTCCGTCGGCGCCTGCTCTCGCTGGCGCTGCCGGTGGTGCTCGAGGCAGCCGTCGGCACGCGTCACCTCGATGCCACGGCGATGCTCGGCGGCGGACTGCCTGCGCTGCTCCCGCGCATCCTTGCGGGCGCCTGGCGACGCGGTTCCGACGACGATCCCGTCGGGGCGGCCACGATCGTGCATGCAGTCCTCGATCTCTGGTTGCTGAGCGGGAGTGAACTCCCCGATGCCATTGCGGCCGATGCGTGGCTGCGATTGGCTGCGTGGCCCGCCAACTCACAACGCGACCAGCTCGCCGAGCGATTCGGCGTCGCCATCCCGGAGGCTTGATGCCCAATCGCGTGCGCTTCTGCTTCGGACTCCATCTCCATCAGCCAGTGGGGAATTTCGACTCCGTGTTTCGGGATCACCTCGACGCCGTGTACGGTCCGTTGCTCGATGGCCTCGAGCGCGGCGAGACGTGGCCCGTCGCGATCCACGTCTCGGGGCCACTCCTCGATTGGCTCGAGGCTCACGCATCGGCGTGGGTCGATCGACTCGGCCGACATGTGAGTGCGGGACAAGTTGAGTTGCTGGCGTCGGGACACGATGAGCCAATCCTCGCCATACTCGACCGCGACGATCGTATCGAACAGGTGCAGCGGTATCGTGAGCGACTGACGAGAAGGTTCGGCACCGAGGTGCGTGGGCTCTGGCTGACCGAGCGTGTCTGGGAACCCGACCTCCCGAGCGATCTTGCGCGCGCCGGCATCCAGTTCGCCCTGGTGGATGACCGACATCTACGCGTCACGGGACTCCCTCCCGAGGCACGACACCGGCCGTGGGTTACGGAGCATGACGGTGCGCGCATCACGGTGCTCGCGATCGACCAGAACCTTCGGTACCTCGTGCCATTTCGGCCACCCGAAGAGTTGGTCGGATATCTCAATGCGCTGCGGCACGATGGGCATCGCCTCGCCGTGCTCGCCGATGACGGCGAGAAGTTCGGTGGATGGCCCGGTACAGCGAAGTGGGTCTGGGAAGATGGCTGGTTCGATCGCTTCACGGCGCAGGTGCGTCAGATGCGCGTGGCCGGCATCGCTGAGGTGTCGCGCTTCGACGACGCATTGCTCGCCATTTCGGCGGAGGGCCCGGTCTATCTCCCGTCCGCGTCATATCAGGAGATGGAGCGTTGGGCGCTGCCGCCGATTCAGGCACGTGAACTGACGCGTCGCGAGGAGGCCATTCACGAGCTCGATCCGACCGCGGAGGCCGACCCACTGGTGCGCGGTGGGCACTGGCGGCATTTCCTCGCCAAGTATCCGGAATCGAACCGGCTGCACAAGGTGATGCAGTATCTCTCGCGTGCCAGTCGCGAAGCGGGGGATCCCGTCGAAGTGCGGCGGCACATTGGCCGGGCACAGTGCAACGATGCCTACTGGCACGGTGTCTTCGGCGGACTCTACCTGCCGTTCCTGCGGAGCGCCCTCTGGCAGGAACTCGGCCATGCGGCGCGCCTGCTGCTCCATGATCGCCCACCGACGGCCACCCAGCTCGACATCGACGCCGATGGACACGACGAATTCCTAATCACCTCGCCGGGTCAATTTGCGGTGGTCTCGCCGCATCGGGGGGGAGCGATCGAAGTGATGCTTGACCTCCACGGCGGTGGCAACTGGGCTGATGCACTCACGCGGCACGAGGAGGCGTATCACCTCGCACCGGGTTCGGTCATCCCCGAGATATCCGACAATGCGGCAGCCGGTGACGGCGCGGTCACGATTCATGATGCGGAGTCACGCGTCCGCGAGGCACCGGCGCTCGACCGCGAGACACGGGCACTCTTTGTGGATCGCATGGTGTCGCACGACACGACGCGCGACAAGTTCGTGGCGGGGACCGTCGACCCGATCGTCTCGTGGGCCGCTCGGCATCTCGAGGGCCGTCTCGAGACTGTTCCCCATGGTGTGGCGGTGCGCCTGAGCGGTGACCGGTTCAGCAAGACGCTGGTATTCCACGCCAATGGACCGCTCGATGTGCATTGGAGCTGGGAAGGCGATGCACCAGACGACGCCTGGTTCACGACCGAACTCTCGCTGGCACGGGTACCCCGCATCGTGGCGGACGGGGCCGAGCGCTGGGACTATGCGATTGAGACAGTGTCACGGAGTGAGGCGGGATTCGACCACACCGTGCAGGGCACGGCGGTGGTGCTCCGGTGGCCGGCATCGCGGCGGAATGCGAGTGTCCGGATCACGTGGGTCGAGGACCGACGCTAGATCGCAGCCCTCAGGATGATCCGATACGACAACTCCCACGGCGTCCCGAAGAACGCCACGCTCTGCTCGCTGTCGATCCGGTGGAAGCGCACCTCGGTGTCGAATGACACACCCTTGCTGGCATCGCCGAATCGTCGCCATGCGCCGACCTCCCAGTACCGCCGCTCCGCACGGTAGAACCCCGGGGCCTGCCCAACCGAGCCGTAGTTCGGATCACCAGCGGCGGCCTCGAAGTCCTGCCCCCGCCAGTAAATCACGAACAGCGCCCAGAGCGGCCACGGGTTCACCTCCCCGCGGAGCCATGTGCCCGACCCGCCGCTCGGCCGGTCGGACGGGTAGTCCGGGTCGAGATGCCCTTCGCTCCAGAGCCGCGCCGCCACGAAGCGTGCGTGCCGCACGAACGGGAGCGAATCGTCGACCGCGATGCCGAGTGATGTGACTCGGTTGTTGCTCACCGGCACGCCGGCATCGAACAACTGTCCGCCGTGATGCGACCAGAGGTGCTGTGCATCAAGGCTCAGACCGCGCACGGGTCGTATGCTCGCCACGGCACCCATCTCGAATACCTCGCGCTGCGTCGGCGTGTTCAGGCGCTGCCAATTGATCCATGCTTCCGCATCGAACAGCTTCCGCCGCTCACGCCACTGCAGTCCGTATTCGATCGGAGTGGTGAGCTCGCGGGTGCTGACCATCAACGGATCGATCAGACCGTGCCGCCGCGTGTTGTCGAGCGTCCCCATGACACCGAGTGAGTGCACCGTGGTGTAGCGTGCGGCCAGAATCGGCTTGAGTGAGTCGGTGAACTCCTCGCTGCCCCAGCGACGATCGGCGAAGGCGCCGATGCGGAGTGCGAGCCGCTCGGTTGGACGGCCCTCGACCCAGGCACGTACTTGTCCACCGAGGATCGTCTCGCCGGTGCGATACGGGGTGAAGAACTCGGTGTTGTCGCCGTAGAGCACAGCGTGCGCCTGCCAGTCGATCCGCTGGGCGCCGAGTGGAGCGGCGACCAGCAACATGACGGCGAGCGCGTTAGCCCTTGGCCGCACTCAGCTTCGCGATCCGGTCGCGGATCTCGGCCACCTTGGGTTGGAACCGGGCATCGGCGTGTGCCCAGAGCTCGGTGACCTGACTGTAGTAGTCGATCGCCTTGGCCTTGTCGCCTTTGCCCTCGGAGAGCGCGC
>JBBSPX010000138.1:0-6816 GCA_038258395.1 Gemmatimonadales bacterium | reverse complement strand
TCGACGCCGCCCGCGGGCTCGAGATCTACCTGCCGGTGGCCGCACAACGTGCGGCATGGCAGGGCGGTGAGGCGTTCCTGGTCGGGACACTCGAGCACGATGGCGAACGTCCCGTCGCGTTCGATGCCTCGGGTCGCCGCATCCTGCTCGATGCCGACCATCCCCCGGAGATCCCGGTGATCGCCTTGGTGCCCCAGGAGTTCGACTTCACCGGTGGAAACCCTGCCCATGCGATGGTCTGTTGGGATCTCTGCGGGGACGGAGGCGGCAGTGGTGGCGGTGGGGTGGTCGCCCCTACAGGCGGCCTCTTCCTCGTGGCCACCCATTTCGACCAGAGCTACGAAAGCTGGCTCAAGGGGGCCCCTGAGTTCGAGTTCCATGTCTACGGGGAGGCCGGCGGGGACAGCGAGCAGCTCGGCTGCACCGGCGAACGCGCACGAGGCCCCTACCACTGGGACACCAATGAGCTTGACTGGCAAGGGTCGGCGGCCCTCCTGACCAAGGCCGACATCGACTCCTACCGGGCGCGGAGCCCAAACGGTGTGGTCCGGATCGTGGCGTGGGAGGACGACGACACCGCCTGCGTCCCGGTCACCAATGGCAACAGTTTCACGGACATGGTGAAGCAGCTCGACGCCATCTACAACAAGTGGACCGGCGCCAGGCTGAAGTCGAGCGTCGGCAAGGGACTCGAGGCGGCCGTCGCGGCCTACGGGCTTGCGAAGTCGGTGCGGAACTTCATCCTGACCTCGGATGACCTGATCGGCCACGCCGTAGAGACGTCGATTGCCGGCTGGGCACCTGGGAACGCCAACTTCCTCCTGAAGGGTGAGGGCGCCCGGACCACAGGATGGTTCGAGACGGTGTACCGGCAGTAAAGAGAGAAAGAGAGAAAGAGAGAAAGCGAGAAAGAGCACCCCGTCCTTCTCTCCTTCTCTCTCTCTCTCTCGTTCTCTCCTTCTTTCCTGCTACCGCCTCGCGCCGCAGGCGCCGCAGAACCGATCCGCGTCGACGAGCGCGTGGCCGCAGCGCTGACAGCCGGCAAGATTCGCGATGGCCGCGCGCTCGTAGCGTTCCTGCAAGGCCTGGTAGTCTTCGTCGGAGAGCTTGCCGGTGGCCCGGTCAAACTCGATTTCCTTGAGCGCAAGCAATGCTCGGCCGCGAGCCGTCTCCTCGGCGTCGGGGGGTTCCCAGGGCGCCGACACAACGGCGCCCGGTACCAGCAGCGGCTGCAGCACGAGGTAGAGAAGCGCCACGGCGACCAATCCGGCTGCCAACGCCTCGAGCATCATGACTCGACGTCCTCGAGCGCCCGACGGAGCGCCGCACGAGCATCGGCGTCAGGCGCCTTGGCCCTGTCGGTCGCGATCACCGGTGTGGTGCCTTCGGCGGCGGCGACCGTTCCGCGCCTGCGCCCGATCCAGGCGACGAGCCCGAGCAGTCCAGCGGCCATCACCAGGCCGGGCACGAAGTAGCCAGCAAGGTTGAATCCGCGGGCCGGTGGCGCCATCAGGATTGCCTCGCCCTCGCGCGCGACAAAGACGCCAATCACCTGCTCCGGCGTCTTGCCGTCAGCGAAGAGTGCCTTGACTTCCTTGTGCATCGCCGGGGAATAGGTGCAGGTGAAGTCGGTCGTGCGGCAGGTATAGACATCGAGTGTGCAGCCACAGGTGCAGCGGAGCCGCCGCTCGGTGGCGATCAGGACCGGATCGCTATCGGCCGCGGTGAGCGGGGCACGGAGTCGCCCGACCGAATACGGATTCTGGAGCGGATCGGCGAGCGCCGTGGTGGTGTCACTCCCCCCCCCCGACATGGTCGAGTCCTGGCCACGGAGCATGCCGGGAATGAGGGCGGCAAGCCCAAGTCCCAGTGCCGAGCGGCGCGTCATCATGGGGTCGCCACCGATTCGGTGAGCGGCACGGCATAGCCCGCCTGCATCTCGTCGCTCTGGCGCGCCCGGATCTGCGGCCCACCCGGCCACATTGCGAGCACGCCGCCGAACACCAGCAACGCCCCACCGATCCAGAACCACATCACCAGCGGATTGATGATGAACTCGAACTGCGACCGCTCGGTGCCGTCCGGCGTGCCGTGATAGTAGACGTAGAGATCCTCTTGCAGACTCGAGATCAGGCCGACTTCGGTACTCGGCTCGAACGACTTCTCGCCGATGGCATTGAAGTGCTGGCGTTTCTCGGCGACCATCGTGGCCTGGGCCTTGCCGGGACGATGCACCTCGATCGTGGCGGCACTCACCTGCCGGTTGAGCTCCTCGTACTGCGACACGCCGAGGAAGGTGAAGGTCACCGGGTGCCCGAACGGTGAGGCGAGCGTCACACTCTCACCGGGGACAAGTTGGTGGCTCTCCTTCACGCGCATGGACTGCCCGACGGCACCGACGAAGTAGCAGACGATCCCCACATGGACGATGTAGCCACCGTAGCGGCGGCGATTCCGCGACATCAACCGCCCGAGCGCCAGCGCCACGTTCTCGTCGTACATCCGCATCCGGGCGCGGACGCCGCGGGTGAACTCCTGCAGCACGGTGCCGATCACAAACGTGCCGAGCGCGATGGTCATGAGGGAATAGCCACGGAGACCGGCCACCCAGGCCCCGATCAGTCCAACCACGAAGGCGATGCCGGGCACGATGAACTGCCGCTGGAGGTTGCGTGCGGAGGCCTTCCGCCACGCGATCAACGGCCCGACCCCGGTGAGGAAGAGCAGGAAGAGCCCGAGCGGGATGTTGACCCGCTCGAAGAAGGCCGGCCCGACGCTGATCTTCACCCCGCGCACAGCCTCGGAGATGATCGGAAAGAGCGTCCCCCACAGCACGCTGAAGGCGATGCCGACGAGCGCCAGGTTGTTGAAGAGGAACGCCGCCTCGCGCGACACGACAGCTTCGAGGTGTGCCTCCGGCTCGAGCGAACCCCACCGCGTGTAGAGGAGCGTGAACGAGAGCACACCCGTGACCAGCAGGAACGCGAGGAAGAAGTAGCCCACGCTCGACTGGGTGAATGAGTGGACCGAGGCGATCACGCCACTCCGGGTGATGAACGTCCCGAAGATGCTGAGCAGGAACGTCCCGATGATCAGGGACATGTTCCAGCGCTTGAGCATGCCACGTTTCTCCTGGATCATCACCGAGTGGAGAAACGCGGTGAGCGTGAGCCACGGATGGAACGAGGCGTTCTCGACCGGATCCCAGGCCCATACGCCACCCCAGCCGAGCTCGAGGTAGGCCCACCACATCCCGATGGTGATGCCCGTCGAGAGGAAGAGCCACGAGACGATCGCCCACTTCCGCATCGCGATGATCCAACCGGCATCGAGACGCCGTGCGAGGAGCGCAGCAATCGCGAAGGCGAACGGAATCGTGAGCGAGATGTAGCCGAGATAGAGCATCGGCGGATGGACCACCATGCCCGGGTTCTGCAACTGCGGGTTGAGTCCCCGTCCATCGGGCGGTGTGAAGCCCAGCCGCTCGAACGGATTCGTGTGATCGCCGAAGAGCATCACCGCGATGAAGAAGGCGGCCACGATGTTGGTGACACCGGCCACATACGGCAGCAAGTCGCGGAAGCGCTGCGCGGTGAGCCACTGTGCCAGCGCGCCGAAGATCGAGAGCACCGCAGCCCAGAAGAGGAGCGAGCCCTTCTGGCCGGCCCAGAAGGTGGTGATCAGGTAGTAGGTCGGCAGGTTGCGCGACGTGTATCCCGCCACGTATTCGATGTTGAAGTCGTGGCTGAGGAGGCCCTGCCAAAGCGACGCGGAGGCAACCAGCATTGCCACCAGCACGGCGTAGGTCGTCCGACGGATGGAGAGGGCGACTTCGGGGCGTTCCTGCCAGCGTGCGACGAAGGCCATCACACCGCCCCACGCCGCAAGAATGAACCCCGTCCAGAGGGCGAACTGACCGAGAAGTGTCATCCCCGCCTCAGGTGGAGGCGGATTGCTGCTTGTCCCAGACGGCCTCGTAGCGCGAACCGCACTTGGCGATCACGTCAGTGGCCTGGAACACATTGTTCCGATCGAGCTTGCCTTCCACCACAACGTCGATGTCGTTGTCGTCGGTGAAAGTGTCGGGCACATGGCCGACAAAGGTGACCGGAAAGGTTTGTGTCCCGTCGCTGATGCGGAAGTCCACTCGCTCAGCGGCCTGATCGCGCTGGATCGATCCCTTGACCACCTTGGCAGCGACCTTGAGGCCGACTTCGTGGAAGCTGGGATCCTTTGCCGTCCGCTCGACCAGTTGGGTCGGCGTGAGGAAGTAGGTGCCGGTCTGCTTGACACCCTCGGTGATGAGCAGGGTGACACTGCCGAGAATGACGACGGCGCCGATGGCGAACTTGGTGCTGGGCTTCATCCTGAGTCCTCCTCCTGAGCCGGGTAATATAACCGGCTCCGTGCCCAGCCGAGTGCCGCGTCGACGGCGCGGCGCCACTCGCCTCGTTGCCGAGCACGCCACGCCGCGTCGTGTGAGGGCTCGAAGCGCCGAGTGGCTCCGAGATCGTCGGCAGGCGGGAGCGAATCGCCGATCCCGAGCGCGGCCAGCCGCGCCGCGCCATATGCCGTCAGTTCCACCAAGGCGGGGCGGACGACAGGAATCCCGAGCAGGTCGGCCTGGAACTGCAACAACCAGTCGTTCGAGGCCGCCCCGCCATCGACGCGGAGTTCGGTGGCACCACCCATCGCCTCGAGCAGATCGGCGGTGCCGTGGGCGATCGACTCGAGTGTCGCTCGGACCACGTGCGCCCGAGTCGTCCCCCTCGTGAGGCCGACGATCGTCCCGCGCGCATCCGGGCTCCAGTAGGGCGCACCGAGTCCGGTGAAGGCGGGCACGAACACCACGCCATCCGCCGATGACACCGAGGCCGCAATCGCGGCGCTTTCCGAGGCATGCTCCAGTAAGCCGAGGCCGTCGCGCAGCCACTGCACCGCGGCACCCGCGATGAGGGTGCTCCCCTCCGCCGCCCAACCCGATGCACCCCCTGGACCGACGGCCGCGGTCGCGAGGATCCCGTCCGCCGGGGGCGCATGGGGGCCGTCCCCCCCATATCGGAGCAGGAAGGCACCCGTTCCGAACGTGACCTTGGCGAGGCCAGCATGCTCGGCGCCCTGTCCGAACAGGGCGGCCTGCTGGTCACCCGCGATGCCGGTGATCGGGATGGCCGCCCCGAACCACTCAGGCGAGGTGGTCCCCACCAGCTCGCTCGATCCGACGATTCGCGGCAGGACCGCTTCGGGCACGCCGAACAGGTCGAGTAGCCACGGGTCCCAGGCACCGGTTGTCAGGTTGGCCAGCATGGTGCGCGAGGCGTTGGTGCGATCAGTGACGTGCACGCCACCGGTCAGCTTGGCGACCAGCCAACTGTCGATCGTGCCGACGGCGAGCCGACCTGCGACGAGCGCCGCGGTGACCTCAGGACGCGCTAGCAGCACCTCGATCTTGGTGGCGCTGAAGTAGGGGTCGAGCAGCAGCCCGGTGCGTTCCCGAATCTCGGGTTCGTGTCCCGCCGCCCGGAGCGTGTCGCAGCGCGGCGCCGTGCGTCGATCCTGCCAGACAATCGCGCGTCCGATCGGGACGAGGGTCTCGGTGTCCCATGCAACAACGGTCTCACGCTGATTGGTGATCCCGATCGCATCGACGGGACGATCCGCCTCGGCGAGCGCTTCCCGGGCAGCGGCAACGGTGGCGTCGAAGATCTCATCGGCGTCGTGCTCGACCTCGCCGGGCGAAGGGAAGTGTTGGGCGATTTCTCTGTATCCGCGTCCCACAACGGTGCCGCTTGCGTCGAACACCAGCGCCGTGGTCCCGGTCGTGCCCTCGTCGAGGGCGAGAATGATGGCCATTTGGGGAATCTATGCCCCCTCCGGCCAGGGGACGGCATCCGGAGGCATTGGCGCGACGTTATCTTTCTGGATGGCCTATACGACCCTGCTTTTCGAGCGTGGCGAGGATGGCATCGCCATCGCAACCATCAATCGTCCCGACTCCCTCAACGCCCTGAATGCCGCGGTGATTGCCGACTTGGGACAGCTCGCCCATGACGTGGCGAACGATGCCGAGACGCGAGCGTTGATCCTGACCGGCAGCGGCCCCAAGGCGTTCGTTGCCGGCGCCGATATTCGCGAGCTGGCGGATCTCGATGGCCCGGGCGGCCGCACCGTCTCCGCACGTGGGCAGGCGGCGTTTCGCGCGCTCGAGCGGTTGGGCAAGCCGGTGATCGCCGCGGTCAATGGCTTCGCCCTCGGGGGCGGTTGTGAGCTCGCGATGGCCTGTCATATCCGGATCGCCACACCCAATGCGCGCTTCGGCCAGCCCGAGGTGAAACTCGGCCTCATCCCCGGCTTCGGTGGGACGGTGCGCTTGCCCCGCTTGATCGGCCGCGGTCGCGCAGCGGAACTGCTCCTCACCGGCCGGATGATCGACGCCGGCGAGGCCGAGCGGATCGGCTTGGTCAACCAGGTGGTCGAACCCGAAGCGCTGATCGAGGCTGCGCGAACCATGGCCGGCAGCATCCTCGAGATGAGTCCGATCGCGGTCGACCTCTGCCTCAAGGCGATCGACCGGGCACTTGACGCCACCATCGACGAAGCCATGGCAATCGAGGCAGAGGCCTTCGGTCTGGCGTCGGCGAGCGAGGACAAGGCCGAGGGCACGGCGGCGTTCCTCGCCAAGCGTTCCCCGACATTCCCGGGACGCTGACCGGGTGCGAGCCGCCTCGGTGGTGGTCCGACAATTCCGGAACCTCGCCGACCGGGCCCTGACGCTTCCGCACGAGGGGATCGCCCTGCTGGGCCCGAATGGCCATG
>JBBSPX010000137.1:0-6826 GCA_038258395.1 Gemmatimonadales bacterium | reverse complement strand
GGCGACCGGATTCGGTTGCATGTCCTGCATCCGGCGCCGCCGAGCCCGACGGAGAACGAGGAATCGACGGCGCGTGATCGGGCGCTGGTGATCGTGGCACGGCGGGTGCGCGAGCATGGCAAGCCCGCCATCGTGGCGGGCGACCTGAACGATGTGGCGTGGTCGCGGACCACGCGTGAGTTTCGGCGCATCAGCGAGATGCTCGACCCGCGGGTCGGTCGTGGGATGTACAACACCTACAATGCTGAGCACTGGTACATGCGCTGGCCGCTGGATCACATCTTCCATGGGGAGGCATTCACGGTGCGGCGTCTCGAGCGGCTGGGCCAGATTGGCTCCGACCATTTTCCGTTGTTGAGCGAGCTGCAGTTCGAGCCCAGCGCCGCCGCCGAGCAGAACGGATTGGGCGGCTAGCCGTCAACTCTCCGTGACCCAGACCTGGGCGCCACCGCGCCCGAAGCTCACCTTCACCTGCCACGGCTGGCAGCAGACCTCACAGTCCTCCACATACTCCTGCTCCGCACCGCCGCCCGCGTCCAGCGCGATGGTCACCGTCTCGCCACAATAGGGACAGGTGACGTCGGCCTCGGATTCCATCGACGTCCCGTCTTCCGATGGGTCGTCTGATTCGTTGTCGTCTTCGTGCATCGACCCCTCGCCGTTGGCGCACATGCATGAACCGAGTGAGGAGCGCAATCTCGCCTGTTCGGGGCGTGGAGGCTACGGGTCTCCCCGCCCGCGTCGCGAAGCGGCGTGCGGCGGGGTCTCCGAGGTGACATCCCATCGACCCGTGTTTCAGGGGTCGTGCACGCGACACCTCGGAGGCCCCGCCGCCCTTCGGGGGCGGGGACACTCCACGTGGATGTTCGGAGATTCCCACACTGCCGCGATCCAGAGCGCCTGCTTACGCAGGCGCCTAAGGGCACGCGGTCGTCGCCATGGCGACGACCGCGTGCCTACCGCACCCGCAGCAGCAACCAATGCACCGATGCCCCGACGCTCGACGAGGTGCTGTAGCTCCCACCGGCTGCCGGATCGTTGATCTGGAACACCCCACTGTTGCCCGATGGCGCGGATGCCGACACCAGCAGGCCGCTGCCCGCGGTCACGCCTCCGCTCGGCACGATGCCGTTGTGCACATATACGCCGTTGAACTCGCGTGGTGAGGTGTGATTCGTGAGATCCTGGAACCGCGGGTTGCTGGTCAGGTCATCGGCGGCCTCCGACATCGTCCAGTCGAGCATCGCCTGCACCGGATCCCATGACGAGCCAAGGCGCGCGCGCATCCGCGGCACCAGCCCCTGTCCATACGACACGCCACCGGCCCCGATGCCATACCATCCCTCCATCGCGCCGATCTGCACCTCACGCATCGCGTCGGCAAAGGGCACGTTGTGCTCGACCACCAACCGTTGCACGAGGTCACGAAGGAACGCCGCAGAGGAGGAATAGCCAATCGTGAACAACGTCACGTTCCCGTTGGCGAAGACACTGATCACGCGGCGCGGATCACTCGCCGCGAACGACTCGAACGCCGTGTTGGCGGTCCACGAGATGCCGTTGCGCTCAAGACCGCTGAACATCTGGTGGAGCACCGCCTCTCCCTCGAGCGACCAGGTCTGCCCGAATGGCTGGACACCGTTCCGAGTCTCCCGATTCCACAGGAACTGCGCGGTGTGCACCACCTCGTGCACCAGGATCTCGTCCACGCCGGGTGTGCTGCATGCCTCCGGGAGCGCATAGCAGTTGGTGGGTGTCAGCAACATGCTCGTGTGACTGAACGCCCCCTGCGGGACAACGAAGTCGGCGTTGGTGCGGAGCGTGTTCTTGACCCCACCCGCCTCGAACATCACCACTAATTGCCCAGAGCCTGGCGATGTCAGCGGATCACGACTATTGCCGAACGAGGCTCGAATGAAATCGAGATACTGGTCGTTGAGGAAGTCGAGCGTCGCCTGGATCCGGGTGAGTGCCAGTGGCGCGATGAGGCCGGCGTCGGCATCGATCACCGCGGCTACCACCTTGGGACTGACCGCGATGATGTGCGCAGTGGTCGCGGGTCGCGCGCCGGCGATCGGCTGGTAGTTGAAGGTGGCGCCCACCGTCCACGGCGTGGCGCGACAGTAGATCGCCCAGTCGGCCGCGGTCGGTGTCGTGCCGCACGCGGTGAACGGCGGATCGCTCATGCGCGACGCCGGCATCCCGGTACGGAACATCGGCACCGATGCGCGCGAACCATTCGCCCCGCGACTCGATGTCGGGCGGAAAGCGTTTGAGGCTGACGTAACCGTCATCATGCCGGCGCGGAGCGTCGGCAGTCCGCTCTTGTCCTGAACCTGCACGGTCATGTCCGGCGGATAGGGATACTCGAAGTCCGACTCGGCCTTCACGATCCGGCGGTCGTCGACCCAGGCGAGCATGTAGCGCGCATCGGCGGTGGCCGGTGCCAATTGCACGCAGCCGGTCGCACCGGCGGCAATTGGCGCCGACTCACCTGGGGCGAGGTTGAGCTCACCGGAGCGCGCCCGTGTGAACGGTGTAGTGAGCGGAATGTCGAGATCGACGTTCGCGGGCACCAGCGTGTACCCCTTCGGACGTCCAACGCACGCCCCCCCCCCTGATTCCACCGACGTTACCAGGCGAAGTGTCGCGCTGTCGCTCGACGTTGCGGCGACCAGGCCGAGACTGGCAGGGAAGAGCTGTGTCGGTGTCACCTGGTTCATGGCGTAGCCGCGCAGCGTGAGCGTGTCACCGGCGCCGAGATGGGTCCGGCCGGCAGGCCCGGTGATCGACGTAATCAACGGCTTGACCGGTAGCACGCGCACGATGACCGAATCGGTCAGTCCCTCGGCGCTGACATTGACGGTCACCTGGCCCGGTCCGGTGGTGACGAGTGTCCGTGACGCGAGCGAGGTCGGGTTGAGCACCTCGCGTTCGGTGAGCCAACGGCGATCGGTGCGGATCGTCAGCGTCGGGAGAACACTGTGTCCATCGCGCGTCACCGTGAACGGCAGTGTAGTCCCGATCGTGGGCGTGGTAATCAGGGTGGCCGAGAGTACGAGTGGACCACCCGGTGGTGGCGGCGGTGGTGGCGGTGGCGGTGGCGGACCTGGAGGTGGCGGCGGCGGGGGAGGCGGGGTGGTCGGTTGGGTGCCGCCGCCGCAGGCGATGAGCACGAGCAAGGACCAGGCGAGCAGTGATCTGGGCATGACAACCTCGCGGGGTGCGGTGCTGAACGGTGACAATCCCCTCAATTATCGGCCGGAGGCCGGCTGGGGCCAAGGCTACGCTGCGGGGCGAGCTGTGTGCCGAGTCAGGCTCCCGCTCGTCTCCACATATACTGCTCGTCCCCTCCAGAAATGGAAGGCTGTCGCAGTCCTGATTTTCACCGGTGAGCCGCCCGTTGCGGCTCTCGTGCCACATATTGGAGATGCCCTGCATGTACGTCACATCCGTGTCTCACCACGCCCGGCTCCGCTGGCCCGTTGCCCCACTAGCTGCGTTGTCATTGCTGTTGCTCACGCCGCCCACGGTGCATGCGCAGGGCGTCCGTTACACCCTCAGTCCCTCCGCAGAGCACATCCAGTGGAAGAATGACATCGGCTTTCCCGATGCGACCCTGTATGGGGCACGGCTGGCCCTCGGGTTCGGCCGACTGGCATCGGTCGAGGCGCACTACAGCATGCGCGATGACCTCAAGCTCACCGCGGATGGCCCGACGGCCGATGCCCCATTCGGCCTGCGCACCTTTGGAGCCGATTTGCAGCTCCACTTCGGCGCGGGCGGATTCGAGCCGTACGCGATCGGTGGCGCAGGGGTCACGCGCTTCATCACCGGGGACGACACTCAGATCGACCGCGTCACCTACCGCTACGGTGGCGGCGTTCGACTGGGTCTCACCGATCGCCTGAAGGCGAATCTCTGGTACACCGAGTCCCGCATGAACGGCGATGCCGGTCGAGTCCTGGCCAGGATCGGTGGCGTCACGCCAGGCAGCCTCCCCGTGGCCACCTCCGAGAAGTACCGTTCCTTCGGGGCCAGCCTCGGCTACGCCATTGGCGGGACCGGGAGCGACGACCACAATACCGATCATTGGTCGTTCGCGTCGATCCCGATCGAACCGCTCGTCGGGCGTCTCCGCTTCGAGGATGAGTCCTCACCGACCACCTACCTGATCGGTGGGCGGGCAGGTGTCGATATCGGCAGCTACTTCGGGCTGCGTGGCTATTACTGGCAAGGCGTGAACGATGGGTTCGACGATACGACGCCGATCACGAGCTACGGCGTCGAGGCACAGATGAACTTCACCGCCTCGCTCGGTCCCGCTCCGTACCTGATTCTGGGCGTCGGTCGAATCGATTACGGGGACGACTACCGCAACACGGCAGGCGACGTGGTCGATGACCAGAACGCCCTGATCGTGGGCGCCGGCATGGGAATCCGCGTCAGCGACAAGCTGCGTTTCAACGCGGCGATTCGAGACTATGTCATGAGTGGCACCGATCTCGAGGATGTCTCGAGCACCGACCAACTCACGCACAACGTGCTCCTGTCCGCCGGGCTGACCTTCAACCTCGGCCGCAGCCGCACCTCGGATGACGAGCAGATGGCCTCCGATGATCGTGACCGGATCAATGGCACGCGCAGAATGCGCAGCATGTCCGATACCGGTCGACAGGGCGACAACAATGGCATGATCACGCTGCCGGCACCGACCAACGGTGAGTTGTATGTCCGTTACGGCACTGCCGACAGCCTGCGACCAGCGGGGATGCCTGGTGGCATCGACATGGAGAAGCTGCGCGTCATGATTCGCGAGATCGTGCGCGAGGAGATGACCCGGATGTCGCGTGGCGACAGCGTCACGCCGATGGCGTCGCAGAACGACCTGGTCGATCGGATCGTCAAGCGCCTCGACGAGCGCGACGCACGGACGGAACCAGTGCCGACCCGCACGGATTCCGTCGGGCGCGCCGCGATGGAGCGAATGATCAGCGAGCGCGTCGCAACCGAAGTCGCCCGCCAACGCCAGGCAGAGCAGCCGGTGCAGGTCAGGCCGGTGCAGGTCAGGCCGACTGAGCGTGGCGACAGTTCGCGCTCGATGGTGCGCAAGTTCAGTGCACCAGCGGTCTACGGTGGGCTCGCCCTCAACTCCCCGGTTCAGGTCGTGGTCGGTGGCCGGTTCGACTACGGACCGTTGCTGGGCCATGAGAACCTGCGATTCGTACCCGAGGCCGCGGTCGGTTTCGGTGGCGGCTCATCATTCATGGTCGCGGGCAACGCCGAGATGCGATTTGGAGAGCTTACCATCAAGGGGACTTCCGTCTATCCGCGAGCCCGTCTCGGACTTGGCCTGCTGCATGTTTCGGACGACAGCAAGCGTGATGGCCTCGACGTGGTGCTCAACCTCACCTATGGCGTGGTCATCCCGCGAGCGGGCACTCGTCCAGCCATCACCATCGAGCACCAAGGGCTCGACTTCTTCCGCTACAATCGACTGCTGGTCGGGATGCAGTGGGGTTTCTGAGCGACTGACCCGCCACCCGGGATGACCGGACGTCAACAATGCACGCCCCAACGCCCCCGCCGATCGACTCGGCGGGGGCGTTGTGCGTCAGGATCGGCCGTCTTTTGGATCGAGAGCCTGCCCTGAGCGAGCGCAGCGAGTCGAAGGGTCAGGTCCGTCGGCACGACCACTGAACGTGGCCGAACGCTGCCACGATCCAGAGCGCCCGTTGATACGGGCGCCTAGAGACACGGGCGCCTACATGGGTGCCTTCAGCCACGCCCGCGCCCGCGCCAGGAATGCCGGCACCATCGGCCCGAACACCGGGATGTGGCCTTCCTCGGGGACGATCCAGAGCGCCGAACCGGGGATCTCGCGATACATCTCGACGGAGAGTTCCACCGGAAAGAACGGATCGCGATCGCCTTGCACGATCAGCGTGCGAGCCGAGATCCGACCGAGCGTGGCGGCGTCGAACGCCATGTCATCGTAGTTGTCCTTGAAGCCGCGAAACTGTCGCACCAGTGTCTGCACCTGCTCGTCCCCGCGCACGGCGCACTGCCGCCACTCTGCCTGCACCTCCGGCGGAAAGACATCCAAGGACGTCATCTCGTTCAGCATCGCGCGCGTTTCCGGGAGGTAGCGCGGTGTGCCGCTCACGATAATCATCGCCTCGACCCGTTCGGGCGCAATGGTGGCGAGATGCAACAGCGTCATCGCACCCGAACTCATCCCGATCGCCTGGACTCGGGGAAGGCCAAGCGTATCGAGCAACGCCAGCACATCACGGGCGGCTTGGCGATGTGTGAACGCATCACTCGGGTTAGTGGAGCCACCATGGCCACGCAGCTCGACCAGGATCAATCGATGGTCAACGGCCAGCGAATCGGTGAATGGCTGCCACACCGCGGCACAGCTCCCGAACGGGTGTAGCAGCAGGAGCGGTGTGCCCTGCCCCATCTCGTAGAAGCGCAGGGTCGCGCCATTCACGTTGGCGTGCTGCCACGCCTGCGCGTGCAGGGTCGGCGCGGTGACGACGGCGGCGAGTGCGAGCACGGACCATCGGATGCGCATTGGAATCCCCCCTTAGGATCGACCGCTTTAGGGGCGACGGTCACGTCGCCCGGCGCGACCAATGAAAAACGAGAAGCGAGCTGTCACGCCGAACGCAGTGAGGCGGCGGAGCCGAGGGAATGGTACTGTGGCCTTGCCCCGCCCCTTCGCTTCGCTCAGCAACTGTCTTGCGTGTCAAGCGGTACCAGTCTGCCAAGCGGTGCCCTGAGCCATCATCGCGTTCAGGATCGTCAGCAGTTTCCGCAT
>JBBSPX010000136.1:0-7000 GCA_038258395.1 Gemmatimonadales bacterium | reverse complement strand
CGTGCGACCAGGCAACTTCGCCTGCTCGAAGTCATATCCAAAGGCCGACGTGGTCAACGCCAGCAAACTCGTTGGCCGGACGCTTCGTTGGTCGGTGGTGTCACCGGCCGCAGCCCGCGGCTTGGCCTCGAAGGTGTTCGAGAGCTGGATCGTCACCATCATCCGCGACGGGGCGACCGTGGTCTGACCGGGAATGGCGGCCGCAAATGCATCGGGCAGCGTCGCCTCGGGCGAATAGTCGAACGTCAGCCGCGGCGCGAATTTGTGGCGGAGACGAGCGTAGGGCCCCACGCCCGTCGAGAGGAAGCCATAGAAGCTTGGTGTCGCTTGCAACCCGAGCTGCACCCGCTTGTTCTGCTGGACCCACTCACCGTTGGTCGCGGCATTCCGGATCCGAAACGCCTGGCTCGGCAGGGCATTCCTGACCGAAATACTCGGGATGACATTCCAGGAGCTCTTGAACAGTCCGGGCAGGTTGACGCCGGTCTCCCAGTTGAGCACCGTCTGGAAGTCCCCCCCCCTGATACGATTGACCGTGATCGAGTCGCCCTCCTCGGGCGTACTCAGGTCGGGGATCCGCGAGCTCGTCACGCGCCGGCCTGTCTCCTGGCGATCGGCGTACGTGACATCGTTGTTCCAAGTGAACGACCCGAACGTGAATGGGGTGTTGAGCCGAATCGTGCTGATCCGGGATGACCCGGTGGACAGCAGGGTGTCGATCGTCCCCCCCGACACCACTGGGAGCGGCCCCTGCGGGGTCTTGAAGGTGAGGTCGTTCGTGGCGCTGAAGGTCGGTGCCCACGTCACGAGTCTCCCGAAGGCGAACGCCGAGGGGGTGATGGTGAGCGATGGCAGGGTCATCTGGCCGCTCCCGTCACTGACATTCTGGCGACGGGTCGCACCGAGCGTGATGTCGCCCCAGGACTGCTTGCGGTTGAAGCTCGCGGCCGACGTGATCTGGCGGGTCGACAGGAGGGGGTCGACCGCGTTCCCAGCTTGGATCCGTGAATCGGTGATGTAGTCGAGCTGCAGATTGAGCCGCGACCGAGCGCTGAACGCCTGCCGGTGGCTCCACTGGATCTGGGTCGAACTCGAGCCACCGATTTCCGACTGCCGATTGACCGCGAGCCCACCATCGATGAACCGGTTGCGCCAATTGTAGTTGATCGCCGCGCCGTACTGGATGTAGCGCGACGCGAACCAGTCGAACCGCGCCGTGGCGTCGAGGTAGTCGTTGGGTGCCCAGTAGTAGCCGACATTGGTCACTTGTCGTCGATACCCACGCGTCGGTCGCACGATGTCGTTGAAGCCGAATTGCGGGATCAGGATTCCGGACCGCCGACCGGGCTTGGTGTCCTGGAAGAGGAATGGCAGCCAGACCACCGGCACGTCGCGGATGAAGAGCACCGCCGGCCGTGCGACCATGTACGAGTTGGTGACCCATTTCACTTCGCCGGCCTGGAAGTGATAGTGGGCCTCGGGCAGGTCACACGAGGTGAACTCGCCGCCGGCGGCAAAGAGGCGTGACGACGCCGAATCAACGGCGAGGTTGCCGCGCACGAACCAGCTCGCCCCGAGTTCGTCGAAGGTGGTGAACGCCTCATCAAAAACGCCCCGGTTCACACAGGTGTCGAACCGGAGCGTCCGTCCCACCGCGATCTTCGATTCCTCGAAGAGTCGGGGCTCCCCGCTTGCCACGAGGAGGCAGCCGGGATTGTCGTAGACTATTCGTTCGGCCTCCATGATGGTGCCGTCTCGACTCGTCGCGGCGCGCCCGCCAAGCACGACGGTCTCGGAATCGGCGACGAGGCGTGCAGAATCGCCCAGGTAGCGCGTGACGGCAAAGCCTGGTCGCGTGAGCAGAGACTGCATCACCGAGTCGGGCGCGGGAAACGTGCGCTCCGGCGCCGTCGGCAGCCCAAGGCGCCTGGCCGTTGCCGAGTCGAGCTCGCGTGCGGTGCCTCGACGCTGTGGCAGGGTGTCGCGCGCCTGTCCCGTTCCCTGCCGGACGCCGCTCTCGCGCCGCACCGGAATCTGTGCCGCGCCCGCGCTCGGCAGGCCAAGCATCCCCACCAGCAAAACGAGTCCGGCGGCGACTTGGCGGCGGCGCTTGCGATCGATCAGCCAGGTTCCCGCCACTCCAAGTTCGTAGAGCAGCAGGAGCGGAACCATGAAAACCATCATCAGCACGACATCGCCACCCGGCGAGAGGAGCGCGGCGGCGATGGACGAGAGCAGAATGGCAAATCTGCGAAACTGGCTATAGCGCTTCGCGCTCATCACGCCGAGAAATCCCAGCATGACCATTACCAAGGGCAGCTCGAAGGAAAGGCCGAGGCCGATCACGATCGCTGAGCTGAAGGAGAAGTAGGCGTCGTAGGTGATCAGGGTGTTGAAGACGTCGGGGAAGTACCCGAGCAGGACGCTCAGTCCCCGCGGCAGCACGAAGATCCATCCGGCCGCTCCGCCGATCAGAAAGAGGACCAGGCCGATGCCCAGCGCCGGGATCACGGCCTTCCGCTCGCGCTCGTAGAGTGCCGGGGAGAGGAACGCCCAGATCTGGTAGATGATCGCTGGCGAGGCGAGGACGATCCCGATGATCGCACCGATCTTGAGCGTGATGAAGAATGGCTCGGTGATCTGCAACACCGTGAATTTGCCGCCGGGGAGGTACGGCGCGATCGGGGCCTTGAATTGGGTGATCAGGTCCATGTGGAAGACGGACCAGAGGCCGATGCCGACGCCCACGATCACGGCACCGATCACCTTGAACAGCCGCGACCTGAGTTCCTCGAGGTGGTCGAGGAATGGCATCTCACCGGGGAGGGGAGACATGCCGCCGGATGTTAGCGGAGGTCGCGCAGCCGCACGACGGCGAGATCGTACTCGTCGGTGCCGCGGTACTGGGCGGTCGCCACCTTCTCGAACCAGCGGCGCGCGGCGTCGCGGTCGCCCGCCTTCTGCGCCCGGTCACCGAGCTTGTACATCGCCGCGGCGGCCTTCATCGACTCCGGGAACTTCGTCGCCACTTCCCGGTAATACGCTTCGGCGGTGTCGGGCATGGTCGTGATATACGACTCGGCGATCCCGAAGAGGGCGTCCGGTGCAAGCGAGGAGAGTGGATGGGTCACCAGCAACTGCTGGAAGACATCCCGTGCCGTGCCGAAGGCGCCCTGATTGAGCTGGGCATTTCCGGCCTGGAGCATCTGCTGTGCCGTCGGGACGCCACTCGCTGCCGTGCCGGTCGTATCCTGCTGCGCGTTGAGTGCCGCCTGACGGGCATCGAGTTCCGAGTAGAACTCTGAGACCCGGCGGCTGCTCTGGTCGATCCGCTCCTGCAGCTGGCCCATCGAGCGACGAAGCTCGAGGAGATCGGCCGAGCTCTCGCCCTTGGCGAGCGAGATGGCCCGCTCGGTCTGCTTCAGCGAATCCATGATCGACTGCTGGATCACGGTAATGTCGCGGAGCGTCGCGAGATGCGTGGAATCACGACGCTCCTGCTCACGCTGGTTCATGGCGATCTGGGTCTCCAACCGCTTGATCGCGCCCGATGTCGCGCACGCAGAGAGCCCCACGAGAAGGAGCAGCGTGTGCCGAGCCCGGATCGCCATGCCTCAGTTCCTCGGCGCGACGAGCATCTGGCCACCGGCCACGACATCGAACTCGGCCCGACGGTTCGCCGCCCACGCCGAATCGTTCGACCCGACGTCAACCGGCACTTCTTCACCGAGCGATGCGGTCTCGATCCGACCGGCCTCGACACCAACCCGCGTCAGGAAGTCCTTTGCCGCCACAGCGCGGCGCATCCCGAGCGCCAGGTTGTACTCGTCGGAGCCGCGCTCGTCCGCATGCCCGACCACCCGGATCCGGAGATTCGGATTGGCACGCATGATGGCAGCCTTCCGATTGAGGAGCGCCTCGTCAACCAACCGGATCGAGTACTGGTCGTAGTCGAAATGCACCGTCGCCGCGAGCTCATTCACCAGCTCGGCCCGGAGCGCCTCCATCCGTCGCGCTTCGGCCTCGGCAGCGGCCTTGGCGGCGGCAATGGAATCAGCACGAGCCTGATCGGTGCCATTGTTTCCGACGACCTGACCACCGGTTTCGACCGGCGTCGGGATCATGGCGGGCTGCTCCTTCTTGCCGCAGGCTGCTACGAGGATCAGGGCGGACACCATGGCGAAGCGACGAGACATAGAGACTCTCCAGAGTCAGGATACGGGGCCGGTCAGGCGCGGTGACCACGCGGGCATCCGCGCAGCACCGCTCATGTTGGTCAGTTGTCGAAGCCGTGAGGATTCGAGGTCGAGCACCCACAGTTGCGCCGGGCCGCCACGGTCGGACTTGAAGACCAAATGGCGTGAGTCAGGAGCCCAACTGGCGTCCTCATTGCGGCCGACCGAGGTCACGGCGGTTGCCCGCCCGCTCCCGAAGTCGTACACCAGAATCTGGCGCCCACCCGCAATGTCACGACTGAGGACAAGGCGCTGCCCGTCGGGAGACCAATCGGGCACGAACGACGACCCAGTACCGGAGCCGTCCGCGGGCACCAGGGCACGCTGATTCGAGCCATCGGCGTCCATCACATAAATCTGGGGACGACCCGAGCGATCCGACAGGAACGCAACGCGCCGACCATCAGGAGAATAGGCTGGCGACATGTTATCCGCCAGTTTCCGCCCGACGGTGAGCCTCGTGACGCAGCACATCCGCTGGATGTCGACCCTCATGATATCGGTGCCGTCTTCGGTGCTGGCCGCGAAGAGCATCTCCCGACCGTCCGGGGAGAAGGTCGGGGTGAGGAAATTGCCGAGGCCATTGGTGCCGGGGACGGTCTGGCGGCTGCCGGAGATGAGGTTCTGGATGATGACCGGCGCGGCATTGTCGCGGAGCTCCATGAAGGCGATCCGCTGGCCGTCTGGGGCCCAGACCGGCGACATCGCGATCCCGGTCCCTCGGCTCACCTTGCTCAGATTGGCACCGTCTGCATCGAGCATCCAGATGTCATCCGCCCGCTGGAAGAGCATCTTGGTCGCCGCGATCCCTGGCGAACCCGTCATTGCCTGGACCAGTTCATCGCTCAATCGGTGGATCCCAAGGCGCTGAGCGCCCGTGCCCGCCGGATCGATGCCGCGTTGCACCCGGAGTCGGAGCGAATCGGCCAGGAGATTGTGAAGCCGAGCCTCGACCCCACCGGCGACCGGACGAAGCTCAATCGCCCAGGCCAGCCCATACTGACGCCAGATACCCAAATTGAGATCGCCCTGTTGCGGTGCGGCACTGTCGGGGACGAAGGCCATCTCGAACCGATCCGAATAGTCGAGGTCACGCTCGACAATCTTGCGCACCGAGTCGAGTCCAGGCTGGGCGAGCACGATCACGCCGGCGCGGGCGCCGGCGCGGTATGTGATGCCGAGGCGGATCACATCCTGTTGCGCCGCGGCCACCGGGATGAGCGGGCCGAATGGCAACAGACTGAAGGCGAGCAGCCATGGGAACAGACGATTCACTGCTTCTCCGGTGTGAAGGCGAACGAGATCGGGAGTGATTCGCCGTTGTAGCTGGCTGGCAAGGGTCCGAAGGCCTTCTCACTCGCGGCCCGTTCGATGGCGCCGCGCGCGCTGGTATTGAAGGTGAAATTGGTCGACGGCCGGTCGATCTTCACATCGGTGACGCTGCCATCTCGCTGAATAGTGAAGGTGACGTCCACCCGGAGTCGAAGCCCACTCGACGCCGGGTTTGTCCAGCGACGCTTGATCTCGGTGACGATGTTGTCGAGGTAGGCCTGATCCGAAAAACGGATACCCGCCTGGGTGAAGGTCAGTTCATCATTCCCGGTGCTCGGCGTCACACCAGGCAACGGGGTGACATCACTGCGTGTCTGGAGCGTCGGGTCGTTCCGGACCGCCTTGTCGGGCGTCTTGACCGGCTCGGGCGGCTTCTCAGGGACCTTGGCAGGGGCTTTCTCGGGTGGCGCCTCGGGCACCTTGGCGGTCGGTGTCGCGGCTTCGGCGGCACGACGCGGTACCTGACGCGGGGCCGGCGCGGCCACCAGATTGACCTGGTAGACCACCGAAGACGGTGGCTCAACGGTCAGCGCCAGCGCCACCAGGACGGCCATCAACACCAGGTGCACCACGATCGTCCCGACCACGCCGGCACGATGCTCACGCGGATCCAGAGCGGCCATCATCGCCGGGTCTCAGGCTCGGCGACCAGCCCGATCTTGGTGATACCCGCGGATTGCACCACCCCCATCAGCTCCATGATCACGCCGAGATTCACGCGTGCATCACCCCGGACATACACCTGTTCGACATTCTTGAGCTTGAGCACGGTCGGGAGATTCGCCTTGAACTCGGCCATCGAGACCGTCGCATCGTCCATCGCGATCTGGCCGTCGCGCGTCACGGAGATGGTGAGCCCCTCCTGGGCGTCGAGCGGTCGCAGGGCAGCCTTCGGGAGCTCCACATCGAGTCCGGCCTGCAGCATCGGGGCGGTGAGCATGAAGATGATCAGCAGCACCAGCACCACGTCGACGAGGTTGATGATGTTGACATCGGCGTTCAGGTGGCGCTTGCGGCGTCCGGTCCCGATTCCGCGGAGCGCCATCCTAGAGCCGTCCCTCGCGTCCGAGAGCCGCGATCTCGCTCTGTGCGGTGCGCTCGAGTTCGCCTTCGTATCGTTCGATGCGAGAGGTGTAGAGATTGTACGCGATCACCGCCGGAATCGCGGCGGCCAGTCCCGCCGCGGTCGCGAGCAAGGCGTCGGCGATACCGGGGGCCACGGCCGCGATGTTGCTTGATCCGCTGCCGCTCGCGATTCCCGTGAACGACTGCATGATGCCGAGCACCGTGCCAAACAGGCCAAGCAATGGCGAGGTCGACGCGATGGTCGCCAGCCATGGAATCCGGCGGGATGCGCGCTCGGCCTCCGCGCGCACCTGCGTATCGAGCGCGAGCGTGAGCGCCTCGAGCTGCGTGAGCGACAATCCACTCCG
>JBBSPX010000135.1:0-7066 GCA_038258395.1 Gemmatimonadales bacterium | reverse complement strand
TGTGGCGTCAATGATGCGCAGGTTCGCCTGATGCGGCACCATCAGATCGATCGACTCTGGCGTCAGGCCGGCGCGTCGGAGTGCCTCGTCGGTGCTCCGACTCATGGCGAGGACGGCGGCCTTGAAGACCTCACGACCCGCCATCTTCATCATGTGCCGGTTCTCGGCGATACCCTCGGACGTCAGAGGCTCTGACGAGCCCCCAGCCGGGATGTACAGCAACTCCGCCAGATCGCCATCGGCGCCGAGATACGTCGCCAGAATGCCCTGCGCGTCCCCGGGTTGGCTCCGTCGAAGCACACATGCCCCCGCACCATCACCGAACAGGATCGCGGTCGAGCGGTCGCTGGCATTGGTGATGCTCGACAATTTCTCAGCACCAACCACCAGCACCGTGTCTCCCTGCCCTGCGGCGATCAGCCCCTCGGCCACGGTGACGCCGTACACCCAGCCCGGACAGGCCGCGACCAGGTCAAACGCCCACGCCCGTTTCGCGCCGAGCAGTGATTGCAGGTCGCAGGCCGCCGACGGGAGCCGGCGATCGGGCGTGACCGTGGCGAACACAATGCCATCGAGGTCGGCCGCCGTAACCCCGGCCTGCTCCATCGCCTGCCGAGCAGCTATCAGGGCGTACGAGGTGAGGCTCTCATCGGCACGAGCAATGCGACGCTCGCGGATGCCGGTGCGCTCGACGATCCATTCGTCGGATGTATCGAGGTATCGCTCGAGATCGGCGTTCGTGAGGCGGCCCTCAGGCGCCGCGGCCCCAATGCCAGCCATTCGGACGATTGGACGAGTGAGGCTCATGCCATGGCCGCCATTTCGGCGGCAATATGCTCAGTCAACTTGCCCTCGACCGACTCGATTGCCTTCCGAATCGCGTTGCGAATTGCCAGCGGGGTCGAACTGCCATGGCAGATGATCGGGATACCGCGAACACCGAGCAATGGGGCGCCGCCATACTCGCCGTAGTCCAGGAAACGCGTCAAGGGGCGGAGCTCCTCGGACCCAAGCAACCCAGGTGATTCCCGCTGGAGCAACTCCTGGACGAGGCGGCCCATCGACTCGTAGAATTTGAGCACGACATTGCCGGTGAACCCGTCGCAGACGACAACGTCGAGCTGACCATGGACGGGATGGGGCACGACGATATCACGACCCTCGATGTTGCCAACGTAGTTGAGTCGGCTGTCAGCCTTGAGCGCCTGATGTGCTTCACGGACGATCGCAGTGCCCTTCTCCTCCTCCTCGCCGACGTTCAGCAAGCCGACCTTTGGGTTCGGCCGACGGAGCACATCCCGCATGTAGATCGACCCAAGACGGGCGAAGTTCAGCAGCTCGCGGGCAGAGCATTCGAGGTTGGCCCCCGCGTCGAGCACGAGCACGGGTCCGGTGGGTGTCGGGAAGTGGGAGGCAACCGTGGCACGATCGACATTCTCATGGAGTCCGAGCAGGAGGGTCGATGCGGCGAGGATTGCGCCGGTGTTACCGGCGGAGACGAATGCTTCGGCCCCGCCCTTTGCGTGGAGGCCGATCCCGACCACCAGCGAGGAGTCACGCTTCTGACGAACCGCCTGCAGCGGACGATCGGTCATGGCAACGACCTCGGTCGCCGGCACAATCTCGATCCGTGAGCGGTCCAGCTCCGGATGGCGGTCGAGGTGCGGTGTGATGACCTCTGGCCGGCCCACGAGGAGAATCCGGAACACCGGAGTCAATTCCGCCAATGCGAGCGCCACGCCATCGACCTCGGCGGCCGGGGCGTTGTCACCGCCCATCGCGTCGATCGCGACGCGGATCACGGCCTAGTTGTCCTCGACCTCGAGGCGCTTCTTGCCCGCGTAGTACCCGCAGGACGGGCAGACCCGGTGCGGCAGTCTCGGCGAGCTGCAGCGTGCACAGGCCTGCGTCGGAATGCCCTTGGCCGTGTGGTGGCCGCGGCGGAGCCGCTTGCGGGACTTGGAGAGCTTTCGCTTCGGTACGGCCATTGCTTCCTCAGTTGGTCAAGTCGGGCGCCGCGCATCGGCACGGCCCGGCGTTCAAATCTGCACCGCACTGCGGGCAGAGTCCCTGGCACGCGTCCTGACACAGCAGGAACGCCGATGCACGCAGGGTCACTTCCTCCCGAACAGCCCATGCGACGTCAATCGACGCGGCGTGGGCGGGCACGGCATAGACACTCGGATCCTCAAGCAACTCGGGATCGGCCGAGAAGATCACGTCGAAATCGTCCTCGACCACCTGCTCTGCCGGTGCCAGACACCGCCGACAATCCCCCCCAAGCGTGGCGCGCACATGCGCACGCCAGAGATAGTCGCCTCCATCGGTCGACCGCAACGTCCCCTCGATCTGGACAGGAGCCGTGAACGGTACCAGCAATCCCTCGAACGCCGGATCATCCGGGTTGAGTGTCCCGTTCGTGGGCACCCCGGCACTGCCAATCTGGCGAACGTCAATACTTAGCATAGCCATCAAAAATATCCGGCCAGCCCCCAACCGGTCAAGCCGGGAGTGCGATTCCGAGGCCGGCCAATTCACGCTCGGTGAAGAAGAAGGCAATTTCCCTCTGCGCATTCTCGTCGCTATCACTGCCGTGAACGGCATTGCGGCCCTTCGATTCGGCAAATATGCGGCGGATCGTACCCTCGGCCGCTTCGGCAGGGTCGGTCGCGCCGATCGCCGTCCGCCACGATGCAACCGCGTCGGGAGCGGTCAGCATCAGTGCCACTGCGGAGTCGGACGACATGAACTCGACCAACTCATCGAAAAATGGCCGGCCCCGATGGACCGAATAGAACGCCTCTGCCTCCGCCCGTGTGAGGCGCACCAGGCGCATCGCAACGATCCCAAAACCGGACGCCTCGATATGGGCCACCAGCTTGCCGCAGTTCCCCGAGGCCACCGCGTCGGGCTTGACCATTGCGAACGTGACACTTCCCGCCATAGATGACCTCGAGAGTCCTTGAGATTGCAGCGGCGAGTCCTGCTCCATGAGATCCGGTAACAATCTCACATATCAGGACTTATGACTCACCACTTGAGAATCTACTTGAGCTTGCCCTGGAGCAGCTTGATCACATCGACCGGACGGCGCATGATCCCGATACCGGCTGCCTCAAAGGCCTGGAACTTCTCCTCCGCCGTGCCGCTCGATCCCGAGATGATGGCACCGGCATGGCCCATCCGGCGACCCTTGGGCGCCGTCTGCCCCGCAATGAAGCCGACCACCGGCTTCTTCACGTTCTGCTTGATGTATTCGGCCGCTTCCTGCTCGGCAGTCCCGCCGATCTCGCCGATCATCACGATCGCCTCTGTGGCTGGATCGGCGTTGAAAGCCGTGAGCACGTCAATGAAGTTGGACCCGACGATCGGGTCGCCACCGATGCCGACACAGGTGCTCTGGCCGAGCTTGTTGTGGGTCAGGTGATGGACCACTTCGTAGGTCAGCGTACCTGAGCGTGAGACCAGCCCAATGGGCCCGGGCGTCACGATACTTCCCGGGATAATCCCGACCTTGGCCGCGCCAGGCGTGATCAAACCGGGACAGTTCGGGCCGATCAGTCGGGTGCCACGTTCGCGCAGAAACGGCATGACCACCGTCATGTCGAGGACCGGAACACCTTCGGTGATGCAGACGACCAGCGCGACGCCCGCATCCGACGCTTCCTCGATCGCACCAGCCGCCATCGCGGGCGGGACATAGATCACCGAACAATTGCCACCGGTCGCTGCCACGGCCTCGGCCACCGTATTGAAGACCGGGACGGAGCCGTCGAACTGCTGACCGCCCTTCCCCGGCGTGACGCCGGCGACCACGTTCGTCCCGTATTCCATCATCTGGCGAGCGTGGAACGAACCCTCGCGACCAGTGATTCCCTGGACAATCAGGCGGGTGTCCTTGTCAACCCAGATGCTCACGCGGCCTCCTTGGCCAGTGCCACGGCCTTCTCGACGGCGGCATCCATGTCGTTCATTGCGGCCATTCCGACGCTCTCGAGGATCTTGAACGCTTCCTTTTCGTTGGTACCGGTCAGGCGGATCACAATCGGCACCTCGACCTTGAATTGCTTCGTAGCCTCGAGAATCCCGTTGGCGACATCGTCGGTCCGAGTGATCCCGCCGAAGATGTTGAAGAGGATCACTTTCACGGCCGGATCGGCGGTGATGATCTTGAGGGCGTTGACGACCTTCTCGGGATTCGAGGAACCACCGATATCCAGGAAATTGGCCGGTTCGCCACCGTAGAACTTGACCAGATCCATCGTCGCCATCGCGAGCCCGGCACCGTTCACCACGCAGCCCACGTTGCCATCGAGTTTGATGAAGGTGAGGTTCGCGCGCCGCGCCGCCACTTCGCTCGGCTCTTCGGCGGACTCATCACGGAGGACGGCCAGATCGGGTCGCCGATCAAGCTCATTCTCATCAATGCTGATCTTCGCATCGAGGGCGAGCACCTGTCCCTCAGGCGTCGTCACGAGCGGGTTGATCTCGGCCAGCGACGCACCGTTCGCCATGAAGACCTTGTACAACTGGTGCATGATCTTGACCGCGGCCTTGACCTGGCCCCACTCGGTGTACAGCGCGAGCGCGAGCTGGAGCGCCTGATGTGGCAAGAGACCGTATCGCGGATCCACCGCGAGCCGCGTGATCTTCTCGGGGGTCTTCGCGGCGACCTCCTCGATGTCGACCCCGCCAGCACTCGAAACCATGAAGACGGGCAACTGCGTGGCGCGATCGAGGATCAGGCCGACGTAACTCTCCGTCGCAATGTCAGCAGCAGGCACCACCAGCACCTTGTTGACGACCAATCCCTTGATCGTCATGCCGAGGATCTGCGAGGCAAACTCCTTCGCCTCACTCGGACTGCCGGCGAGCTTGACTCCGCCTGCCTTGCCCCGACCACCCGCGTGGACCTGCGCCTTGACGACAACCGTCCCGCCGAGACGACGGGCAATGGACTCTGCCTCGCTCGGAGTGGAGGCGACGTCACCGTCGAACATGGGGACACCGACGATCTTCAGCAGATCTCGGGCCTGATACTCGTGCAGATCCACGCCATCCTCACAGGTAGAAACCTTCATTCAATCGGGCAATCCGGTGATGCGGCGCATCGACCGGCTCCGGGTGTGGCACAGCCCGGCAAACTAGCGGGAAAACCGACCCGTCGCTACTCGCGAGTCGAGTCGCCCAGGATACCGCGTAGCGCTTCCCAGGCACGTCCGAAGGCGGTCAAGTCGCCGCGACCCAGCGCGGAGTCGGCCCGTATCAGCCAGCTCCTCGCTGCCTCGAGCCTGCCCAATTCCACGAATTGCGGGGTGGAGGAGAGCGGTACCGCGGAACTGCCTGCACCCGCCCAGCGAACGGCTCCAGGTCGTCCTCCTTCGATCCCTCGCGCCGAGGCAACCCCGGTCCAGAGCAACCGGGCCGGTCCGCGTCGACCCGCCGAGCCGAAGGTTCGCCAGACCGTGAGCTCGCCCCCCTGCACTGCCCACCTCAGGGGTCCATCAATCAAGGTGTCGCCAGAGGCGCGAAGGGAGTCGTACACCTGTGTGAAGCCCGCCGAGGCATGCCAAGCCGCACTCACGCCGCTGAGGGCCGTCGGGAGCGCGCGGTCGATCCGGTCGACCTCCACTCGTGGGTGATCCGACACCCGCATGCCCGTCAACACGGTGACGCTACCCCCAGGCGCTGGCTCCTCGAGCAATGCTTGAACGGCTGCACCATCAGAGGAAACAAAGGCGTTCGCAGCCAGAGGTCCGCCGTCATCCGGGAGCAGTTGCCCTCCAGTCGTTGCCTGCAATGCGACGAGTTGCGTCTCGAACCATTCGAGCGGATATCCGAGGGCGTCGAGGATCTCGCCAGGAGCTGGCTGGTCCAGCCGGACAAGCGGTCGGTGGAGGCTGCCGATCGCCCGACCGAGGGAATCGGCCGCTGGATCGAGCCATGCCTCGACCAGTCCGGTTCGCGCTCCGATCGAGGCGACGATTGCAGGTGTGACCCCGTCGACGGCTTCGCCATCAAACCGACTCCGCGTCGCGTGCGGCACGCCCGAGACGGTGGCGAATCCGCTGAGGACCCAGACAGGCTCGCCCCGGTGCGTGGTGAACCCTGTGAGGAGCCAGCGGACGGTCGGCACCAGCATGGCGATCCGCTCCACTGGATCGAGATACCAATCGACGGCCGCGGTATCAGCGAGTGCGAGCATTCGCGGTGCCTGGCGCGCCCAGGCGAGCGCAACTCGCCGCGCGCCGCTCCCCGCCCGGACACCAGCGCTGGCGATCGTCCATCCGGTGGCCGTCGGGCTGATTCTCACCCCGGCGACCACTGCGGTTGGCGCAACCAGCACCGCGGCCCCATCCGGCGCGACCGAATCGGCCGCGAATCGGCTGACTTCGATCACGGAAGCGGTGTCACCCCGTCGGCTGACCACCTGCCAGGAGGCGGGGCGGCCACCTGCCGGTGTCGCGAGCAGTGGGTATGCCCCCGCCCCGCGCACTTGGCGGAGCAACGCATCGTGATCCCAGCGGTCGTGGACGCTCGCGCCGTCCCCATCGGCGTTCCCCCCCCCGTGCGTGGTGCGCACCATCCCGTACAAGCGATCGGCCATTTCCCGGGCATCGCCCGACTGTCCAGGTGTGCCAATCTCACCGGCGACGAAGGCGGGTATGATGACCCGTTCCACGGCCACTGCCGCCACCAGGACCCCCCAGCTGGCGAGCAGCAGGGTATGTCGCCCGACGAAGGCCCACCTGAGCGTCAGCAGGCTGACGGCGAGTGCCACACCCACGACGGCGTGCGCGGCGACTATCCGGGTGTCGAGTGCCGCGGGGCTCAGCCACCTGGCTTGCTCGATGGCAAGGTGATAGGGTGCGAGCAGGTAGCCCCAGGCCAGGACGATTCCAGCCACTGCGATGGTGAGGCCGATGTGCCGACGTGCATAGGCGTGGATGTCGAGCCGACGGCCCGTGAAACGGAGGGCGCCGATCGACGTATACAATGCGAGCACGAATGCCACACCCAGGCTGGCGAGCATGATGGCAAATTGGTGGGCCAGCTCCCACGCCGG
>JBBSPX010000134.1:0-7066 GCA_038258395.1 Gemmatimonadales bacterium | reverse complement strand
GCGCTCCAGCACGCGCACCGCCACGGGATCGTCCATCGGGACATCAAGCCGGCCAACATCCTCGTGCAGGACGGCCATGCTGCGGTCACCGATTTCGGTGTGGCCCGCGAATTCGAGGCGTCCTCCATCGCCCTGACCAGCGTCGGGATGGCCATCGGTACCGTGCAGTACATGAGCCCGGAGCAAATCTCGGCCGCCCCGCATCTCGATGGCAGGGCGGATGTCTATGCCCTCGGCTGTGTCCTGTTCGAGATGCTCGCCGGTCGAGCACCCTACGGAGGGTCACCACAGGAGATCTGTGCTGGCCACATGACGGACGCCATCCCGGATTTGCGGCAGCTCGTGCCCGACATTTCTCCGGCAATTCAACAGGTGGTGGCGCGGGCCATGGCGAAGGATCCCGGGCATCGCTTCGCCACGGCCAACGACTTCGGACAGGCGCTGACCCGGCTCCGGCATGTTCAGGACGGGTCGCGACGCACCCTGGTCTGGGCGACCCTGGTCCTGGGGGTGCTGGGAGTGTTCCTCGTTGGCGCGCTGCGCTGGTGGCCGCGGCAGCCCGCCGGGCCAGCCACGTGGGAGGGGCAGGTCACGGGCGTCCTCATCACCCCGTTCCGCGCCGACAGCGCGCTGCTGCAGGTCGCGGATGCCCTGAGCCAGACGCTCATCGATCAGCTCCAGGAAATCCCCGGGTTGGCGATCACCCCCTTCGACATGGTCGCACCGTATCGAACGATGGACCCTGACTCCCTGCTCCTCCGCTTCCCATCGGAATGGCGGGTCAGCGGCACGGTGACCGGACGCGGGGAGACCATGGAGGTCACGGCCCGTCTCGTCGACTCGACGACGGGACGGCAGTCGGCGACCCGGTCGTGGACGCTCTCCGCCACCGACGACGGCCTGCAGCGCGCCAAGGACTCGGTAAGCAGCTTTGTCCGCGGGGCTCTCTGGGAGGAGCGTCAAAGCGCCATGGAGCGGCGGCAG
Source organism: Gemmatimonadales bacterium (assembly GCA_038258395.1). Taxonomy (GTDB): domain Bacteria; phylum Gemmatimonadota; class Gemmatimonadetes; order Gemmatimonadales; family GWC2-71-9; genus Palsa-1233. The sequence goes on along the minus strand of JBBSPX010000134.1, from coordinate 6,082 downwards.
GTTCGGGATACGTCCATCTGGCGCCTGGTCGAGCAGGCCAAGATACTGCGGGGACAGGCGGATGATGCGGTGCGGTTCCGTGCGGATCGCCTCGGCTTCAGGGCACTCGATACCGCGGATTCCCTGCTGCGCGTGGCCCGGCAGCGCGACCGGGGCAGCCTTCTCATTCCCATGGAGATCGCGCGGACGCACGAGAAGCGGGCCTATCTGGTGGAGTATCTCCGGCAGCGCCTCGGCGATCGCGGGCGGGACCTGCCGGATCCCGCCGCATCACGCGCCGACGCCCTTGCGGTCGTGGATGACCTGCTCCGCGACGCGCCCAGAAATTCGGAGTTGAAGGCCGAGGCCCTCGAGTTCCGCGGCCTGCTTCGGATGGGACTGTATCGCGCCACCGGGGCCGATAGCCTGCTCGCCGCCGCGATCGCCGATTTCGACCAAGCCACGATCGTCAATCCGCAAGCCGTCCGGGCGTGGCGCGAGCTGAGCCGGGCCTACCTGCAGGCTGGCCGATATCCGGAGAGCAAGCTCGCCATCGATGCGGCGATGCAGGTCGATCCCTATCGGGTCCATCAACGTGAACTGCTGCGCGTCCAATTCGAGGTGGCGCTGCTCCTGCAGGACTTCGGGCGGGCCGAGGCGGATTGTCGCCGCGGATTGCAGAGCTATCCCGGTGACGAACTCTTCGTTGATTGCGAAGTGGAACTCGCCGGTCGGCTGAAAGGGGATCTAGTCAATGCGACCCGCGCGCTGCGCGTGACCGACTCGATCTGGCGGGCCATCAACGATTCGTTGTTCACGGCCATGCGGTATCTCTGGGTCGGCGCGATACTGGCCCGTGCCGGTCGCGGCGACAGTGCCGATCGCCTCGCCGCCAAGGCCGCGGCGATGACCGGCGGCCGGATGGCCCCGTCGGCACTTCTGGTGGAGCAGGCCGTACTGCGCCTAGTCCGTGGCCAGGATGACAGCGCCCTGGTCCTGATCGCCGCCGCCACGCGCCGGTACCCCGGGGAAGTGCCCTACCTGCAGAACGCCCCGTGGTTCACCCCCCTCCGGCCGGACCCGCTTTTCGCCGACGCGCTCCATGGCCTGTCGCCCGAGGAGATCGGCACTCGGCCCTGAGCTTCAGTACGCCACCAGGGTGAACTGGCCGTCAAGGTCGCCCAGCTCATCGACCAACATCAAGCGCACGCTCTGCTCGATGTCCGCGATATTGGCCGTCTTGGTGGCATTCCAGGAGGCGGCCAACACGATGTGCAACAGGCTGGTCGCCAGCTTCGCCTGATTCGGGTCGACGCCGAGGTCTCGGGTGGCCTTCGCGATCGCCGCAACACGGGGCTTGAGTGCCTTGGTGATGGTCGGGAACGGCTTTGCGATCTTGCGGTTGTTGACCCGGTACCTTGGGCTGCTGTCACAGATACGGGTACCCGAGACAATGATGCACTTGGCCACGTGTCACCCCTGGCTTGTAGGTGGGCGATCGAGTCGAGCCCTAGTTCTACTGGCCGGTGCGATCACTGTCAAGGCGCCGGCGCGGTGAAGCGTTCTCCGGTGGCGACCAAACCTCGCTACACAATCGTTCGGCGATCGCGAGGTTTCACTTTTCCTGCGAAGATCGATCGCAAGCCCCGAGTATAACTCGGCCACGAGCAGACAATCACTGCGGGAGCCGGCATTCTTTGGCTTCGACCTCGATCCGGATGTGCGGTGCGCGAGGGCGCATGGCATGATGGTGCCGCACACGGCTCGTCGCTAAAGCGACGGCTCGGCGATGGAGGCTGAAGCCTCCTTGCTCCCCGTGGAAGCGCGCCGCAGTGACCTGATCGGAGATCCTCGCGGAGCAAGGCGGGTTTACCCGCCCTCAGTGCCGAGCCCAGGCTTTAGCCTGTGGGCTCGCGCGGAGCCGGGTCTCGAGCGCATGTCACGCCGAACGGAGTGAGGCGGCGGAGCCGAAAGAATGGTACGAAAGCCAGGCTCACCCCCCTCGCTACGCTCGGGGTGACAGTGCGCGCGGCGTTCGGCGTCGAGCACCGGTCCCCCAATCGTTGATCTTGGCTCTTCGCGGAGCAAGGGCGCTTCAGCTCCCTCAGCCGAGCCCAGGCTTTAGCCTGTGGGCTCGCGCGCAAACTGTCATCCCGAACTGCACCACCCTATCCACCCAACGCGTGCCGCTCCACCGCCCCTGAGACGGTCGCCTCGCCGATCGTGACGTACATCTCCCGGTCGGAAATCGAGAGCGACATCGTGGTGCGCCGATCCAGCAATTCCACGAGGCCATCGATCAGCCCGCGATCGAAGGAATAGATCTCCAGTGCATCAGCGCGGTGGATCTTCTCCCCTTCGAGTTGCCGCAGCAGGGTGCGCGGCTCCTTGTGCGTGTACACTGCCACCCGCGGCGCCGCCTTGCTCGCCTTGTGGAGACGGGCCGCGTCGGGGAAGCCGATCTCGATCCACACCTGGATCGTGCCGGTGAGATCGCGGACGGCGATCGGTGGATCATCCGGCTCGGAGATGCCGCGGCCAAAGGCAATCCCCTCGGTGTATTCCAGGCAATAGGCGAGCACGCGGGTGATCATGTACTCGGGTGATTCCGAGGGATGGCACGCGACCCGGAGCGCCAGCGTCTCGTAGACGCTACGGTCCACGTCGGCGAGTTGAATGTCGAGGTTGTAGATCGTCGCGCTGAGGGCCACGTGCATTTCCGTTGGTATGGGCCGGGCCCGGACGCTATGATGCCGGGCCAATGGATGTGCCGAAAGGTATCGCAGAGTTGCCGGCAGGGTAGCTTCGGTAGGTATCCGCGGCCCGGGTCAGCACACCCTCACCCACCACTCGACGAATGGAGGAGATCTACTTGAGGTCACGATTGCATTGGCCCTCGTGTCTGGCACTCGTTCTCTCTGCCATCGCCTGCACCACCGATCCCGATCCCAGCGACCTTGCGGGAACTCTCCGCGGTCCCAGTATTGTCCTCGTTGATTCGATGCAGCTCGAGGAGCGGGAGGACGCGTTCCTCGCGATGCCGATTGCCCTGAGTGTGCTGGATCGTTCGGGGCGCATCGTCGTCGGCGATGCGGTGTCGGGGCAACTCTTCCGATACGAGCGAGACGGCACTCTTCAGGCGGTACTCGGTGGTCATGGCTCGGGACCGGGAGAGTTCACCGCGCCGGGCCCCGCCGTTGAGCTCGCGGATGGAGCCATGGCCGTCGCCGACTGGGCGACCGACCATCTCTTGATCCTCGATCCCGACGGTGCCGAACGGTCACGGATCGGGATCGCTGGCCTGGCCTATTCGCTCGCAAGCGATGGCCAGACTGTTTACGCCGGGCGGCTTGCCCGTCAGGCACCGTGGACCGCGGCCATTCGAGTTGACCCCACGACCGGCGAGTGGTCTCCCATGGTGACGGCGCCCGCGGCGTACGGAGTCACTCCCCAGCTCCGGGCCGCGCACCCGTACGTGTCGGTGGCCATGGCGTCAGATGGATTGCTCGTCGGCTTCACCGGGGCAAACCAGCTGCTGTATGCTCCCGTCAGCGGACTGGAACGCGAGATCGATCTGCCAGCCGTCCGCCGCCGCCTCCTTCCAGATGATCTTGCTAGCACGTTCGCCGCTCCGCTCCCCGATTCAGTGATCGCCGGGATGGCCTCGGTGCTCACGGGGCTGCATCCGATCGGAGACGGCCAGATCCTGGCGGTGCACCTTGACACCCGGATTCGCGAACGCCGCCTTGAAGCCAGTGGGTGGGTCTCGATGCTCGACCTCACCAGCGGTCAAGCCTGCGTCGACGCCACGCTTCCGGTTCACGGACTCGGCAAACCACTGACTGCCGCATTGGGCGATACCTTGCTGGTGTTGGAGCAGGTGGCAGACAGCGGAAGCGCCACCCCCCGCACGATGATCTACAAGTACCTGGTCGGGCGAGAAGGATGCGACTGGCAGGAGTGGGACTGATGGGCAGCGATCGCTTGATAGCAGGCGTCCCATGTCATACATTGCAGGACATGAAGACGTCCGCCTTGACCATCCGCCTGGATCCGATCCTCGAACGCCAGTTGGCCCGGGCCGCCCGTCGCACCGGTCTCAGCCGGAGCGAGCTCGTCCGTGATGCCCTGCGCCGCCAGCTGGCCCTTGCTCAATTCGAGGACCTGCGCCGACGCATCATGCCACTCGCCGAGGCCCGTGGCTACCTCACGGATGAGGACGTGTTCCGCGACGTCTCGTGAAGGTCTATCTGGACACAAACGTTCTGGTCGCCGCCTACGCCACCCGCGGCCTGTGCGCGGACCTCCTCCACACAGTGCTCGCCGAGCATCAGCTGGTGATTGGCGAAGCGGCGCTTGCCGAAGCTCGACGCGTCCTCCGAAAGAAGATCCGACTCTCCTCCGAAGTCGTGGCCGAGGTCGAGGCTTTCCTCCGGCAGCAGGCCATGGTTGTCACGGACCCCACGCCACTGCTGATACGACTTCGCGACGCGGACGACCTCGTCATCCTCGCGGATGCCCTGGCGGGTGAGGCGGATGTCCTCGTCACGGGCGATCGGGATCTGCTGGACATCGCAGACCGTGCGCCACTGCCCATTGTGACACCTCGTGGCATGTGGGAACTGCTGCGATCCAATCCCCACAAGAAGTGACCTCGGTGGCGGGCTGCTCGCAATCCGACACGCCTCAACGCTGCGCTCGAAGATGAGCGTTCCGGTATCTTCCTGCAGGCCTTTGCCGATGTCGCCCAGGAGGCGGGATGAGTTGATGCTGGCCCTCGGTGTCGAGTTGCCGAGGCACCAGCCTCCGTGGGACACAAGTGATTGGAGCCCGCCATGCCACTTCCCCCTGCAGGTCGCTATCTCACCGCGACTCTCGTTTTGCTGGTCACCGCAAGCGTGGCTAGACCAGCCCAAGTGTCCGCAAGCTCCGCCTCCGATGCTGACACCGTCCAACTCCGGCGCACGCTCACCATCGAGGCATCTGATCGGTGCCTGATGGAGCGGGTAGTCGCGATCGAGATGACCACGACTGGCCAACTCTTCGTGGCCGACCAACGCGCGTCGCAGATCTGTCACTACGACAAGACCGGCCGACTGATCCAGGTGATCGGCAGGAAGGGCGCCGGCCCCGGGGAGTTCACCAGTCTCGCCTGGCTCGCGCGGCTCCCCGGAGACACGATCGTCGCGTTCGATGGGATGATCATGCGGCTCTCGCTCTTCGCGCCCACCGGCAAACTGGCGCGCACCGTGCAGCTCACGCTGCCGCCGGACGCTCATTCCCGGTCGATCACCGCATTCGCTGTACTCCCGAACGGCCGACTGCTGCTGGGATTTTCAGATGTCCAGCGACTCCCGCCCGCGAAGACGGCGGTGCCGTTCACACAGTCGTTCTACCTGTTCGATACCGCCGGCAAACTGATCAGTGCCGCGGGGCAGGGGTTCGAAAGCGAGCATTTTGTCCAGACGGTACCCATGCGCTTCGGCGGGACAGCGTACTGGGATCTCGCGTTCGGGAGGCGAGCGTTCGTGAGTGCCGGATGGGGGAGTGCCTTCGCCTACGTCGATGGAGCGAGTCCCAACGTCAAGCTGATGGACGCGTCTGGTCGCGTCACAGCGACACTCTCGACGCCGATCCGCCAGAGGGCGATCACACCCGGTGACATCGCGGCGTATCGTGCGATGGAGATGATCGGTACCAGGGACGCAGATCGGTCGATCGAGACACTACAGCTCGAGGAGATGCCCTATCCATCGTCGCGACCGACCTTCGGTGGTCTCTTCACCAGCACGGGGGGAGCGCTGATCGCACAGGAGTATCTGATGCCAACTGATCGGAAGCCCGTGTCGCGCTGGTACGTCTGGTCGAGCAAGGATGCCGCAGTCCGCGTGCTGCAGGCCGACGGAAACATTCGGGGCATGGCGGCCTCGCGCGATCGGCTCTGCGGTGTGGAAGTCGATGCGGACGAGCTCGAGTCCGTGGTCTGCTATGCGCTGCCGTAGCGCGGCCCGGGGGCCAGCGCGATCGTATCGGCAGCAGTGGCCACGAGTCCTCCTCGTGATGGCAGGGTTCCTCGGGGCCCCCCCCCGGGGCCCCGGGTGGG
>JBBSPX010000133.1:0-7075 GCA_038258395.1 Gemmatimonadales bacterium | reverse complement strand
TCGAACTCGAGCCGGACGAGCTCCTCGGCTGCGGGATTGCTCCGGCCGAGTTCGCACCGTTCTATGCCCGCGCCTGGCGGCTGTTCCTGAGCGAACAGCAGCTCGCCCTCGCCGAGTCGACCCACGCGGCCAATCTCCAGGCAATCGGCGCACTCTCGGGCACGGTTGCCCACATGGTGGTCCCGCAGCAGCGCGCAAACCTCTGGTCCCTTGCCAATCTTCGATTTCCCGGCAAGTCGGTTCGGGTGATCAATGCGCGGGCGATTCGGTTCCATCCGGATCATGGTGGTGCAACGCCCGCGCTCGAGGTGACAACTCCGGACGGCGGATCACAACGGCTCGAAGCCGACCGATTCCTGGTGTGTGCTGGGGGTCTGGGCACACCGGTGTTGCTCGGACGATCGCTCGGCTGGGAAGGACGCACCATTGGAGGCTATCACGATCACCCGATGACGTATGTCGCGAAGCTCCGGCTCACGCCGGACAGCATGCTCAAGTCGGTGTCCTGCCAGGACCGGGCATCACTCAGTATTCGAAGCGGATTCGTGCACGAACACGATGGTCTCAAGGCCGGCTTCTACCTTCGCCCCGCCATCAGCATGGGATTGCGTTCGATCACGGGCGATGCACGCTACATCCTCTCGGATCTGCGCAACGACCCCTTCTCGCCCCGCAAGATCTTCCAGTTGCTCACCAACCCCGAGGCGATTCGCGAGGGATTGCTGTTCAAGTCGCGCGCGGGATTCCGCGGCGACTACTACTCGATCCTGCTCCTCGGCGAGCAGCGCGCGCTCCCCGAGCGCGGCACGCGACTCTCGGCCGATGGTACAGCTGCACTTGATTGGCACGTCGCACCCGACGAACACGCAGCATACAAGGCTGGGCTGGAAGCGTTCCTCGCGGACCACCGCGACGACATCGTTTCGGTCAACACGGTGCCCGATCGCGAGTGGGCCTACCGGACAGCGGCACATCACTCCGGTGGCGCGGCGCGGTTCCAGGATCCCGGCAACATCCACGACATCCCTGCCCTTCCCGGGGTCGCGGTGTGCGACGGCTCGATCCTCCGTCGCGGCGGGATCGCCAACAGTGGCCTCACGCTCGCGGCACTGGCGCTGAGACTCGCCGATCATCTCGATCCGCCTGCAGGCGTCACGCAGCCCTGACCCTCAACCCGTCCCCAACAGCTCCACCACTCGCTCCACTTCCTCCCGGGTATTGCAGAGATGGGGTGAGAGGCGGATCGATCCCTCACGCAGCGAACAGGTGACGCCCGCCGCACCGAGTCGCTGGAAGGTCGCGGCGACATCCCCGAGCGGTCGGACACAGAGGATCGCCGACCCCCGGGCGCCGACCGGCGAGGTGAGCACCCCACGCCCCGCGGCGACCCAGCCGTGGATCGGCGCCGAGATCTCGCGAATGTGCGCGGCGATTCGGTCGACCCCGACCGAGAGCAGCAGATCGAGCGAGGCATTCATCGCCTCGAAGTCCTGCAGGGCCAAGGTGATGAGTTCGAATCGCCGGGCATCCGGCCATGGTTCAGGGTTGTAGCTCGTGAGCCGGCTGTAGTCGTCGGTCCCCTGGAACGCTGCCCACCCCGCGAAGGTCGGGTACGTCGCCTCGATGAGTTCGGGTCGGATGTACAGGAAGCCGGTCCCCCACGGCGACAGCAGCCACTTTTGCGCACCGCACGCGAGGAAGTCGACCGGGGTCCGGCTGACATCGACGGGAAGTTGTCCCACGGCCTGGATCGCATCGACGATCAGCTTCACGCCATGCTGACGCGTGAGCGTCGAGAGGGTGGCCAGATCGATCGTGTAACCGTTGCTGAATTGCGTGAGGGAGACGCATACGGCCCGCACCTTCGGATCCGCGATGCGCGCATGCAGGCGCTCCTCATCGGGCCATCCCTCTGCCGTCACCGGGATGCGCTCGAGCACCACGCCCTTGTGCCGGCCAAGGGCCAACCACGGGTAGATGTTGGTCGGAAACTCGCGGTCGAAGGTGAGGACGATATCGCCTTCATCCAGGTTGAGGGCATGCGCCGCGACGTTGACGCCGGTGGTCGTGTTGGGCATCAGCGCGATCGAAGCTGGCGTCGCGCCGATCAGCCTGGCCGCCCGTTCTCTCCCCCCCCCAGTATCCGGTCGAGGCGTTCCATCGGCCACCCAAACGGCGCCGCACGATCGGCGTTGGCACGCTGGAGCACGGCAAGTGCACTCGCGGGCATCGGCCCGATCGAGGCACTGTTGAGGAAGATGCCGGCTCCGTCAAGGGCAGCGAACTCGGTGTGTCTGAGCGACTCGATCGAGGGGGTCATGCGTTGCTCCAGTCGGGTGGCAGCAGGTGAGGTGCATTCATGAACGGCCATGTACCGCGGCGAGTCGCCGAAACTCGGTCACCACCGCGTCCCACGTGAACCGATCGATGACACGCTGCCGACCCTTCGCACCAAGCTGCTGCGCCAGCGCGGGATTGGCCAGAAGATGGCGGACAGCACCGACGGCTGCCTCGACCTCGTCCGGTGCCACGAGGAGCCCCGTTTCACCGTCGGCGACGGCATCGGCGATCCCGCCACTCGCGCCGGCCACGACCGGCAGTTCGGTGGCCGCCGCTTCGAGCAGCGAGATCCCGAACCCCTCAGCGTCGAGCCCCGCCTCGCGACTGAGTCCGACGTACATCTCGCCCATCGCATAGGCACCGGGCAGCTCACGGTCGGTCACATCGGTGAGGAAGTGAACTCGATCCCTCACTGCCAGCTCAGTCGCAAGAAGTTCGAGTTGGTCGAGGTAGCTCCCGCGCCCGATCACGGCATAGCGGAGCGCCGGATACTCCTGCCCGAGCTGCGCCAGCACTCGGATCGTCGTATCGATGCCCTTGTGGGGAACCAGCCGCGCGACGGTCACGAGCCACCGACCCTCGGGCAGTCCGCGGCCAACCCGGAACCGCTCGGCGGCCTCGGCATCAGGTCGGAACCGCTCCGGCGACGTGCCGAGCCCGACCACACGAATCCGCGAGACCAGATGGTCAAGCCCCAACGCCCTGAGCTGATCGGCCAGGAGGGTCGCGGTCCACGCGGAGATCGCGACGAGCACCGTCGCCGACGCGAACAGCGGACGGTAGGCTCGGCGCTTGAGCCAGCTTCGGGCGAGCCGCGGTTGGAGAACACGCAGATCACCGCCATAAAAGATCACCCCGTACGGAAGGCCGGTCCGCTCCCACGCCCATCGTGCGGGATACCCAGCCGGTCGGAGCGTGCCGCACCACGCGAATCGCGCCCCGGGTTCGCGCGCCAGCCGCGCCGCTCGGCGCGACCAGAGCAGCCGGCCTTGCAGTGTCTTGAGGCGACCAACCGCCACGGGAATCCTGTCGATGCGAGCGGGAAGGCCGCGGTCGACCTCGTCCTGGCCCTCGATCGTTCCGGTCGAAACGACCAGTTCGCCGGCCGGATACCCACGGGCCAACTCCACCATCATGCGGGCGATTCCCCCCCCGAGGGGTGGGAAGTCGAAGGCAAAGAGGATATCGTGCAGGGGCAACGGGTTGGCTCCGGTTCGGATCGGGGTGTGTGCAAGAATACCTAGAGTAAGCGACTCCCCTGATGCCCCACGACCGGCTTACACAATGCTCAGGTCCATTCTCATTCCCAGAGGTACCGTATGAATTGGTCTTCGCGTCCCACCCTCCTCGCGCTTGCATTCACCTTGCCCCTGGCCCCAATCGCGGCTCAGATGTCGCCCACCTTCGGTGTGCTCGGCGGCATCACCTCGAGCAACGTCGCCGTGAGCGGCGATGATGCAACGCTCAACTTCAAATCGCGCACCGGCTTCGCCGCCGGCCTGTCGATGCAATTCCCGCTCGGGAGCATGCTCGCCTTTGAGGGAGATGTCCTCTACGCCCAGAAGGGCGTCAAGATCACGGGCGGGGGCAACACCGGCACCATCAAGCTCGCCTACATCGAAGTGCCCCTCCTGCTCCGCTACAACCTGTCGAACGGCCCAACGCGTCCATTCATCCTCGGCGGCGCCTCGGTCGGCTTCAAGGCAGGCTGCGACGTGACACTCGACACCGGCGATGTGTCGGCGAGCTCGGACTGCAAAACCGTCTTCGATGGCGAGCAGAAAGGCACCGACTTCGGGGCAACCGTCGGAGCCGGCGTCGCCTTCAATCGGCTCTCGATCCAGGCGCGCTACACCCTCGGCCTCACTGAGTCGGTCGACGATAATAATGACTCCATCACCAACAAAAACCGGGCGATCTTCTTGCTCGCCGGCATCTCCTTCTGACCGTTCGACGCCTCGCGATTCTCGGTGCATGGGCTCCCCACCGCACCGAGGACGCGATCGCTCGAGCCGGTCGTCGGCTCGGGCTCACCACCAAGGTCTTCGATATCCTGAGGCGCGACCGGCAATTCGGACCCGTCGGTCGCGCGTTCATTGAGCAACACATCCGGCGCTTCGATCCCGACCTGCTACTGGTCACCAGGCATGCGGTGCGAATGGGTGCCGATCGACTCGGGCGCCTGCTCCCCCGGTACCGCTCCGCACTCTGGTTCTTCGACACCGCCCCACAGCCAGGCGTGATGGACCTCGCGCGCCTCGTCGATGAGAACTACCTCACCACTGCTGCGCAGCTGGCGGCTTGGCAGGCGCAGGGCCTCACCAACGTGCACTTCCTGCCCCAAGGCGTCGACCCGGACGTCGATCGTCCGGGCACGGCACGCGACGCATACCGGTGTGATGTGAGCTTCGTCGGGTCGGGCCAGTATCCGTTTCGATGGCCCATGCTGCAGCATGTCGCGGCGGCGGGGCACCGGCTCCAAATTCGGGGACCGGGATGGCAGGGCGCGCCGGTCGAGCTCCCGATTGCCGGCGGCGATGTGCGTGGTGACGACTTCGCCGATGTGGTGTCGAGTGCCACGGTCTCGCTCGGGGCGCCGGCGACGCCGGAACAAGCCGCCGAGTATGCGTCGGCATCCAATCGGATGTGGAAGGTGCTCGGGTGCGGCGGCGCCTATCTCGGGCCATGGGTACCGGGCATCGATCACTTCGCCCGCGACGGCGAGCACTGCGCGTGGTACCGCACCGATCACGACGCGGTCACCCGACTGCACCTCCTCCTCGCCCAGCCTGCTGAGTGCCGAGCTATGGCAGATCGTGGCCGTGCGCACGCGCTCGCCGAGCATACCTACGACCACCGACTCGCGATGCTGCTGGACGGGACCGGCTACCCATTGCCCCCCCCCACCCTCGTGTAGTTGCGATACTCGAACGGCCGCCATCCGGTCACCCGTTCAATGCCGAGCGACACGAGCTGCTGGAGCTGGTGCGCATGGATCACCCGCGACGCCACCAGCTTCTCCGCCCCCCGACGAGCCGCGATCCAGTCCCGGGCGACGCCGGGATGGCTGCCCCGAAAGCGACGTATGCCAGGGATCCAGGGCAACAGCGGCCGTGTCTGGTCCTGCTGCTGTCGCCAGTGGTAGATCGCGAGGTCTTCCTGACGCTTGGCCTGCAACGCCCACGCCGGTCGGGCCCACCCGTAGTGATGCATCACGGCATCGCTCCGAACGGCACGGATCCGGCGATGGTCCGGTCCGACCCGGAACCCCTGTGCATCGCGAAACGAATGGACTGCGTTCCCGGGCCCCAGCCTGACCGCTCGACACTCTCGACGGTACCAGCTCCGATTGGTGGCGACATCATCGAATCCGCCGTAGAAATGGAGGTAGTCGACCACGACGCCCTCGACGCGTGAATCGGCGTCGACCCGTTCGATCGTTGCCCGCAGCTGCTCCGCCGATCCATCCTGCAGTACCTCGTCGGCCTGGATATAGATGCCCCAAGGGTACGTGCACGCCGCCATGGCCCGATTGGTCTCGTCGGCGAGCATCGCCGGCCCACGACTCGGATCCCAGGTCGACTCGATGATCCTGAGACGTGAATCGTTGATCGCGATGACGCGTGCGAGGGTATCATCGTCGGAGACCCCGACGTTGACGACGAGTTCATCGACGGCCGGCAGCAGCGAACGGAGGCTCGCCTCGAGGGGGAAGTCGAGACGGGTCGCATTGCGGACCATGGCAAAGCCGGAGACCTTCACGGCACCCTCGCGGACGTGTGCATCGTGAGGACGAACCTCAACCGATGGACCGTGCATGGCAAGCACCCTCCATGTCGCCCTTTACCATCCATCCGTCCTGCCAGTCCGCACCTACGGCGGCACCGAGCGGGTGGTGGTCTGGTTGGCGCGCGGGCTGGTTGAGCTCGGGCACCGCGTCACGGTGCTGGCACTCGAAGGCACCCGACTGCCCGAGGCGACTGTCGTGACGGTGCCAGCCGCGGAGGCATTCCGAGAGGGCGGCGCCCGACTCGCGCCGTGGCTGCCCAACAACCTCGACATCCTGCATGCGCACGTGCCACTGGCCGAGCCGCCCGCCGTCCCGTTCGTCTGGACGTTTCACGGCACCGGCACACCCGGTCGCGTGTTCTCACCAAGCACCATCGCCCTATCGGCGGACCACGCCCGGCGTCATGGCATCGAACGGTGGGTGCACAACGGCCTCGACCCCGCCGAGTACCACTTCCGAACCGGCGTCCCTCGGCATGACTTGTTCCTCGGTCGGCTGCATTCGGTGAAGGGTTGGCACTGGGCGGTGCGCGGTGCACGTGCAGCCTCCAAGCGGTTGGTCGTGGCGGGTGGCTGGCGACCGAGTCTCCGACCCGGGCTCCGATTCGTCGGCAAGGTCGACGGCGAGCGGAAGGCACAGCTCCTCGCCGAATCGGGGTGCCTCTGGATGCCAGCCCAGTGGGATGAGCCGTTCGGTCTCACGACCATCGAGGCGATGGTGTCGGGTGTACCGGTGCTCGGCACCCATCGCGGCGCGCTACCCGAAGCGATCACTGAGGCGAGTGGGCGGATGGGCGATACGCTCGAGGAGTTGGTCGCGCTCCGACCCGAGCTCGACCGGCTCGACCCCCACGCGGTCCGCGAGAATGTGCTGCAGCGGTTCACGCACCTGCACATGGCCGCTGCGTATGTGGAGGTCTACCGAGCGCTGTAGAAAGAGAGACTG
>JBBSPX010000132.1:0-7154 GCA_038258395.1 Gemmatimonadales bacterium | reverse complement strand
GCGCCCTTCCCCTTGGCGCGGCGGATCTCAGGGACCACACCGAGGATGCTGAGTCCGAGGCCCTTGGTGACTTGGTCGGCGTAGCGGAAGCGCCCGTCGAGCAGGTCAAGCATGAAGGCGAGACCGAAGCCGGCGGCAAGACCACCGAGCACGCCGAGGATGATGATGACCACCTTGCGGTTCTTCGAGGCCTCGAGTGGTGCCACGGCGTAGTTGAGCACCTTGACGTCCGGGAGCGAGCTGGCGCGCTGCAGTCGGGCCAGCTCGGCCCTGCCGCGGACCGTGGCGTGTGTTTTCCGGGCGAGGTCGAGGTCGTTCTGGAGTCGTGACTCGGTCAGCGAACGCTGCGGGATCGAACGCATCTCGCGTGCTGTGCCCGCGATCCGCTGATCGAGGTCCACGAGCTCGCCATCGATCCGGGTGAGCACGGCGCGACCGAGCTGCTGCAGGGTCGAGTCGCGCATCTGGGCGATGGCCGCTCGCTGATCCTTGACTTGACGAATGCTGTCGAGCATTCCCGTAGGCCCCATCATCAACCGGAGGTCCGACTCGAGGCTGCCGAGCTGCGCGATCGCCTGCGAGAGCTGTGGCGAGTTCCGGACGATCCCGATGGCCAGAAGCTGATCGGCAACCAGGCCGCCGGTCCGGGCCCGTCCCAGCAAGTCGGCCAGCTGGCGCCGATCACGGCGAAGCGAGTCGCTGATCGTGCGGAGCTGTATGTACGAGCCATAGCTGGAGTTGGTCGTCATCTGCAATCCGCCGGGGATCGGCGCGTCGTCGCGCGGATCGGTGACGGTGTTGATCCTGAAATTCTGGAGCGCCAAGTCCGCGTCGCTCATGCTCAGCTCGGCGGCGAGGAGCTGCGAGTCGAGCACCATCGTGGTCGAGACGAGCGAGGCACTCTTGAGTGTCGCGGCCTGCAGCACAAACCGATCGAGAATTGCATTCAAGGTCAGTGCCGTGCGTGCCGCGTCGGTGCCGTCATAGCTGACGGTCACGAACCGTGAGCCTTTGGCCCGGCCGATGTTCGTGGAGAGTGCGTCGGCCACCTGATTGGATACTTCGCGTGGGGTCAGCAACGTGAAGGTGTAGTCCTTGCCGAACATCCGCGGCTTCGGACGAGGGACCCACCGCATCCCCAGACTGCGGCCGGCCGAATCACCGACCAATCCCTTGTCGTTCAGGTCCGGCCGCGTCTGGTGATTGAGCTCCCACGACTTGCCATCGGCCGAAAACTTCAACTCGTAGCGCCCGGGGACGAACTGGTCCTCGGTGGAGAACTCGGCGAAGAGTGAGGCATTTGGCCCGGTGGGTCCTTCGCGGGTCGGTGTCCCGGGGCCAGGGTTCGGTCCCACGACATACAGCAGTTGATTCTTGACCACCCAGTCAAGCACCTGAGGGTTCTTGATCAGCTCGAGCCACTGGGCGCCCTCGAGGAACGGATCGGCCTCGACCGGTCCGGTGTTCCCGCCACGCGCCTCGAGGAAGATGTTGCCCTGGACGACGTACTTGGGCAGCACGAAACGGGTCATTCCCCACCCGGCGGCGGCCCCCACGGCCGTCAGCAGGATGATCAGCCACGCAAAGCGCTTGAATGCCGCCAACATCCGGTGCAACGGATTGGTCGACCCGACGCTACTCCCAGCCGATGCATCGTGGCCGAAGGGCAGGGGGGAGGCGGGGAGATTCCCGGTCATGGGTGCGATTTCGGTGCTCATGCGTTCTCGATATGGCTGGGCGCCTGACAAGACCTCAGGATGTAGCCGGCAAGTCCGGACTACAGTTCTCCTTCGGTGCTACGCAACAGTGGTGCCGCCACGGAGGAGCGGTCCCGGTGCCACAGTCCTGACAGTATTGTTGCATTGATACAACAGAATGATAGTATCTACGCACCGGGTGCCGTGGTCCCGCAACGGAATCCGTCAATCCGTGGCCAAGTCGTGGTCCGTATCCAACAGTTCCGGCACGCTTTTCGCCTTGCTGGTCCGTTGCGTGGCTGCCGTGGCCCATATTTGAGCCCGGTACGCGTTCGGGAATATTATCTGAGGAGAACTGGATGGCGGTGGCCGGTAGCGGCGGTTCGGGCGGAGATCATGGGGCGGGGCGTGATGCGCTGACGCTACCGGCAGAGGTCCGCGCGACCATCCGAATCCTGATCATCGACGACGAGCGGACGCTCCGGGAGAGCTGCGCCTCGGTGCTCCGGAGCGAGGGGTACAACGTGACCCTCGCCGCTCGGGGCGAGGAGGCACTCGACCTGATCCGGCGCCGGCCCTTCGACTTGGTCCTGGTCGACCTGCTCTTGCCCCAGGTGTCCGGGCTCGAGGTGCTGAACGGTGTCCTGGAGGTCAACAAGGAGACGCTGGTCGTGGTGATGACCGGCAATCCGAGCGTCACGTCGAGCATCGAGGCGCTCCGGATGGGCGCGTGGGACTACCTGCCCAAGCCCTTCTCCGCCACCCACTTGCAAGTGCTGATTGGCCGGGCCTCGCACGCGATCCTCAAGGTCCGCGAGGCGATCGATCTCCGCGAACAGGTCAGCCGCCACAATGCCCAGTCGGATGCGCACACCCTGATCGGGATCTCGCCTTCGTTCCGTCGAGCGGTCGAGTTGGCCCGGAAGGTCGCGCCGACCGATGCGTCGGTCTTCATCAGTGGCGAGAGCGGCACCGGCAAGGAAGTGATCGCCCAATTCATCCACCAGCATTCCCGTCGTGCCAACAAGGTGATGGTCCCGATCAACTGCGCGGCGCTCCCGGAACCGCTGCTTGAGTCGGAGATGTTCGGCCATCGGAAGGGCGCCTTTACCGGCGCCGATCGTGACAAGCCTGGACTGCTCGAGACCGCCGATGGGGGGACGCTATTCCTCGACGAGCTCACCGAGATGTCGATGCCGCTCCAAGCCAAGCTGCTCCGCGTGGTGCAGGACGGGGTGATCCGGCGTGTGGGCGCCGAGACGTCGGGCGCCCCGGTCGACGTGCGGTTCATCAGTGCCACCAACCGAGACCCGCAGGAAGCGGTCGAGAGCGGCATCCTGCGCGGCGACCTCTTCTACCGGCTCCGGGTGGTTCCGATCACGTTGCCGCCGCTCCGGCAGCGGCCCGAGGACATCGCGATCCTTGCCAACCACTTCCTCGGGGTGTTCTGGCAGCGACATCGTCAGATGCCCGACCGGGTGCCGCGGCTCACCGAGGAATCGATCGCCTTCCTCCGGACCCGCGCCTGGCGCGGTAATGTGCGCGAGCTGCAGAATGTGATCGAGCACGTCGCCGTGTTGACGGAACCGGACCACGCGATCCAGCCGAGTGACATCCCGACCTATGATGATGCCGAGCTGCCGGAGGAGCGATCCAGCGCCAAGCCGGTGCTCGAGGGGCCGTTCCACGAGGTCAAGGAACAGGTGATTGGCGACTTCGAACGTGAGTACCTGACACGCCTGCTTGGGCGGGCGGGCGGCAACATGTCGAAGGCGGCTCGTCAGGCGAACATCGACCGGACCACACTCTATCGTCTCATGGAGAAGCACGGCCTCCAGCGCGACGACGCCGTCGAGTAGCCGATGGCCGACGCACAGGAGTCGCGCCGCCGCCTCGATGCCGCGGCCGACACGATCGTGGAGAGCTGGCAGGCGTATCGCACCGACGCCGTGTCCCAGGCGGAACTCGCGGCCGTGATGGCCTCGGTCACCAATGAGGTCGGTGTGGCGCTCACCGGTCGGGGGGGGGAAGGGCACCCCGAGGCGAGCACCCCGCTGGAACGGAAACTCCTGGTGGGGCTCCGCCGCGAGGTCCTCGCGCAGTGCATGAGCGCCGACCGCACCACGGCGGCCGACACGGTCCAGATCCTGTCGGCGATCGAGGCGGTGTCGCAGCAGTTCGACCCGGCGTGGTCGGATCACTTCCAGGACCGGCTGACCGGCCCGAGCGGTCTCGACCTCGTCGTCGAGGTCGCGCACGATCTCCGCTCGCCGCTCACCTCGATCCTCTTCCTCGCCGAGACGATGCTCCGCGGACGGAGTGGCCCGCTGACTCTCCTGCAGGAGCGCCAGCTCGGTCTCGTCTACTCGGCGGCGTTCGGGCTCAATGCCGTCGCCTCGGACGTGATCGAATTGGTGCGCGGGGGCGATCGTCTCGTCGGTCGCGATGCGATCGGGTTCAGCGTGCTCGAGGTGCTCGAATCGGTGAACGACATCGTCTTGCCGATCGCGGAGGAGAAGGAGCTCAAGCTCACCATGACGGGGCCGGCCCACGATCTTCGGGTTGGTCACCCGGGTGCCCTCAATCGGGTGCTGCTCAACCTGACGACCAATGCCCTCAAGTTCACCAGCGAGGGCGGCGTCGAGGTGAGTCTGGTCGAGTTCCCCGAGGACCCGACCCGGCTCCGCTGCATCGTGCGCGACTCGGGACGCGGGATTCCCGAGGCGGCGATACCCATGCTCTTCGAGCCGTTCCGACGGCGTCAGCGGGCCGGCGACTACGCCTTCAGCGGGAGCGGACTCGGACTCTCGATCTGCCGGAAGCTGGTCGAAGCAATGGGCAGCAGCCTGACCGTCGAGACCGTGCTGGGCCGCGGCACCACCTTTTCCTTTGAGCTGATCCAGGCGATCCTCGATTCGGACGCAGATCGGCTCGACCCCACCCCAGGAACCCCATGAACGTGCTGGTTGTCGCGGGCGCCCGCCCGAATTTCATGAAGGTGGCCCCGATCATGGCGGAGTTGCGGCGACGGGAGCACGAGGTCGCACTCGTGCACACCGGCCAGCACTACGACCCCAGCATGTCGAGCGCCTTCTTCGAGGACCTCTCGATGCCGGCGCCCGACTACCATCTGGAAGTGGGTTCCGGGAGCCATGCCGAGCAGACCGCACGAGTAATGGAGCGGTTCGATCCGGTGCTGGCAGCGGTCGAGCCCGATTGGGTCGTCGTGGTGGGTGATGTCAATTCGACGATGGCGGCTGCGATCGTGACGGCCAAGCGTCGCGCCACGAGTCCGGTGCGCCTCGCGCATGTCGAAGCGGGGCTCCGGAGCGGGGACTGGGCCATGCCCGAGGAGGTGAACCGGGTGATCACCGACCAGATCTCCGACCTCCTGCTCATTCACTCGCCTGAGGCCACGGGACACCTTCTGCGCGAGGGTGTGCCCAGCGAGCGCATCGTCTTCGTCGGCAATGTGATGATGGACGCGCTCTTCGACGTGCGCGGTCGGCACGCGGGCGATGCGCCATGGGAGGCGCTCGGCCTGACCCGGCAGGCGTACGGGCTGGTGACACTCCACCGGCCATCGAATGTCGATGATCCCTCGATCATGGCGGCGCTGCTGCATGCGCTCGACCGCTTGAGTCATGACCTGCCCTTGGTCTGGCCGATGCACCCGCGGGCGAAGCATGCGATCGCACGCGACGGCCACACCCTGCCGGCAGGTCTGCAATTGATCGAGCCGGTCGGGTATCGGGCGATGACCGCGTGGTTGGACGGCGCCAAGGTGGTGGTGACGGACAGCGGTGGTCTGCAGGAGGAGAGCACCGCTCTCGGCGTTCCGTGCGTGACGGTCCGCGCCTCGACCGAGCGACCGATCACGGTACTTGAGGGGACGAATCGCATGGTGGCATGGCCGCCGACCGCGGAAGGTGTCCACGACGCGGTGGATGCCGCGATCGGCGTCGGCCGATCAGCGGGAAGTCGGGCGCTCAGCAAACCGGCTGGCTGGGACGGCCATACCGCGGCGCGGATCGTGGATGCGTTGGAGCATTCGCCGGCATCGCTGCTCGCTCGCGTGCAGCCGGCGTCTTCGGGTTGACGGTGTGGTTGGTCGGATCAAGCGCTGTTCGGGGGTTGCACTTTCCCGGAGTGGTATGAACGAGGTATTGTTCCCGCTGTCGATCTCGCCACTGGGGCGGTGATTGACCCACGCGCCGTCTCGATCTTCGGCGCCCTCGTTCGGAGCAGGCGCGGTGGTCGCGCCCCCGCCACGGGGACGCCGAGATCGGGGACGGCCTAGACAACAGGATCGTCGTGAACACCTTCCCTGCCCATCGGGCTGGCCGGATGCCGTCCGGGCCCGCTCTCTCCGCGTCCAACGCGGCCCTCCTCATCGACTTCGACAATGTGACCCTCGGGGTCCGCTCCGACCTCACCAAGGAACTCCGGCACCTCCTCGACAGCGACATCATCAAGGGCAAGGTCTCCGTCCAGCGGGCCTACGCCGACTGGCGTCGCTATCCGCAGTACATCGTGCCGCTCTCCGAATCGTCGATCGACCTGATCTTTGCGCCTGCCTTCGGGACCAACAAGAAGAACGCCACCGACATCCGGCTGGCCATCGATGCGACCGAGCTGGTGTTCACCCGACCCGAGATCGGGACCTTCATCCTGCTCTCCGGCGACAGTGACTTCTCGTCACTGGTGATCAAGCTCAAGGAATACGGCAAGTACGTCATCGGTGTCGGCATTCGGGAGTCGGCCTCCGACATCCTGATCCAGAACTGCGACGAGTACTACTCGTACACCGAGCTCGCGGGCCTCACCAAGGAGACCGACACTCCATCGACCCAGCGCGACCCGTGGGAACTGGTGGTCGAGGCGGTCGACAAGATGGTGGCCAATCGCGACGTGATGCGGGCAGATCGTCTCAAGCAGGTGATGCAGCAACTCGATTCCAACTTCGACGAGGGCAACGCCGGCTTCAACCGCTTCTCGAAGTTCGTGGCCGAGGCCGGTTCTCGCGGGCTGATCAAGCTCGACAAGATGGAGAACGGCCAGTTCGAGGTCGCCCCGATCAAGGGGGGGGGCGCGTCGGCTGACCGGAGCAAGCCCGATCGCGAGCGATCCTCGGGTCGTGGTCGCGGGCGTCGTGGGGAATCATCGAGGCTCAGGTCCGAAACCGTCGCTGCGCCAGCGGCCAAGGTCGAGGAGGTCGTCGAGGCTACCCCGGTCGAGACCACGCCGGGTGCAGAGGGCGACAAGGACCGCAGTCGTCGTCGCCGCCGTGGTGGGCGCGGTCGGAGCCGCGGTGGCGAGGAGCGTCCGGCGACCGAAGCGACGGAGCCGACCCGTTCGACCAGCACGAGCAGCTCAAGTCCTTCACGCAGTTCGCCTCGCGCGCCTCGGACACCGATCGTGTCACCTGCCAGGACCGAGTTGACGCTCGCCGAGGCG
>JBBSPX010000131.1:0-7198 GCA_038258395.1 Gemmatimonadales bacterium | reverse complement strand
TGTCGATGCGGCAAACCTGCTGAAGCCCGCACTCGCACGCGGTGAGCTCCATGTGGTAGGGGCCACGACGCTCGACGAGTATCGCCAGCATGTCGAGAAGGACGCCGCGCTCGAACGACGCTTCCAGCCGGTCATGGTGGGCGAGCCCTCGGTCGAGGACACCATCGCGATCCTGCGTGGCCTCAAGGAGAAGTACGAGGTCCATCACGGCGTCCGCATCACCGATGATGCCCTCGTTGCCGCGGCGACACTCTCAGATCGATACATTGGCGACCGCTTCCTGCCGGACAAGGCGATCGACTTAATGGACGAGGCGGCGTCACGGCTTCGGATCGAGATCGATTCGCTTCCGCAGGAGATTGACGAAGTCGAACGCCGTCTCCTGCAACTCGAGATCGAACGACAGTCGCTGTTGCGTGAGACGTCGAAGGCGGCCATCGAACGCCGTGACGCGCTGGAGCACGAGATCGCTGACCTCAAGGAGTCGAGTGCCGGCATGAGGGCGCAATGGCAGCACGAGAAGAGCGGCATCGAGAAACTGCAGACGGCGAAGGCCGAGGTCGAACGACTGCGGACCGAGGTCGAGCAAGTCAGCCGCACCGGTGACCTGCAGCGGGCGGCCGAACTTCGGTATGGCCGGATTCCCGAGCTCGAGCGATTGATCATGCAAGAGGAAGCGCAGCTGGCGGTGTCCGACGGGGCCAAGCACTATCTCCGTGAAGAGGTCGGGACCGAGGACATCGCGATGGTGGTCGCGAAATGGACCGGCATCCCGGTCACTCGCATGCTCGAATCGGAACGCGAGCGGCTCACGCACCTCGAGGGCGAGCTGGCGCGTCGCGTGATCGGACAACCGATCGCGCTCGCTGCCGTGTCCAATGCGGTGCGCCGTTCGCGCGCCGGGCTCCAGGACACCGCCCGGCCGACCGGCTCGTTCATCTTCCTCGGCCCGACCGGCGTCGGCAAGACCGAGACGGCACGCGCCCTGGCGGAGTTCCTCTTCGACGACGAACGCGCCCTGGTCCGGCTCGACATGTCGGAGTACATGGAGAAGCATGCGGTCGCTCGGATGATCGGTGCGCCACCGGGCTATATCGGCTATGAAGAGGGCGGCCAGCTCACCGAGGCGATCCGCCGCCGACCGTACGCCGTGATCCTGCTCGATGAGATCGAGAAGGCACATCCCGATGTGTTCAACCTGCTGCTGCAGGTGCTCGACGATGGACGCCTGACCGATTCCCAGGGCCGGAGCGTCGACTTCCGCAACACCGTAATCATCATGACGAGCAACATCGGCTCACAGCACATCCTCGAGACCGGTGTCACCGATGCCGAGGGGTGGAAGGCGGTCGAGGCCGACGTGCTGAGCGCGCTGCGGAGTCATTTCCGGCCCGAGTTCCTGAATCGCGTCGACGATGTGGTGGTCTTCCACCCGCTCACCCGTGCCGATCTCGATGGTGTCGTGGCACTCCAGCTCGCGCGCCTGCGCCAGCAATTGGCGGGGAAGGGGTTGGTGCTCGACATCGATCCCGCCGCCGTCGACTGGCTCGGAGCGGAGGGGTACGACCCGCTCTATGGAGCACGCCCACTCAAGCGGGTGATCCAGCGCGAGTTGCAGAACCCGATCGCGATGGCACTGCTCGAGGGCGACTACTCCGAGGGGGATACCATCCGGGTTGATGCCGACGACACGGGACTCCGCATCACGCGCGCGTTCACCGCGTGAGCCTGGTCCCGGTCTCGGCGGCCGACGAGGCGGGGATGATGCGCGCGCTCGCACTGGCCGAACACGCCGCCACGCTCGGCGAGGTGCCGGTCGGTGCGGTGGTGATGCGAGGCGAACACGAGCTGGGTAGCGCACACAACGAGACCATCGCCCGTCGAGACCCGACGGCGCACGCCGAGCTGCTCGCGGTGCAGCGCGCCCTCGACGCGGTGGGGACCGGACGTCTCGATGACGCCACACTGTATGTGACCTTGGAGCCGTGTGCCCAATGCGCCGGCGCCATCGTGCTCGCGCGCGTCGCGCGGGTCCGGTTTGGCGCCTGGGATGCGAAGGCCGGCATGGCCGGCTCGCTCCATGACCTGCTCCGGCACCCGCGCCTCAATCACCGACCGGAGGTCCAGGGTGGGATCATGGCCGGCCGGTGCGGTACATTGCTGCAGGAGTTCTTCCGGGCCCGTCGCCCCTGATCCCTCACCCATGCCGGTCGGAGTGTCGTGATGTCCTGTCGAGGTCTCACCCTGCTCGTCCTCCTCCTTGCCACACCCCTCGCCGCACAACAGCTCGACATCCCGCCCGATCTCGATACCTTCGTCCAAGGGGTCATGGCCGACAATGGCGTACCCGGCTTGGCCCTCACGATCGTGAAGGACGGCAAGGTGCTCGTCGCCAAGGGGTATGGCGTCCGTGAACTTGGGCAGCCCGCGCCGGTCGACGACGCCACGATCTTCGGGATCGCGTCGAACAGCAAGTTCTTCACGGCGACGGCACTCGCCATGCTCGTCGAGGAGGGCAAGCTTGCGTGGGACGCACCGGTCATCAACTATCTCCCGGGCTTCCGGCTGAGCGACAGCTGGGTGACGTCGCAGATCACCATCCGCGACCTGCTGGTCCATCGGAGCGGGCTCGGACTCGGTGCAGGCGATCTGCTCTGGTGGCCGGGAACCGACTACAGCCGCCAGGAAATCGTGCGGCGCCTCCGATTCATCCCGCTGGCGACGTCGTTCCGCTCTGCCTATGCGTATGACAACGTGCTCTATACCGTGGCGGGGGAAGTGATCCAGGCAGTGTCCGGCCGCACCTGGGAGCAGTTCATCGCCGAACGCATTCTCGAGCCGCTCGGCATGCGCGATTCGCGTGTCGGCCATTCGGGGGCTGCCGGGGGGGGGAATGTCGCGACGCCACACGACCGCATCGATGACGTGGTCCAGCCGATCACCCCGTTCACCACCGACAATGTCAATCCGGCTGGTGGCATCAACGCCAGCGCCCGCGACATGGCCAAATGGATGATCATGCAGCTCGACTCCGGGCGAGTTGCCGGTCGGGCACCACTCTTCGGCATCCGGAGTTCGCGTGAGCTCACGGCGATCGTGACGCCACTCGGGACCTCGGTCAGCACCGGCGAGTTCGCGCCGCTGTCGACCCGCTTCAATGGCTACGCGCTCGGCATGAATGTCCGCGACTACCGCGGCGGGAAACTCTTCACCCACACCGGCGGCCTGCCCGGCTACATCTCTCGCGTGGCCATGATGCCGGAGCTCAACCTCGGCGTCTCAGTGCTGACCAATCACGAGTCCGCTGCAATGGATCCCATCGTCTGGCAGATCCTGGACCACTATGCCGGTGGATCGACCGATTGGCGTTCCGCCTACCGGACAGCCAACGCCCGCAACGATTCCATGTCGGCCGCCGCCGCGACACGCACCTCCGCTGCGCGCGATTCCACCGCACGTCCGGCGCTGCCACTCACGCGCTATGCCGGCCACTATGAGGATGCCTGGTATGGTGGGGTCGATGTCGCGCTCGAGCGCGGGAAGCTGGTGATCCGGTTTTCCCACACCTCGCGACTCATCGGTGACCTGATCCCATGGCAGTACGAGACCTTTGTGGTCCGCTGGCGTGACCGGGGCTTGCACGCCGATGCGTTCCTCACCTTCACGCTCGACCCACGGGGTAGGGTCGCCGAGGCACGCATGGCGCCCGCGAGCCCATCGGTGGATTTCTCGTTCGATTTCGGGGACCTGCTCCTCCGCCGGACCGCACCATGATCCGCTCCGGATCGATGGCCGCCACACGCGTGGTGGCCACGGTCGCGGCAGCGCGTGCCCGACTCAGGACACGTCGAGATCCGTCGGCGGTGTGACGCCGTCGGGAACGAAGATCTCGAACGCGAGCGACACCTGCCGCAATTCCTCAGGCTTGAGGGAGCCGACGCCGACCACATGCCGGCCGACTTCCTCGCCGCGTTCGTTGGTTACGGTCACGATCACATTGTATTCCCACGCCTCGCCGCCCGCCGTATGGCGGACGGTGCCATCAATGCGGAGCGGCTGGACCGTTGCCCGCTCCTTGGTGGTGTTGCTCGGATCAAATCGGAGGTAGCTACGGCACGCCGGGCACATGTTTGCACTGTCGAGGATCGTGGTGCGACAGTGCGGACACGTGCGTGTGGTGCCTGGGGTGCTGCGCGAACGGGAGGTCATGCGGCGGAGGACTTCTCCATTGCCACGGGACGACTGGCACCGGCGACCTTCTCATCCCAGCCGAATTCGACATTCCCACGCATTCGGGAGCCAGCGGCCACCGTGAATTGTCCCGCCTTCACGTCGCCGGTCAGGACACCACTGGCGAGTAGTTCCACCCGGTTCGCCTGCTCGACGTTCCCCTCGAGTTCGCCGGCAATGGTGATCGCGTTCGCACGGATCCCGCCGGTCACCTTCGCGCCAGTCTCGATGGTCACGTCGCCCTTCACATTCACGTCGCCCGTGAAGCGTCCGGCGATGCGCACATGGCCCGACCCCTGGATGGTGCCCTCGATCGAGAGGTCGCCAGCGATCACCGATTCCTTCGCGGAACGTTCGGGGGTGCGCGGGGAGAACTCCTCGCGCTGAGGCGTGACGGTCGACATGATCGGATCCTTTCGTGGTGGCTCGGTAACGGGTGGGGTCGCGGCCTGCTTTGGTGGGGCCTGGTCTTTCCAGAGAGCCATGATCGGAGTGCTCCATTCGGTAGATTCGCGGTACGCAGATGGTCCGGGCGCCAGCACGGTGCAGGACGGACCATCAGATCTGAGCGAGGACGACGGGTGGGGCGTGCCACTCCCGGACTCGATCCGTCCGGTCGTGCATCGCCGGGTCATCGGCCCGTGCCGACGGAAGTATCGGCGCAGGTCCCACCTCGGGCAACCCATGGCGACTGATCGCTGCGGAGTCGGCTCGACCTGGAGCGGCGACCCGGTTGATCCCGGACCCCTCCCCAGCCCATATTGTGCGCCTGTCGTACGCCACACCCGGACAGGTGGGTGAGTGGTTAAAACCGCCGGTCTCGAAAACCGGTATGCCGGCAACGGTATCGAGGGTTCGAATCCCTCCCTGTCCGCTCGAGCTCCCACATCGGCTCGCACCCACATCGGGTGCGGGCCGATGATGCGTCAGGGCACTATCTTTTGGACATGCTCTCGATCCCGGCGTGGCTTCTGGCCCAGTTCTCGACCACCGGTACCAGTGTCTGCATGACCGGCGTCTGCGGTCTCATCCAGCCCTGGCGCCCGGTCCCATCCGGCATCTTCTTCGTCGCGGTCGGCCTCGTGGCCGTCGGCATCATCGGTCTCAAGCGGCGCACCTCGACGTGAGCGCGGTGGTCGTCGACCAGCTCGTCAAGCGGTATGTGGGTCCCCCCCCGGTCACCGCACTCGATGGCATCTCGCTCGATATCGCCGCCGGCCAGATCTACGGCCTCCTCGGACCGAACGGCGCCGGCAAGACCACCACGATTGGTATCTGCACCACGCGTGTCCGGGCGACCGGTGGCCGTGCCATGGTGGCCGGGTTCGACGTCGCCGCCGTGCCGGTGGAGGTCCGGGCTCGGATTGGCGTCGTGAGTCAGGCCGTCACACTCGACCGCAGTTGCACGATCCGAGAGAACCTCGAGTTCCATTGCCGCTACTTCGGAATGAACGCTGCCGATACGCGGGCGCGTGCACAGGAACTGCTCGAGCGGTTTCGGATCGCCGACCGGGCGGCATCTCTGCCCGGACAGCTCTCCGGTGGACTGGCGCAACGCGTGCAGTTGGCGCGCGCGATCTCGCATCGACCCGATGTACTCTTCCTCGACGAACCCACCGCGGGGCTCGATCCGCAGAGTCGCCTGGCGCTCTGGGATCTGGTGCGCTCGCTGCAGTCTGAGGGTCTCACCATCGTGCTCACCACGCACTACATGGAGGAAGCCGACGAGCTCGCCGATCGACTGGCCATCATCGACCACGGCAAGGTCTTGATCGAGGGCACCCCGGAGCAGCTCAAGCGAACCCACGGGGGCACCACGCGAGTCGATGCGGTGCTCGGTGATGTCGCAGGGGCCGCGGGCGCCCTCACCGGCTCGAAGTCGGTGCAGGAGGTACAGTCCACCGAGGGTGGGCTCCGTCTCACCCTCGATCCGGCACCCGACGCGCTCGCCGCCGTGCTCGCACGCCTGGCACCGTTCGGGTTGCGCGAGGTGACCGTGGTGGAGCCCTCGCTCGAGACGGTGTTCCTTGCCCTGACCGGACGCGACATCCGTGAGTAAAGTCCCGACGGTGATGGCGGTCGTGCGCGGACTGTGGCGTCGGGATCTGGCGGTCCTCCGGCGAGAGGGTGTCGCCTTCGCACTCCGGACCGTGATGAATCCGATGCTTGTGGTGTTCGTCTTCACCTACGTGCTCCCGAAGAGCGGCCAGGGATTCCAGACGGCGGGTGCGACATCGTTCGCAACGGTCCTCACCCCTGGGCTCATTGCCGTGGCGATGATCTTCACCGGCGTCGCCGCAGTGGCGTTGCCCCTCTCGGTCGAGCTGGGCGCGACCCGCGAAATCGAGGACCGCATTCTGGCCCCAGTGCCACTCCACACCATCCCGCTCGCACGCATTGCGTTCGGGGCCGTGCAGGCGATCCTGTCGGGCGCCCTGGTCTTCCCGATCGTGACGCTGCTACCCGCCACACCCGTCGATGTGCATGTGGCCTCGTGGCCGCTGCTCGTGGCGATGCTATTGCTGGCCGGTTGGACCTCCGCGGCACTCGGCTTGTTTCTCGGGACGGTGGTCAAACCGTCCCAGATCGGACTGCTGTTCGCGCTGGTCCTGACGCCGATCACCTTCCTGGGCTGTGTCTACTACCCCTGGGCCTCGTTACATCCGATCCCGTGGCTGCAGGTCGGGGTGCTTCTCAATCCGCTGGTCTACATGAGTGAGGGCCTCCGGACTGCGCTCACGGCGAACGTGCCGCACCTGCCGGTGCTTGCGTCGGTGATGGCACTCGCTCTGCTCGGAGTGATCTTCACCGGGCTCGGCGTCCGGAGCTTCGCGCGACGGGTGATCGACTAGATCTCCGGTCCGGCCGGGGACCGACCGATACTTCACCGGGTGGCCCCCTACCGCCAGCCGAAGGTCCTCCCCATGCGACTGCTCCGCACCAGCCTCCTCCCGTGCCTGCTGCTCCT
>JBBSPX010000130.1:0-7226 GCA_038258395.1 Gemmatimonadales bacterium | reverse complement strand
GCACTTGCCCCCACCCGGCCGAGCCACCGACAATACAGGCATCCTTCCAAGCGGGGTTGAACCGATGAGGCTGCTGATGATCGTCGAAGAGACGACGACGGGTTGGTCCGCCTGGTTACCTGATCTCCCGGGCTGTGTCGCCACCGGTCCCACGCGCGAGACCGTGGAACGCGAGATGTCGTCCGCGGCGGAGTTCCATTTGGAGGGACTCCGGGAGTCCGGCGAGCTGCCGCCGTGCTCCAATGCGTATGCGAGAGTGGTGGATTTGACGGGGTAGGGCGGGAAGCTGTCCCCCTACCTGGTGGAGAGCATCTCGCCCACTGCGTCCAGGAATCGGGCCTTCACCTCCTGTGGCATGTTCCCCTTCATCTGAAAGGGTGGACGGCTGACGCGCAGATGAATTCCGCGGTACACCTTCGCGTGGTCACGGCCGAGCCAACCGAGCACCCGCTGTACGCTCTGGAACGTCTCCTCAACGGGCATCTCGCCAGCTCGCTTTGGCCAGATCGGCTCGTGGTGGAAAACCCGGTTCCTGAGCCGTCGGATGTCGCCGAATGTTCGGCGAATCGTCGGTCGACCAACGCCATCCGAACCCGGAAACGCCTCGCGCCACGCCTCATCGTCAAGTGAGATCCTGTCCGGTCGAGGAGTCTCGTACCGATCTTCGAGCAAGCCCACCCAGAACCCGAGGCTCATCGCGGCGACCAGGTCATTGTGTGTCCGACGAATCGGTCGCCGGAATGTCAAGGCCTTCTCATCCCAGTGGAGCAGCTTGTGCTTCGCATGATTGACGTCGGCTATCGCGCGGTCGTTCCTCAGCAGGCTCGGTTCGGCATCGATCCAGGATGGAATGTCCTTTGGCGCGAAGCGTGGTGCACACTTGGAGATCGTGACGTCCAGTTGGTTTCGGAGGGCAACCTCTAGCGCCTGAAGGAATGGGTAGAGACCTTGGCAGAGCTCCGAGTTCCAGAAGTACACCGCCATGGCCTGCGACGCGTCGCCTCTGAAAGCAGTCATGTACGGCGCCAAACGCGCTACAGAAATCTGGGCTCGCAGCTGGCCCAGATATCCATCGATGGCACGAGGGGTTGTGGTCAGGGGATCGGTCACGGTAAATTGTTGGTGCAGAGCCGATGAACAGTATCGGCCCCGAGAAGTCCCCCGCCCGAGCTCCGGTTCCGGCGGGGTTTTTCGTGTTCGGGACCAGGAGGCTTCCAATTGGACTCGTCACAGTCACCTGCGGGTTTGGGCGGTCGTGATCCAACGAACGCGTCGCGGAACCAACTAACGCATGGTCGGCGGCGGGCGAGGAACAGTGTTTGCTCTGGCGGCGGGCATTTGCCGACTCCCGGATTCGGCGCTACTCTCTCCGCCTCCCCGAAGCCGTCCTACTCACATGGAGTACCCCGATGATCCCGCTTGCCTCGCTTTGGCTGCCGATCGTTCTGACCACCGTTTTCATCTTCATTGCCAGCTCCATCATCCATATGGTGATGCCATGGCATAAGTCCGACTTCACCAAGGTGCCCGACGAAGACGCCTTTCGGCGAGCGGTTGGCCCGCTGCACATCACCCCGGGCGACTACATGACGCCTTACTGCACGTCAGGGAAGGACATGGCGTCGGCGGAGTTCAAGACGAAGATCGCCGAGGGACCGGTGCTGTTCATGACGGTCCGGGCGAATGCGCAGCCGAGCATGGCGCCGATGTTCATTGGCTGGACGCTTGCCATTCTAGCGGTGACGGCGATCGTGGCATGCCTGGCGGCCACGGCCCTGCCGGTCGGCACCGAGCATGGCGTTGTGTGGCATTTCACCGGACCGGCCGCCTTCCTCGCTTACGGATTTGCCAACTGGCCGGCGGCGATCTGGTATGGGCGCAAGTGGTCGACGGCGGTCAAGGGCACCGTCGACGCCCTGATCTATGCCGCGATCACCGCGGTGACGTTCGGTTATCTGTGGCGGGGGGCGGGCGCCGCCCAACCCCTTCGGGGCGCCCGTCAGGTCGCCCGGCACGGCGGACGGGTCTTCGCCGTTCACTGGTCGCGCCGCACGACCTCACGGTCGTGCCTAAGGTGTCCATCGCCTCACCTCTACGTCGGCAACTTCCGATACTTGATCCGGTGCGGCTGATCGACCGCCACACCCTTCCGTCGCTTGTAGTCCGCGGAATAGTCCTGATAGTTCCCCTCGAACCACACCGTCTCGGAGTCGCCCTCGAAGGCGAGAATATGCGTCGCGATCCGGTCGAGGAACCAACGATCGTGTGAGATCACGACGGCGCAGCCCGAGAACGTCAGCAACGCATCCTCGAGCGCACGCAACGTGTCGACGTCGAGGTCGTTGGTTGGCTCGTCGAGCATCAACAGGTTGCCGCCAGTCTTGAGCAGCTTGGCGAGGTGCAGGCGGTTGCGCTCGCCACCCGACATCGCGCCGACCTTCTTCTGCTGGTCGGAACCCTTGAAACCGAACCAGCCGCAGTACGCGCGCGAGTTCACGGTCCGGCTGCCGAACTGGAGATTGTCGTAGTCGCCGGCGATCTCCTGATAGACCGTCTTGTCGGGATCGAGCGCCTCGCGTGACTGATCGACGTACGACGGGATCACCGTCTGGCCGACCACGAGCTCGCCACTGTCGGGCGTCTCCTGACCCACGATCATCCGGAACAGCGTCGTCTTGCCGGCGCCGTTTGGACCGATCACCCCGACGATGCCGCCACGCGGCAGCGAGAACTCGAGATTGTCGAACAGCAGCTTGTCGCCGTAGGCCTTGCTCAACTTCTTGGCGACCACCACCTCGTCGCCCAGACGCGGCGCCGGCGGGATCAGGATCTCGTGGCCCTGGTTGTCGGCCTTTTCCTCCGCCGCCACGAGTGACTCATACGCATTGATGCGCGCCTTGCTCTTAGCCTGACGACCTCGCGCCGAGAGCCGCACCCACTCGAGCTCGCGATCAAGATTGCGCTGACGCGCACTCGCTTGCTTCTCCTCGGTCGCGAGCTGCTTCTGCTTCTGCTCAAGCCAACTGGAGTAGTTGCCCTTGTACGGCATCCCCTCACCACGATCGAGTTCGAGGATCCACTGCGCCGCGTTGTCGAGGAAATACCGATCGTGCGTGATCGCCACGACCGTCCCCGTGAACTCCTGCAGGTACCGCTCGAGCCACGCCACCGACTCGGCGTCGAGGTGGTTGGTCGGCTCGTCGAGCAGCAACATTTCAGGGCTTGCGAGCAGCAGGCGGCAGAGCGCCACGCGCCGCTTCTCACCACCGGAAAGCGTCGACACGTCGGCGTCGCCCGGTGGCAGCCGCAACGCGTCCATCGCCATGTCGAGGGTATGATCGATCTCCCAGGCATTCGCATGATCGATACGATCCTGCACCGCACCCTGCTTCTCAAGCAAGGCGTTCATCTCGTCGTCGCTCATCGGCTCGGCGAACTTGGCGGAGATCTCCTCGAACTCGGTGAGCAGGGCGCGGATCGGCGCCAACGCCTCCTCGACGTTACCGCGCACATCCTTGGTCGGATCGAGGACC
The DNA here is from genome assembly GCA_038258395.1 of Gemmatimonadales bacterium. GTDB lineage: Bacteria > Gemmatimonadota > Gemmatimonadetes > Gemmatimonadales > GWC2-71-9 > Palsa-1233. The sequence goes on along the minus strand of JBBSPX010000130.1, from coordinate 3,693 downwards.
GGCTCCTGCGGGAGGTACCCGATGCGAGTGCCCTCGAGCGGCTTCGCCTCGCCCAGGAAGTCGGTGTCGACTCCGGCCATGATCTTGAGCAGCGACGACTTGCCGCTGCCGTTCGACCCGATCACGCCGATCTTGGCGCCCGGGAAGAACGAGAGGTAGATCCCCTTGAGGATCTCGCGTTGGGGCGGGACGACCTTCCGGAGGTCCCGCATCGTATAGATGTATTCGCCGGCCATGGGGGCTCAAGATAACGGGGCGCCGGTTGGCGCACCCTTAGGCGCACGAGTCAACGGGCGCTCTGGATCTCTGGCGTGGACTCCGAAGCGTCAGCTGACGCCGGCGCCTCAGGGGAGCTTGACATCCGACCGCCGCGACGCCATCGTTGGCCCACAATCGATGGAGTCCGTGGTCATTTGCCGCTGCTTGCAACCACGTTAAATAAATGCTAAAAACTGCGTATTTCGCCTGGCGGCCTTCATGTGCCGCTGGGCGTTCGTCGTCTCCGCCCGGGAGCCGTGGAGCACCATCCACACGCCGGAGACGACCAATGCCCGTCACGACTGCTCACTCCCCAACGACATCCTGTACCTGGGAACTGACCGGCCCGCCCCACGCTCCGATCGTGGTGGCGCTCGGTGGGATCTCCGCCCATCGTCACGTCTGCCAGACGGAGAGCAACGCGCAACCCGGCTGGTGGGACGGCATCGTCGGCAGCGGCCTCGCCCTGGATACGCGCACGTTCCGAGTGCTTGGGATCGACTGGCACACCGGAGATGAAACGGTGACGACCGGCGATCAGGCGGATCGGCTCGCCACCGTGCTCGATGAACTCGGCGTCGATGCCGTCCACTCAATCGTCGGCTCATCGTACGGCGGCATGGTGGCACTCGCATTCGCCGCGCAGTATCCGACCCGAGTCGGTCGCCTCACCGTGATTGCGGCAGCACACCGAACTCATCCGATGGCCACCGCGCACCGCGTGATCCAGCGGCGAATCATCCGCCTCGGGCTCGCTGCGGGTCTCCCCACCGAGGGCGTGGCGCTCGCCCGCGCACTCGGGATGACGACGTATCGGACCGTCGAAGAGTTCGCTGCGAGATTCGAACCGACGCGTGATTCCGCGTCGGGTGCGTTCCCGATTGAGGGATACCTCGATCACGGCAGTCGGCGATTTGCGTCGACCTGGGATCCCGATCGCTACCTCACACTTTCCGAGTCGCTCGACCTGCATCACGTCGACTCCGCCCAGATCACGGTGCCACTCGACCTGCTCGGCTTCCACGAGGACACCCTGGTCCCAGTCTGGCAACTCGAGGAGTTGGCCGCGAAGTATGGTGGTCCATGTCGACTCGAACTCGCGTCGTCGATCTATGGACACGATGGTTTCCTCAAGGAGGTTGCCGTGGTGGGTCAGTTCATTGGCCAATCGCTCGGAAGCGAGGTGCGCCATGCCGCATGAGCATCGGGCCACTGCCGCCGTACGTGCCGGGATCTGCTCCGACCGCGAACACGGCGCGGTCGTCCCACCGATTCATCTCTCGTCGACCTTCTCCTTCGAGGGATTCGGCGCCAAGCGGCAGTATGACTACACTCGCTCCGGCAACCCCACGCGCGACCAATTGGGTGCGGCGATCGCGGAGCTTGAGGGCGCCAGCGGCGGTGTCATCACGAGCAGCGGGATGTCGGCGATCACCACTGTCTTGCAACTCGTTCGTCCCGGTGACCTGATCCTCGCGACGCACGACTGCTATGGCGGGACGCATCGCCTGCTGACGCACCTCAGTCGGCGTGGGTTGTTCGATGTGGAATTCGTTGATCTGGGTGTGTGGGCTGGTACAGGGGAAGTTGGAAGTGGGAAATTGGACGTTGGTGTCGCTGCGCGCAGGCCGAGACTGGTCTGGATCGAGACGCCCAGCAATCCGTTGCTCCGGATCACTGACATCGCGGCTGTCGCCCAGAAGGCACATGCGCTGGGTGCCCTGGTGGTAGCCGACAATACCTTCCTCTCGCCGGCGTGGCAGCGGCCGCTCGAGTACGGCGCCGACATCGTGGTGCACTCGACCACCAAGTATCTCAACGGCCACAGCGATGTCGTGGGCGGTGCGGTCGTCGCGCGCGACGCATCACTCGTCGAGGAACTCGGTTGGTGGGCCAACTGTCTCGGTGTCACCGGCGCACCGTTCGACAGCTACCTCACGCTCCGTGGCATCCGCACATTGCACGCGCGCACACGCATTCACGAGGAGAACGCCGTCGAGGTCGTTGCGGCACTTGGCGCACACCCGGCAGTCGAACGCGTCTGGTATCCTGGTCTGCGCAGTCATCCCGGTCACGCCATCGCGGCACGGCAGCAGCTTGGCTTCGGTGCGATGGTCTCGTTCGAACTCCGGGGTGGGGAACCCGCCGTCCGGCAATTCTTGGACGGGCTCGAATGCTTCACGCTAGCAGAATCGTTGGGGGGTGTCGAATCGTTGGTGGCGCATCCGGCCACCATGACCCATGCGGCGATGGACGCAGAGGCGCGGGCGTTCGCCGGTATCAGCGACACGCTGCTTCGGCTGTCGGTGGGGATCGAGTCGGCCGAGGACCTGGTAGCGGATATCGAGGCGGGGTTGGGGCGGGTGGAATCCTCAGGGGCGACGGTCACGTCGCCCGGCGCGACCAATGAACCTTGCCGCATTTAGGGGCGACGGTCACGTCGACCGGCGCGACCAATGCACGTGGTCGTCCACCTGCGATCCTGCCTTTAGGGGCGACCGTAAGGTCGCCCGGCGCGACCAATGAACGGCGGCCGTCCAACGTCGATCATGTGACAGCCGGGCACCACGGGTCGTGCCGAGCGGCCTGACGGCCGCTCCTAAATGCATCGGTCGTGGGTATTGCCGGGCGACTTCACAGTCGCCCCTAAAACGGTCGTCCCGACCGAAACGGATTGCCCCGGATGTACCCCTCGGCCATTGCTAAACGGCGCGGCGTCGTCAGGAAACGGACATCAAAGCCCTTCTGCCAGAGGCGCTCTTCCTGTCCGAGATGGCCGCTTGCCCGGGCGAGTCGCGTGGCCTCAGCCTTGAATCCCCCGACGACGCGGGACAGCGAACCGGCCCGACCTGGCGGGACCTCGGTCCAATGGAGAATCCCATGGAAGTGGTCGGGCATCACGACGGAGAGGCCGAGGCTGATCCACGGGCGATGGGTAGGGATCAACTCCCAGGCCGCCGCGACGATCTCCCCGATTGGTGACAATCGTGATCCACTCAGGTTGGTCGATGCGAGGAGGCCATGACGCCGGTACGTCACCGTGGTGATCAGGTGATACGCGGGCGGCGCGGCTGACAGGATCTCGTTTCGGGGTCGAATGGGCATGACGCACGAAACGCGGATCCCATTGATTCGGACCACCGATTCAATGCACGATTGGACGAATCGATGCGTGACCGCCTTTGGGGCGACAGTTTTAGGGGCGACGGTTACGTCGCCCGGCGCGACCAATGAAACGCGGCCTCCAACGCCGGTCAATCGTCAGCCGGATATCGCGGGTACTGCCGGGCGACTTCACAGTCGCCCCTAAATGCACGGGTGGATCGTTGGTCGTGCCGAGCGGCCTGACGGCCGCGCCAAAAGCAGTCGCCCCGAAATGCACGCAATTATCATTGGTCATGCCGGGGGACGTGACACCCCCCGGGATTGGTGGTG
>JBBSPX010000129.1:0-7314 GCA_038258395.1 Gemmatimonadales bacterium | reverse complement strand
TCGCTGGGTCCGGTCGAGATAGGACTGCTTGAGGAAGCGGATGTGTCCCGAGACCGCCCGGGCCCCGATCCGCTTGCCGATCCAGTAGTTGACCGTGTCGCCCAGGATCGCGGCTGTGGCGAGGAACGTGATCAGCAGCAGCGGGTTGAGACTGCCGAGCGCGGCGAAGGTCCCCGCCGCGAAGAGGAGCGAATCGCCTGGGAGGAGCGGCATGATCACCAGCCCCGTCTCGACGAAAATGATCAGGAAGAGAATCGCGTACGTCCACGTTCCGTAGTCGGCGATGATCTCGGCCAGATGGGTGTCGAGGTGCAGGAAAAAATCGGCGAATTGGCGCAGCAGCTCCATTCAGGACTCCCGAGGCGAGTAGCCGAACTCACCGAGCAAGGGGACAAACCGCACATCGGAGATTGGGGTGACCTGATATCCCGGCCCCTCGACGTCGCGGCGCACCAGGGTCAGGACTTGGGCGTCCTCGCCGTCCTTGGCCACCGGGATGACCAGACGCCCACCGGGCACCAGCTGATCGACGAGCGACTTGGGGACGCTGGGCGCCGCGGCCGCGACGACGATGCCATGGTACGGTGCGCTGGGCTTGAACCCCAACGTCCCATCGCCATGCATCACCGAGACATTGGTGAACCCACACGCCTTGAGCGCATCATGGCCGCGTCGGGCGAGCTCGGCGATTCGCTCGATCCCGAACACCATCTCGGCCAGCATCGAGAGGAGTGCCGTCTGGTAACCGGACCCGGTCCCGATCTCCAGCACGCGTTCCCTGCCCGTCAGCTCGAGCAATTCGCAGGAGCGCGCCTGCACGTACGGTTGGGAAATAGTCTGGCCGGCACCGATGGGAAGCGCGACGTCATCGTACGCGCGACCAGCGAGTTCCGGCGGGACGAATCGGTGTCGCGGCACCGTGGCGATCGCCCGCAGCACCGCCATGTCACGGATGCCCTTGAGCTGGAGCGCCTCGACCAGCGCGGACCGGTACCCCGCATAGCCGTCGGACATCAGTCCTCGAGGGCCAGCGCCCAGCCCCGAACGGTATCGAGCAGGGAGAAGTTGGTGAGGTCGAGGTGTAGCGGCGTCACGGCGACAAAGCCTTCGCGCACCACGGCGTGGTCGGTGTCGACCTCTCCGGTCCAGGTGATCTGCCCCCCCCCAATCCAGTAGACGTCGCGACCCCACGGGTCCTGCTGCTTCATCACCGAGTTCTGGAAGAACCTGGACCCGAGGGGAACCACCCGAATGCCCTTGACCTCGTCGGCCGGCAGTTCCGGCAGGTTGATGTTGAGCAGGGTGTTGGGGGGCATGTCCACGAGCCGGACGATCCGCTGCACCAACTGCGTGACGATCGGCAGGTAGCCGGCGAGCAAGTCATCACGTCGACCGGCGAACGAGAACGCGATGCCGGGAATGCCGCACACCACCGCCTCCATCGCTGCCGAGACCGTGCCGCTGTAGAGTGTGTCCTCGCCCATGTTCGGGCCATGGTTGATCCCGCTGAACACGAAATCGGGACGCGACGACACCAGCGGTGCCTCGAGGGCCAGCAGGACACAATCGGTCGGTGTGCCATCGACCTGCCATGTCCCGTCGGGTCGTCGGATCGGCCGGAGCGGTCGAGTCATCGTGAGCGCATGTGACTGCGCGCTCTGTTCACGGTCTGGCGCCACGACCGTGACGTCGGCGACGGTTCGGCAGGCCTCGGTCAGGATCTGGATACCCGGGGAGAGGATGCCGTCGTCGTTGGTTGCAAGAATGTGCATCGTGGGAAGATAGCCGAGCTAGGACTCGTCGTCCGCTCGACCACCGCGGATCGCCGGGGTCCGGCCGTCGAGCACGGCGAGAATATCGCCGATCTCGTTCGCGACCTCGCGGACGGTCTGCTCGCGCGTGGCGGCGGCGGTGTGATGGCGCAGTTCGCCGGTGCGGCGGAACTGGTCGAGCCGAATCCGGGCCCCCTCGATAGTGTACTTGTCGATGTAGAGGAGGTTCTTGACCAGCATGATCAGCTCGACCTCGCGCGCCTTGTAGACCCGATTGCCCGACCGGTTCTTCGCAGGGTTGAGGAACTTGAACTGCGATTCCCAGTAGCGAAGCACGTGTGGCTTGAGGTCGGTGAGTTGACACACGTCGCCGATCGAGAAGAACTCCTGCACCGGATTCGGAAGGTTCACGTCCACCTCTCGGACTTGAGGTCGCGCTCCATCAGTTCGCTGATGCTTTCCCTGGGATTGGCGCCGTCGAAGAGCACCGCCTTGACTTGTTCGGTGATCGGCATCTCGACCCCATGCTGTTCCGCCAGACGGAACGCACCGAGCGCCGTGTTGACCCCTTCCGCGACCGTTCGCACCTTCGCGCGATGCTGCTCGAGCGTGACACCCTCTGCGAGATCGATGCCGAGCTGACGATTGCGCGACAACCCACCGGTGCAGGTGAGAATCAGGTCGCCCATGCCGGCCAGTCCGGCAAAGGTGAGCGGATCCGCCCCCAGGGCCTGACCAAGCCTCGAGATCTCGGCGAGCCCGCGCGTCAGCAGTGCCGCGCGCGGATTGTGACCGAGCCCCAATCCCTCGAGCACCCCTGCCGCAATCGCCATGACATTCTTCATCGCACCCGCGACCTCGACGCCGACGACGTCGTGCTGGGTGTAGACTCGGAATGAAGGCCAACTGAAGAGCGCCTGGGTTCGCTCGGCCGCGTCGTCATGTTCTGATGCGGCAACCACTGCGGTGGGCTGACCGGCGTGGACCTCCTCCGCGAAACTTGGTCCCGAGAAGGCCACGAAGTGCGCATGTGGCAACTCGTCCCGCGCGACGTCGTGCATGAGCTCGAGCGTGTCTGGTTCGATGCCCTTGGTGGCACAGACGAGCGGTGTCCCCGCGGTGATCATCGGCGCTGCCTCGCGCCAAACGCATCGAGCCACATGGCTTGGCGTGACGCTGCAGATCAGATCCGCGCCAGCCAGCGCCGCCCTGAGATCGGAGGTGCCCCGGAGTGACGGCGCAAGCGCGTGCCCCTCGAAGTAGAGTGGATTCTCGTGCTGCGTGTTGATGGCATCGCTCACCTCGCGCTTGAACGCCCAAAGCGTGGTGTCGACGTCGTGGCGTGCGAGCAAGTCTGCCAGCGCGGTGCCCCACGCGCCGGCGCCGATGACCGCCACGCGTGTCATGGTGTGCCTCCGGCGGAGGTTGCACGCTTGCCGAATCGATTTTCGGTCCCGGCCAACAACCGGCGGATATTGGCGCGATGGAACCAGATCACCAGCAGCGCGAGGGCGGCGATCGGCAGGACGGCAATCCGATCCGCGGGATTGAACAACCAGATCAAGAGCGGCAGGAGAGCGGCCGAGACGATCGAGCCGAGCGAGACATAGCCGGTGAACTTGACCACCAGGATCCACGCCACCAGCGCACCCACAAAGGCGAACGGCGCCACGCCGAGCACGATCCCCCCCCCGGTCGCCACACCCTTGCCGCCACGGAATCCGACGAAGATGCTCCAGACATGCCCGACGACCGCCAGCAAGCCGAGTCCGATCGAGGCGAGCACGTCGAGCCCGGCCCATGGACCGAACACGGCGACGGGGATCGCTCCCTTGAGCGCGTCGAAGAGGCCAACCGGGACCGCGAACTTCCAGCCGAGCTGACGATAGAGATTGGTCGCGCCGAGGTTGCCGGATCCCATTGTCCGGAGATCCTGTCCGCGCGCGGCGCGGACCACCCAGTACGAGGTGGGGATCGCGCCAAGGAGATAGGAGCCGACCATTGCGATGATCACGGCCGTCGTCATGACCGACTGCCCCGCCGATTCAGCTTGAGTCGGATCGGCACGCCGGTGAAGTTCCAGGCGTTGCGGAATCCACGGATCAGGAACCGCCGGTACGACTCGGGAATGTCATCCGGGCGGTTGGTCACGATGGCGAACTCCGGTGGTTTGGTATTGATCTGGGTGCAGTAGAGCAGCTTCACCGCCTCACCGGCCTGCTGCGGGGGCGCGTTGCGCGCGAGCAACTCCTGCAGCACGTCATTCACCTGCGATGTCCCGATCCGCATCTCTCGCGCGGTGTGCACCTCGACGATCACATCGAGCACGTTGCGGGCGCGTTGACCGGTGAGTGCCGACGCATAGACAAACGGGACATGCTCGAGGAACGGCGCCTTCTCGATCAGAAGTTTCTGTCCACGGATCGCCGTGTTGGCATCCTTGTCCTCGATCAGGTCCCACTTGTTGACGACGATCACCAGCCCGGCGCCACGTTCCCACGCACGGGTCGCGATGCGCAGATCCTGGTTGTGCAGGCCGCGTGGGGCATCGACCACCAGCACGCAGACGTCGGCACGATCGATGGCGCGCTCGGTGCGGATGGTCGAGTAGAACTCGAGCGAACCATCGACCTTGGCCTTCCGCCGGAGGCCGGCGGTGTCGACGAACGTCATCACGCGACCGTGGTAATTGAAGGTCGTGTCGATGGCATCACGGGTGGTGCCCGCGATCGGCGTCACAACCAGACGTTCCTCGCCGAGGAGGCGGTTCACGAGCGATGACTTGCCGGCATTCGGCCGACCGATCACGGCGACGCGAATGGTATCCGGGTCCTCTGCCTCGTCGAGCACTGGGAGCTGCTTGACCATCTCGTCCAGCAGGTCGCCGGTTCCCTTCCCGCTGGTGGCGCTCACGGGCCATGGCTCGCCGATGCCGAGTTCGTGGAACACATGCCGGGCGTCGTGGTCGCGGAGATCGTCGAGCTTGTTGACGGCCAGCAAGACCGGGCGGCCCGACTGGCGGAGACGCCGTGCGATCTCGGCGTCGATCGGATTGACGCCATCCTTGCCGTTGACCAACAGCACGACGAGTTGCGCCTCATCGACGGCCGTCTCGACCTGAGCGCGGATCGCCTTGTCCATCGTCTCATCGGAGTCGGGGACGAGGCCGCCAGTGTCGACCAGCCAGAACTCGCGACCATTCCAGACACCATCACCGAAGTGACGATCTCGGGTCGTGCCGGCCTGGTCAGACACGATCGCGTCGCGGCCGCCGATCAGCCGATTGAAAAGGGTGGACTTGCCGACGTTCGGCCGCCCAACAATGGCAATGGTGGGCTTGCTCATGCGGCGAGTGGATCCCCGAGGGCGTCGATGAAGGTCTTGGATGGGCGGATCGGCATGGCCGTCGTGGCCTGCACGTCGATGAGTGGGATCGAATCGATGAAGAGGCCATCCTCGTTGATGCACTCGCCCGGGATCAGCACCAAATCGACCGGAGTCATCGTCTCGATCGCCACACGAATTGCCTCGCTGGTGAGGAGGCCCGCGGTGGTCACTCGCGGACCGAAGAGGTCGTTCTCGATGGCGATCAAGTCGAAGGTGGCACCTGTAGCCGCCTGGAGCGGTTCGAGCACTTGCGGCATCAGGGCGGCCATGCTCATCCCGGTGAGGACGCCGATACGCTTGCCGGCCCACGATGGCAGGTGAGGCGCGCCTTCACGGACCTGCCGCTGGAGCCACCGCACCGACCCGACACCGTTCTCGACTTGATCGAACGAGTCGTAGCGCTCTTCCGGCGGGAGCTCGACGCCGGCCCTCAAGTACAGCTCGTCGGCGCCGTAGGCCCAGGTGATGCCGCGCTCCCGCTGCGCACGCGTGATCGCTGCCTCGAGCCGCCGCACGGCGTCCTGGCACTGATCACGATCCGGCTCGCTGACCAGGTGATGCTTGCTGAATTCGGTGAGTCCGATCGGGACTACCGAGACCGTGAGGATCTTCTCCCCGAACTCCCACAGGTCGTCGAGGGTCTGCGTCATCACGTCGGCGTCGTTCTTCCCCGGCGACATCACGATCTGGGTGTGCATCTCGATGCCGTTGTCCGCGAAGTGGTGCATTTGCGCGAGCAGATCTTCCGCCTGCGGATTCCGGAGCACCCAGCGACGAATCTGCGGGTCGGTGGCATGGACGGAGACGTAGAGGGGCGACAACCGGTACTCGATGATCCGGTCGACATCGTGCTGCTTGAGGTTGGTCAGTGTGGCGAAATTGCCGTAGCGGAACGAGAGCCGGTAATCGTCATCCCGGATCTGGAGCACTTCGCGGACGCCCTCGGGATTGCCGTCGACGAAGCAGAAATCGCAACGGTTGGCGCAGCGCTTGATCCGGGGTGGCTCGACCGCGACACCGAGGTGCTCTTCGATCGGACGCTCGACCTCGACCTCGTGCTCTGTCTCGTCGGCCGGGAGCCGGTAGAGGAGGGTGAACTCCTCCTCTGCGGTGAGAAATTCCCAATCGAGGAAATCGTCGAGCTTTCGACCATCGACCGTCAACAGCTCGGCCCCGGGCACGAGCCCGATGCCTTCGCCAATTGAATCGGGAGCCACCTGGGTCACACGGATCACGCCACACCTCGAGTATTCACCGGATCAATATGCCCGTATGTGATGCTGCCAGCAAGGGTTACGGGCCTCCACCTCATGCGGATTCCCGGTGGTCTGGCCCAACGAAGCGACGCCCCGATGAGTGAGGCTCATCGGGGCGTCGAAGTGCTTCAGAGCGGGAGACGGGGCTCGAACCCGCGACCCTCAGCTTGGGAAGCTGATGCTCTACCAACTGAGCTACTCCCGCGTCGGGCCGAATCTAGCCGACCCCCGGACGCCCGGCAACGCCGAGCGCCCGTGCGGTCGGCCTACTTCACGCGGTAGCGCCAGCCGGTGATCCCCTCACCGGTCGCCTCGGCCTTCCACTCGAAGGTCTGGGCCTCCATCAGCGCCGGAATCTCGACTTCCTTCGACTCGACGACCATGCCGTCCTTGCCGAGGAACTCCACCACGAGCGTCTTCGGGGCCGCAGGCACCGCTTCCGCATCTCGTTCGGCCTTCTTGCCAATCGCCGTGCCCGTGATCAGCGCCCCTACGGGACGCGGCTGGAACGCCTTGACCGTGACATTGGTCGGCAGCGCCATGAGATCGGTCACCACGGCAATCAGGGAATCCTGATTCTTCTGCAGGTTGTAGCCCTGCGCAAGCAGACGACGGTTGTCGTCGCTCAGCGGCTCCTGCTCCACCAGCTTCTTCGCGATGCCGAGCAGCTGCTCGCCGTTCTCGAGGGCCAGGTAGCTGTTGGCGAGGTTGTACATCGCGTCGTGATTGTTCGGGTCCGTGACCAGCACCTTCTCGAACGATGCCGCGGCCTCGGCGTACTTCTTGTCGAGGAACAGCGCGTTGCCAGCCTCGAGGAACTTCTGCGCCTCCGCCTTCTTCCCATCGGTGACGCCGACCGACCACGGCGGCGTGTCGGCGTGGGCCGGTGCTGCGGTGCC
>JBBSPX010000128.1:0-7467 GCA_038258395.1 Gemmatimonadales bacterium | reverse complement strand
CCCGCGCGCGCGCGGCGGCGCTCGAGGGTGACTTCCATACCGTGATGGCACTCAAGCGTGGGCTCCCCGGCGGCTACCACCGGGATTTCCAGCTCCTCAAGGCTCCGACATTCCGTGGACTGACCCGAACTCGTGAGATGCTCGGCATGCTGACCATGGCGGTGCCAGCACTCGGCGTCGACGCGGAGCGAGCCGCCGCGGCCATGCGGCCGGAGGTCTTTGCCACCGATGAGGCGATGCGTCGAGTCCGAGAGGGAAAACCCTTCCGCGAGACTTACCGTGAGATCGCCGCAGATGTCAAACGGGGGGGGGAGATGCCCCGCCTGTCCGCTCGAGAGGTGCTTGAACACCGCGGCAGTACCGGTGGGCTTGGCAACCTCGGACTCGCCACCCTGAAGGCACGCCTCCGGACAGCGCAACGCAGCGCCGCGACTCGACAGCGGCGCATCGCTGCCGCACTCGATCGGCTGACCTGATGACCGCCGATCGCAAGAAGCGCCAGCTCAAGATCCTCGAGATGATCGCCACCCGGGCGTTCCGCACACAGGACGATTTGGCCGATGCATTGACCCAGGAAGGGTGGGACGTCACCCAGAGCTCGGTCAGTCGCGACATCACCCGGCTTGGACTGGTCAAGAGCGAGGGCATCTACGTCCGCGCGGCCATGCAGCGTTTGCAGGAGATTGTCGATCCGAACGAACGCCGGATCGCGGAGTCGGTGTTGACCGTCGATACGGCGGGGGAGGCGCTGGTGGTGCTGCACACGCCACCGGGTGAGGCACAGCGAGCCGGCAACGCACTCGATCTGCTCGCCTGGCCCGAGATCGTCGGGACGATTGCCGGCGATGACACCATCTTCATCGCCGTCATGCATGCCGAGGGGCAGGGGCTGGTAGCGCGACGACTGCGCGCCCTGCATGGTGGCGGCGGGGAATAGGCTCGTCGCTCGCGCTACGCCCCGTGGAGTATGCCCAGATGAGCCAGAAGCTGACCGGGTGTATCGACGAGGTGGGTCGGTTCGGACGCCACCAGGCGCTCACGGGCGACCGGTCCCCATGTGACCGCGATGGTGCGAGTCCCGGCGGCATTACCACACGCGATGTCGTGGTGCGAGTCTCCGATATACCACGCGTTCGCCGCCTCGGCATCGAGCAGCTCGAGCGCCCGCCGGACTGGTTCCGGATCTGGCTTGGGATGGGTCACGTCGTCGGACCCGATGATCACCGTGAATAGCTCGTGTACGCCAATCAGCCGCAGGCCTCGCTCGGCGCCTGCGTGATTCTTGCTCGTGACGAGTCCGAGCGGCCGCCCGGTGTTGTGGATCGTCCGGAGCATCTCGATCACTCCGGGGAAGGCCACCACGCGTTGGTCGTGCTGCGCGAGGTTGTACTCCCGGTAGGTCACGATCCAGTTGTCGATTACGGCACGGTCGTCCGTGAAGCCCCCGAAGACGGTCCAGAGTGGCGTGCCGATGCCCTCGATGAGTTCCTCGCGTGAGAGCGCGGGCAACTGGTGTGTTCGGAACACGTGCAAATAGCTGTCAACGATCAGGTCGATCGAGTCGATCAACGTGCCGTCGAGGTCGAACAGGACAGGATGGGATGTTGGCATGCCACAACCTAGTCACGTCACGTCATGGCCGGGATGAGGTAGGCATGGCTGAATAACTGCTCCGTGTCCTCTCGCTCGAAGAGCGCTGCGGCTCTCAACAATTCATCGAGTGTTGCGCCGGCCAGACACTGTTCGAGTCCAATACCATGACTGCGTGACGCGCTCCGCACCAAGTCGTCCAGCGCCCCAACACGATCGACCTGACGCCGCTCCGCAGCATCGGTCGCGGCGGCCATCAGGTTCGCCACCAATTCCGGCCGGGAAACGAACACCGGCGCCGTGGTGCGCCGAATCGCCTCGATGAGCTGTGGCGGTGGACACGGGGGATGCACAGTCTTGACCAGCGCTCCCCGCTTTTGCAGCACTTCGACCGTGGTGAGGTCCAATCCCAGCCAACTCGCGCCCCCTCGCTCCCGCCCCAGCGCGATTGCCCCCTGCCGGGCACCACACTGGATGATCACGATCACGACGACATCGCATGACGCAGGTTCAGCATCGACGGACCTCGCGATCACGAGTGGCTTGCCGTCCAGTGCGCGCATCCAACGCCGTGCCCGGCGCGCCTTTCGGCGTACTGTCCTCACGATGCCGAGGGCCTCACCGATCGGGGTTGGCGGAAGGCGACGGATTTCCAGGACGTGGGGGGCGCGTTGACCGATCCGTGCCGCACGACCGGTTCGCTGGCGGATACCGGTGTCATGCCACGGCAGGTCGAGATGCACCACGCATTGTGCGCCCTGAAGGTCGAGGCCCTCGGAGCCAACATCGCTGAGCACCAGGAGCTCTGGGGCAGTGCGCCTGAATCGCCAGGCATCGCGCGACGGACCGAACGCCGCGAGGACGTCCCGACGTGGCAGGCGATGCTCACCGATGCCGGCCGACTCGCCGGATACCCACGCGACACTGGGCCCCAGTGTCTTCCGCACGACACCGAGTGTCCCGAGATGTCGCGTGAAGAGCAGGGTCGGACCCGAATCGACAATGGCGTCCATCACCGCGGTGATCCACGCCGTGTCGTCCGACGGCTTGGCAAGGGCCTCGTCCAGCGCAGTCAGGTCGTCGACAGGGAGCAGGCTCGGTAGATCCGAGGTCCTGAAGAGCTCCCACATCACGCCCTGATCGGGGCACGACCCGATGAACGCCCGAATCGCAGCACGCGATAGCCTCCCGGCCTGATGCGCATGGCGGAGCAGGGTGCGATATCGTTCCAACGCGAGGCGCCACGCCGCATCGCTCGATGCGGCGGCATCAAGAAGCACCACGCGCGCGAGCCGTCCGATGGCGGCCGACTCGCCCAGCGTGAGTCTGCCGAGAGTCTCCAGGACCATCGCGCCTCGGGCGTTCTCCAAGGGGAGCGGGTGGAGCTCGCGCCGGACGATCGGCACCCGCGATGCGGGCGGTGCTCCTCGAACCACCAAGCGTTCGAGCGCGCGAGGCGGAATCGGGGAGGCAACGAGCGCCTCGAGAGATGCCACCCCATCGAGGCGGAGACAGTCGTCGGCCAGGGAGAGGCGCAAGAGTCGGATCAGGTCGCGAGGGCCGTTCACGATCGGCGTGCCGGTGATGTAGATCGTCTCGCGGCCGATCAGCCATGGCGTCAGGTGCCGCACCCGATGTGTTCCAGGATTCCGGAGTCGATGCGCCTCATCGATCAGCACGATGCGGCTTTCTGCGGGGGGGAGATGGCCCAGGCTCACCCGTGCGAGTGAGGTATAGGTGATGTCGCACGCAAGCCGGGCCGCGGTTTCGAGCCACTGGTGCCGGAGGGACGCGGGCCCGATCACGGCAATGGCGCCACCCTGCCGTGCCGCTGCATGGAGTGCAACCCACGTCTTGCCGCTACCGACCGGCGCCGCGAGTACCACCGCGCGCCACCCTGTTAGCGCCAGGATCAGCCGTTCTGCGAGTTTGAGTTGGTCGGGCGAGAGCGCGGCGTCAGCGCGGGGTGGCATCTGTCCCGGAACGCATGAGAGCCCCGCGCGTGGCAGGCCTCCCAGGATGTCGAGCGCCTCAGCGACGAGTCGGCGCGAGTGCAGCGAGCGCGGCACGATGATCCTGGTCCAATCCAAGCAACTCCGCGGCGCGTTCGTCGCGACTGGCCGCTGTGTCATCTCCAGAGGGGTCGAAGTGACGATCTGTCCAGATCGCCTCCGGACAGGGCAGACCGGCAACAACGCGTGCGCCGAATCGGTGGTGGCCGCCGGCCGCGCGCTCAGCCCCCATTCGCGCAAGTGCAGCGATCCACGAGACCGATAGCCAGGCCGCAAGCCTGAGCATGCGCTCGCGCGAACTGCATGGCACGACATAGCAACTGTTGAGCGGGACGGGGTCGGGGTCCTCGAGTGGAATCGCACGGAGTGTGGTGGCGATGTCTGGCCAGATCACCCGCCACCGTGACGCCGCAGGCCCGATCCTGAAGAGTTGCCACCATGGCCCCCGGACCTGGTCGGCACGTTGCCGCAGTCGCGCTTCGGACGGGGCGAGGTAGCGCCCCAAAGCCAGAGGAAGCGTCCGGAATGGCATTCCCGACACGTCGATCGGCCAGAGAATCTTGTGACGTACCGTAAGTCCGTGGACCCCGACGTCACGGCCACGAATCGCTGGCCTCGTCCACTCGTCGAGGTCGCCAGGCGGATCCAGAAAGACCGCATTGGCTCCCGTCTTGAGGCCGATGCTGGGGGTATGTGTTGTTGCCACCGTTGGATGGTCCGCGGCGAGGCGGCGAATCAGGACGGTACTGACGCCGTCGACCCCGGCCCACGACCGTGCACCTTGCCATGCGGATTGCGGGACAACGCTTGAGCCGCGATCGAGTCCCCGTCGGATGACATGCTCCGGGGGCGGTGGTGTGCGGCTTGCGACCAGCGCCAACGGGTAGGTCGTCGCATCGAACGCTGCCCGCGGGTCGTCTGCGAGATCGGCGACCGTGTGAATGGTGGCTTCGCACACCAGTGCTGCTCGAGCAACCGAGGCATACGCCGTGGTGGCGAGCTTCCCCGGGACAAGGAGTCCGAACGTTCCACCCGGACGGATCAGGCGAAATACGCGCTCGACGAACGCCACGGCGAGATCCGGCGGATGCGACCATCCTCTGCCCTTGGTATGCCACCATTGATACCGCGCAGTGAGCCGACCACGCACCGTTGGGGGCAGACGTTCCGAACGCACCCATGGCGGATTGCCGATCACCAGGTCGAAGCCTCCTTCGGAGAGTACGTCGGGCCACGCACTTTCGATCGCGAATGTGGCGGCGCGGTCATCGCGCTGGAGGACCTCGCGCTCGCGTGTGACGCGCTCGATGGCGTGATCGAGCTCGACCGGCGCCGCGACCGGCGGTGTAACACCTGCAAAGAGGGTGGCAGCACTCCTGACCTCGAGTGCCTCGGCGCGCCGCGCCGTGAGTTGGGAGAGCTCCTCCGCAAGTGCCGCATCGATCGCGGCACGCTCCGCGACGATGAGCCGACGCTGTGCCACATGGTGTGCGCTGCCGTGAGCCGCCTCGACCTGGTGACGTGCCTGCTGGAGCGTCGCGATCAGGTGGGCGGGAATCCGACGGCCCTCGAGCGGATCGATCAGTGCATCACCCGCTCGAATGGCCGCATCGAGATTGGGAAGCGGATCCACCTGCTCAGCTCTGGTTCCTTGCATGGTGCGCAAGAGCTCGAGCCAGAGGCGCAGTTCGGTGATGCGGACCGCGGTCGGATTGCGGTCGATGCCGTGCAGGTTGCTGGTAATCAGGCGACGCGTGAGTGCAGGCGAACCGCCGGGACCGCGTTGCAGCAGGTGGAGTGCACCGACGAGGAAGGCGCCCGAACCGACCGCGGGATCCAGGATGCGTAGCGACCGAAGGTGCGTGACCAGGTCGGGGTCCGGGGCCTCGAGCGCCTCGTGGAGTTCGTGTTCCGAGCGGCCGAGTCGCGGTGCCATGTGACACGCGACTGCTTCACGGACGATGACCTCGACCAGGGCGGGTGGTGTATAGAACACGCCGGCACGGGAGCGCTCCTCGGGGTCCATCAGTCCTTCGAGGATCCGACCAAGCATCTCTGGAGAGATGGCGTCCGGGTGGGCATCGACGTCGAGCGACACTTCGGTTGAGTTGATCACGGCATCGAGCAACTCGCGCCAACGGTCACGAGGGAGTCGCCACATGTGTGCCCGTTCGAGGGCATGGGGTTCGAAGAGACCTCCATTGAGGAATGGGATCGTGCCGAATTGCCGCGATCGGGAATTTCGCCGATCGCGAGGCCGGTTGAGCGTTCCAAAGAAGAGTGGCTCGAGCAGCTCGCGACCGGGGTCCGTGCCGGAGATCAGGACCTGATCCACGGCATCGCGCAGGAAGGTGGCCGATCCATCGAGCCATCCCTCCGATTCGACGAACCTGAGGAAGAGCAGGCGCGTGACCTGGAGCAGGAGCCAGGTTTGTCGATCGGCGGGCTGGCTGGAACCTCGCAGCTCCGGCGCCGCCACGGCCATGACTTTACGCAAACGTTGGAAGGTTTCCCGTCCCTGGGCATCCAGGTCGAGCGCCTTCGCAATGGCGATGGCATCCCCGAGACGTGACCCGGTCGGCGCAAATCGACTGAGCCGCGTCAGGCCGAGCGAGTGATGGAATGGTGGGACGACGCGGAAGGGGCGACAGGGTCGAATCGTCACGATCAGTTCGTGTTGGTCCGAGGTCTCGCCGCTGAGGATCAGGCCGAGGTGTCCGCTTCGAGCCAGAAGGCGAGCTCGCTTCCGGGTGGCACCTGGGTCACGCGGAGTCCACCAACAGGGCACATTACCCAACATGCCGACATGCGAGAGCGGCATGTCGGGGTCGGTCGGGATAGACGCCATCGTCGGGACCGAGAGGAATGCGGTGCCGATCAGGCGAAAAATCTCTCGCGCTGTTGCCGGGATTGTGTCAGGATGCTGCACCCGCGCAGTCTGGCGACCACGTCCTCACGGTCGGACACCATCCTGCTTCAGTTGGGTACGCGTCGCCGCAAGTTGGGCCGACCGGGTGCCATGAATCCTCGCCGCACCAGGGTGATCTGGGTGAGTTGCCGGATGTGGAGCACCGTGCCGCTGAGCGTGAGTGCCACGTCGGCGGAGTCGGTCACCTCGGCGACATCAGCGGGTGCGCCTGGCCTCACCACGGTGCGCACGGTGCCGTGCTGAGTCAGGGTGATGGTATTGCTGGGGTCGAGTGTCGCAGTGGCCGAGCCAGCGAAATCCCCCGACACCAGGAGCGCGTCGTTGCGGCGATCGATCACGAACCACGACGTGACGCGTGTGCCGCGCGAACGGACGCCCGCCACGACATGCTCGACCTCGGTGGTGTCGACCCAGCGGTCATTGATGGCGACGCCCGGTTGGATGGTGGGGAAGAGTGCCGCCACCACAGGCAATCCCTGCATCGCCGAGAGCGAGGTGCCAACCGTGGTGACCGGTGATGGACGCTCTCCGTACCAGAGAACCGTGCTGTAGCGGCTGCCACCAAGCTGTGGACTCCTCGTCGTGGTCTGGCGGTCGGACGCCGCACTGTCAATCGTGGCATGCGCCACGCGCCCGCCGACCGTGTCGGAGAGCACGACCGTCAACCGGCCTGCCAGGGAGAGGCTGTCGAACGCAGGCGCGCGTCTGGCGTCGACGGACACAGCCGAGCGCACGGTAAGCACCGTGAAATCGAAATGCAGGGTGTCCTGTGGCACCGCCACGACGAGCAGCAACAGGATCATGCGAAGGTTCCGTGCTCAGATGTCGCTCGCATACTGGCGTCCCTTCCATACGATGTGTCGACGGCCGCGCAGGGTGGATCGTACCATGATGCCGAGCGCCATGAGCGCACCGAGGGGATAGCCGATCGCATAT
>JBBSPX010000127.1:0-7510 GCA_038258395.1 Gemmatimonadales bacterium | reverse complement strand
GAGGCGAGCAGCAAGTTGCGGGGCATGATCTGAGTCTCCGGTTAGCGGCGTGCGAAGCGGCGGAGCGTCTCGAGCTTCTCGAGGGCACTTTTCCCCTGCTCTGCCGCCGCAGGCGCCACAGCAAAGAGGTCGCGGATATCGAGCAGGATTTCGAGCATGAGCTGGTCGCGCATGTAGGCGTTGTCGAGGTCGGCCATCCTGGTGCCAGAGTCGCTTTCGCGCGCCAGATCGTAGGACTCGCGGTAGATCTGCTCGAGATTGCCGAGGATTCGCTCGCGCGATCGCATCAGATGCCTTTCGTTGGTGAACGTCCCAGGGCCGCAGGGGACGGGAAGAATCTAGCGTTGCTAGCTGGACCCGGAAGTCGGCGGCCAGGGCCCCTGCCTTCGCTCCCCTTATCCTCCACGTGACCCGCAACTGCCGAATTCCCTGTCCGGAGACGTCGTGTCCCATTTTCGAGTCGCCTCATTGCAGTACTTCCTCAGGCCGGTGCCCACCTTCGCCGCGTTTGCCGATCAGGTGAACGCGCTCGTGGAGACCGCCGCCGACTACAAGGCACGCCTCGTGGTGTTCCCCGAGTACTTCTCGGTCCAATTGCTCACGCTCGGCAACGTGAAACGGCCGATCCGGGAGCAGGTTCGTGATCTTGCCGATCAGGTCGATGCGGTCACCACGCTGCTGAGTGAAGCCGCGAAGCGTGAGGGCGTCTGGATCGTCGGAGGCACGGCCCCCGTGGCCGACGGCGATCGGATCCACAACGAGTGCCGCGTGTTCGGTCCGGATGGGAACTGGCACCCGCAACGCAAACTGCACATGACGCGGTTCGAGAAGGAGGAGTGGGTCGTCTCATCGGGTGAAGGACTCACCGTCTTCGAGACCGAGTGGGGGCGGTTCGCCGTGGCGATCTGCTACGATGTCGAGTTCCCCGAGATCGCGCGGGCGGCCGCACTCAACGGCGCCGATGTATTGGTCGTGCCGTCGTGCACCGATGATCGTCAGGGATTCCTGCGGGTGCGCTACTGCGCGCAAGCCCGCGCCATCGAAAATCAGATGTACGTCATCACCTCGTCGACGGTCGGCTCGCTGCCGATGGTTCCGGCGGTGCACCTCAACTATGGCCAGGCCGCGGTACTTACGCCGTCGGACTTTGCGTTTGCGCGCGACGGCATCCTCGCCGAGGGAACGATCAACCAGGAACAGATGGTGATCGCGGATCTTGACCTCGACCTGCTGCGACGCTCGCGGGAGACCGGCACGGTGCTGCCGCTTCGGGATGCCGCCACGACCCATTCGGTGCTCACCACCACCGAGATCGTGCGATTGTGACGCACCGGCTCCGCGTCAGGTCGACTCGCCCCGAGCACATTCCCGGGATCATCGAATTGAGTTCCCGGATCTACGGAGCGGACTCCGCGTGGGCACCGGCACAATTGCTGGCACACATTGCCCTCTTCCCCGAGGGACAGTTCGTCGCGGTGGTTCCTAGAGAGGACGGCAGCGAGCAGGCCCTTGGCATGGCGTCGTCCCTGCGGCTCAAGTGGGAGCTCGCCCACCTTGATCGGCCATGGCGCGAGATCACGGCGAATGGCATGTTCTCGACCCACGATCCAAACGGGATGACGCTCTACGGTGCCGAGGTGATGGCCGACCCAGAGCAACGCGGGCAGGGGATTGGCACCGCCCTCTACCATGCGCGCGACAAGGTGGTCGACCAGCTCGGCCTCAAGCGGATCAGGGCCGGTGCCCGACTGCGTGGCTACCACAAGGTGGCAGGCGTCCTCAGCCCGGAGAGTTACGTCGCACAGGTGGTGGCCGGCAAGCGGCGTGACCCGACCTTGTCATTCCAACTGCGCCGGGGCTTCGAGGTGATCAAGGTCATCGGCGACTATCTGCGCAACGACGCCGAGAGCCAGGGCTGGGCGGCGGTGATCGACCGACTCAATCCGGCACTCGCCACCGACAAGGATCGCGAGGCGGCGCGACGGTGGCGGGACCGGGCGGGGGTCAAAGGCGAGGAGGGAGAAGCGTGAAGCGAGGTAGATTTCATCTCGCCTCTCGCCTCTCGCCTCTCGCCTCTCGCTTCTCGCTTCTCGAGCTCCCATGCCTCTCACCGACCACCAGCGCCGCGTCGATCAGTGGATCTCACAGTTCGAGGCGGGCTACTTCGATCCGCTCACGAACATGGTGCGGCTCTCCGAGGAAGTGGGCGAGCTGGCCCGCGAAGTGAATCACCGTTTCGGGAAGAAGACCAAGAAACCCGACGAAGCGGAGGGCGATCTCGCGATGGAGATGGCCGACATCCTGTTTGTCCTGATCTGCATGGCCAATCGGGAGGGCATCGACCTCGAGGAGGCGTTCGAGGGCATGATGACGAAGGTCGAACAACGCGATGCGAACCGTTGGACCCGGCGAGGCACGCCCAAGATCAAGGGGGGGGAATGACCAGCCACGGAATCCGCCATGGCCTATTGACGCTGTCCGCACTCTTCCTGCTCGCGGCGTGCGGCACCGACTTGTCACAGGAACCGTCCGACGCCTTCGCGGCGCGCGTCAATGCCGCCACCACGGCGGCCGACACCACCACCCTCGCCACTCTGGCGAGCCAGCGCTGTCAGGCGCTCGGCGACGACGCGCGTCAGACCTGCTATGAGGATTACTTCCTCCATCTGTCGGCCGATGGGCGCGTTTCCCTCGCGCTGGGTGCCCTCGAGGCACTCGGGCAGGAGAATCACGACATCGCCGCCAACGGGCACATGTTCACGCATGTGATCGGGATCCGAGCCTGGCGGCCCGGACTGCCAGTCGCCGACGTCTTCGCCAGCTGCACCTCGCTCTATCAATCCGGTTGTTACCACGGCGTGATTCAGTCCTACCTGACCGCCTCAGGAAACGTCGATTCGGCCCGCGTCGTCGGCCTCTGCGATGCGATCGCGCCGATCGGGACCAACAGCTGGCTCCGATTCCAGTGCCTGCACGGACTCGGCCATGGACTCGAGATGGTCTGGAAGTGGGACCTGCCCCGTGCGCTCAGCGGCTGTGACTGGTTGAACGGATCGTGGGATCAGGAGTCGTGCTACGGCGGCGCCATCATGGAAAATGCCGTCGCGTCGGCCCCGGGTGGACACCACACCGCGGTTCGTGCGCTCGAGCAGACGGGCGACGATCACGGCATGGCCATGGATCACGACGCGATGTCGGCACTGCCGCCGCCATTCCAGATGCGCGACTCGAGCGATGCCCTCTACCCGTGCACCGCCCTCGGGGCACGCTATCAACGCGCCTGCTATCTCGGACAGGGTGGCATCCTGCTCACCATGGTCGATTACGATTTCGCCAAGGCCGCGGCGGCCTGCGACCGGACGCCAACATCTGTCCGCGATGTCTGCTACACCAGTCTCGGAACCAATGCGAGTGGCGTCACCGTGATGGACACGAAGGGGTCATTGGCCCGTTGTGCGCCCGGTGATCCGGCCTGGCGACAGTGGTGCTATGTCGGTGTGGTCAAGAACTTCATCGATGTCACCGCCGCCCCGACCACCGGCATCGCCTTCTGCCGCGAAGTCCCAGAGGGCATCGATCGGGACGCGTGCTGGCGAGCCGTCGGCGAACAGTTGAGCGTGCTGCACACCACCGACACGCTGCCGCGAGCCACCGCATGTGCCACCACAGCTGCGGGCGAGACCTCGTGTCGGCTGGGTGCCGGACTCGCGGCCCGACCGTCGGCGGGCTGAACTACTCCCAGGCCTCAGGCACGGCCTTGAGTTCGGCGAGGATCGCCTGGTAGCTGGCGTGACGCGTCTCCGGGATCGTCCCCGCGGCAACGCCTTCCCGCACCGCGCACCCCGGCTCACTGACGTGGTGACAATCGGCGAATCGGCACTGATCAATCAGCGTTCGAAACTCGGGGAAGTACTCCGCCAGTCCATCCGGATGCACATCCCACACTCCGACCTCGCTGAAACCGGGGGTGTCGACCACGAATCCCCCAGCGATCAGCGGAATCATCGTCGCCGTCGTGGTGGTGTGACGCCCACGCTGCACCTTGGCGGAGAGCTCACCGACCCGGAGTCCGAGGTTCGGTTCGATCGCATTGAGCAGTGACGACTTCCCCGCACCACTCGGACCGGTGAAGACCGATTCAGTGTCGCAGAGTCGCGCGGCGAGCGCGGCGAGACCACTGCCCGAATGCGCCGAGACCTCGAGGAGCGGATAGCCGGTCGCCGCGAGATGCGCGCGGAGCGCACCGGCGTGCAGCAGATCGACCTTATTGGCCACGACCAGCGCCGGCAGTTCGTTGGCTTCCGCGACCACCAGCAACCGATCGATCAGTTGCAGTAGCGGTTCGGGACGCGTCGTGGCGGTAACAATCATGACCTGATCAACGTTGGCGGCGATCGGGCGTTGCCCGCGGCCCTCGGGTGTACGCCGCGACAGGAGCGACGTGCGAGGTTCCACACCGTCGATCCCAAGGACATCCTCGGTGATCGTCGCGGGGTCGATGCGCACCCGATCACCTGCGACGGCACGGTCTCGATCCTGTCGCGCCTTGCCCCGGAGGACCGCCACCCGTTCGAGGCCGTCGAGCAGCACACGGTAGCTGCCGCCTTCGCGCGCGAGCACTACTGCCGGAAGTGCTGTCACGACCCCTCGCCCTGCTGGGCCTGGATCAGGTCCTCGAGGTGACCCTTGGCATCGTAGAGCGAGATGGCGCCGAGTCGGGACTCGGCATCCTCCGCGGTGGCACCGCGAACCAACCACTCCGTCTCGAGGTGACCATCGGGCTCGCTCCCATCGGGACGCCAGCGCACAAAGAGCAGCGCGCCGGCGAGGCGGCCGCGCTCGTCGGGCGCGTCGTCAACCCAGAGCGCCACGGAGTAGGCGCGGCCATCGCTGCCCTCGAAGGCGGCGGCGCGGTCGTGGACGGCCATGTAGCCACCGAGGGTGATTTCCCTCACGGGCGGCGCTTACCCTCCTTGAAGATGTTGCCGACGATGAAGAAGATGTTGGCGGGACGTTCGGCGAGTCGACGCATGAGATACGGATACCAGTGGGTCCCGAAGGGGATATAGACACGGATGCGCCAGCCATCGGCCACGAGCGCGTCCTGAACGTCACGTCGAACGCCGTACAACATCTGGAACTCGAAGTGATCACGCGAGATGCCCTGCTCGGCCACGAACTGTTTCGCCTGCGCAAGGATCACCTCGTCGTGGGTGGCGAGTCCGTGATAGGTCTGACTAGTGAGCAGCATCTGCATGAGGCGCACATAATGCGCATCGACGTCCTTCTTGTCGGGGAAGGCGACGTCGTCGTCCTCCAGATACGCCCCCTTGCAGAGCCGGACCCGTGTGCCACTGGCGTTCAGTGCCTCGATATCGGCCGTCGACCGCCGGAGCGACGACTGGATGACGACGCCGACGCTACCGGCATGATCGACAGCCAACCGCCGATGGAAGGCGAGCGTTTGCTCCGTATAGTCGGACCCCTCCATGTCGAGCCGAATGAACCCGCCCAGGCTCTCGGCGCGTGCCACGATCTGGCGAACATGCTGCTCGCAGCGGGCCTCGTCGAGATCGAGACCGAACTGGGTCAGCTTGAGCGAGGCGTTGGCCTCGATGCCGGCGGCATGCTGGCGGTCAAGGATCTCGAGGTAGGTCCGGGTGGCGGTATCGACATCGTCGAACGAAGTGACGCTCTCACCGAGGAGGTCGAGGGTCGTGGTGATGCCACGCGCCTGCAGCTCGAGCGCAGCGTTCACCGCCTCCTCCACGGTCTCTCCCGCCACGAATCGGGATGCCATGCTGCGGGCCAGACGATTGCGGCGCACAAAGTTGAAGATCGACTGGCGTTCGGAGAGCCAGAAGAGGATGGAACGCATCATGGGGATCGCCGCCTGGGGACGAAGTCTGGAGGACACCCCGTCTGGGCGCGCTCCCGGGGAAAAGTAGCGCCCTCGACCCGGCTCTCCCGGTCCGTTGACTACAATCGGCTTGCGCCCCGGGGGGGAACGGCGCGATCCTCCCACCTTCCACCTCCACCCTCCACGACAGGTCGACCATGACCACGACCGGATACGCCCGTCGACTGGGACTCTTTTCGGCGACGATGCTGGTGATCGGCGGGATCATCGGATCGGGGATCTTCCTCAATCCGGCGGTTGTCGCTGCGCGCGTCCAAACCTCGGGGCTGACGCTGGCCGTCTGGGGGCTCGGTGCCGTGGTGGCGCTGATGGGGGCGTTGGTCTTTGCGGAGCTGGGTGGGCGTCGCCCGCTCGCCGGCGGCGGATACGCCTATCTCCGTGAGGCCTTCGGCCCGCTGCCAGGATTTCTCTACGCATGGGCACTGTTGCTGGTGATCGCCACGGGAGCCGCGGCCGCTGTGGCGATGACCTTCGCCGGCTATGCCGTGGCACTCCTCGGCCTCGGGACGGAAGCGCAGCGACCCATGGCTGCGGGGGCACTCGTCTTCCTCACCCTGCTCAACATCGTCGGCGTGCGCCCCGCGGCGTGGAGCCAGAACATCTTCACCGTGCTCAAGCTCCTGGCCATCGCGATCCTCGTCGGGACGGCATTGCTCGCGGCCCCGGCACCGGTCGCCACCGTGGTCGCAGTCAGGCCGGAAGGGTCACTGCTCCTTCTCATCGGTGCGGCGCTCGTCCCGGTCCTCTTCGCGTTCGGCGGATGGCAGCAGACCAATTTCGTGGCCGAGGAGATGATCAACCCGGAACGGAACCTGCCACGAGCGCTGATTGTCGGAGTGAGTGTGGTCGCGGTCACTTACCTACTGGTGAACCTCGCCTACCTCAAGGCGCTCGGCGTGACAGGGCTGGCCACCAGCATCGCCCCAGCGGCCGACACGATGGCCAGTGTCGCGGGAGATGCCGGCCGAACACTTATAGCCCTCGGCATCGTCGCGTCGACCTTCGGATTCCTGAACCTGGTGTTGCTGGTGTCGCCTCGCGTCTATCAGGCGATGGCGCGCGATGGGTTGTTCTTCGAGAGCTTTGCCCGACTGCACCCGAAGTGGCGGACCCCCGTCACCGCAATTGTCTTCCAAGGCATCTGGGCTGTGATCCTGCTCTATTCCGGTACATACGGCCAGTTGCTGGACTATGTCGTGTTCGCGGACTGGATCTTCTTCGGGCTGACCGCGGCGACCTTGTTCGTGCTGCGGCGTCGCGATGGCGACCGCCCGGTGCCGTTCAGAGTCCCGCTCCACCCCATCACGACCTTGCTGTTCATTCTCGCGGCGATCTATGTCGTCGTGGGTTCGATCACCTCGAATCCCGGGAACGCCCTGATCGGCAGTGGCCTGCTGCTCGCCGGTGTGCCGGTCTTCCTCTACTGGCGCCGACGCGTGGAGTCCGCATGAGTTTTTCCCCGACCACCATCATCGAACCGTTCCGCATCAAGAGTGTCGAACCGATCCGCCAGACCACGCGCGCGGAGCGCGTCGAGGCGCTGGAGGCGGCGCACCACAACCTCTTCCACCTGCGTGCGCGCGATGTCTT
>JBBSPX010000126.1:0-7526 GCA_038258395.1 Gemmatimonadales bacterium | reverse complement strand
TGGCGACCGCCACGATCTGCGCGCGCTTCGGTCTCGAGTGCGTCGTGTACATGGGGGCCGAGGACGTGGCGCGCCAGTCGCTCAATGTCGTCCGGATGCGGTTGCTCGGTGCGACGGTGATCCCGGTGGAGTCCGGCACCCGCACGCTGAAGGATGCCACCAACGAGGCGCTCCGCGACTGGGTCACCAACGTGCCGACCACGCACTACATCATCGGGTCCGTCGTCGGCCCCGACCCGTACCCGCGCATGGTCCGTGACTTCCAGGCGGTGATCGGCTCCGAGGCGCGGGCGCAGGTGCTCGAGCGGACTGGGCGACTCCCCGGCCAGGTGGTCGCGTGCGTGGGGGGGGGCTCGAACGCCATGGGCATCTTTGCCGCCTTCCGGGACGACGCCGAGGTCGCCATGGTCGGTGTCGAGGCGGCCGGGGAAGGGGTGACGACCTCGCGGCACAGTGCCACGCTCACACTGGGTCGGCCGGGCGTCCTGCATGGTGCCATGAGCTACTTGTTGCAGGACGACGGGGGGCAGGTGGCCCCCGCGCATTCCGTGTCGGCAGGTCTCGATTATCCAGGGGTCGGCCCCGAACACGCCTGGTTGCGTGATCAGGGACGCGTGACCTACGCCGCCGTCGATGATAGCAGTGCACTCCGAGCGTTCCGCGAGTTCGCCCAGCTTGAGGGCATCATCCCCGCGCTGGAGACCTCGCATGCGATTGCGTGGCTCATGGACGGGCGCCCGCGCGGAGCGGCCGACGACATCGTGCTGCTCTGCCTGAGTGGCCGCGGCGACAAGGATGTCGAGCATGTCGCCGGCCTCGGGACCCCAGCCGCGTGAGCGTCTCGCTCGCCGACTCCGTCACCGACGACGTCAAGATCGTCGAGGAACTGCTCCGGACCCTCGACAAGGGGACCAGGGCGCTCCAGATGTACCTGCCCAACAACCCCGTCTACCAGCGCGCGGTCGAGCAGTTGGCAACAGCGTTTGCCCCGGTGTGGGGGGTGACGGGGTGCCTCGTGCTCGAGATCCTGGAGAACGATGCGACCTGGGAAGGTGTCTCGGTGCTGCCGAGCAGTGCGCGGGGCGACGGCTTCGTCTGGCAGCTCTACAAGGACGGGCTCCGTCGGCTCACGTTCACGCCGGGCGTCGAGAGCGAAGAGATCATCCGGTTCCTCGAGGTCGTCAACCGCGCGCGTCGACTCGCGGCCGACGCATCGGACGATTTGCTGACCCTGCTCTGGGAGCAGGAGTTTGTCCTGATCAGCTATGCCTTCATCGAGGCGCTCGGGGATGGCATCGAGTTCATGCAGGAGAGTCCGGTTCGCGACGTGAAGCCACCGGCAGGGGCGGCGAAGGACGAGGTGGCTACGACCCGGGGTTCAGGTGAGGCGGGGCTCGCGGAGATCGACGAGGAAGACTCGACCCCCTATTTCCTGGATGAGGCAGAGATTCGGTTCATTCGGGGCGAACTGGATGAGGAATACCGCCGAGATATTCGCCAGGCCGCGATCGATGGGCTACTCGACATCCTCGAGACCGTGGCCGATCCCGCCGTGCGACGCGAAGTGGTCGACCTCCTCGAGCAGGTCCTGCCGGCGCAGCTCGCCACGGGAGGCTTCGGTTCCGTGGCGCACATACTCCGGGAACTGCGCGTCATCAATGCCAGAGTTCCGGGACTTGATCAGGAACTGTACACGGCGATCCTCTCGTTCGAGGATCGGTTGTCGGAACCCGAGATCCTCGAGCAGCTCTTCCGCGTACTCGAGGACAGCGGCGTACGCGACGGCGACGCCGATGTAAGCGCGGTGATCCGGGAACTCAAGCCCTCCGCCCTTCCCACGGTCCTCGCGCATCTGGGGCGCAGCCTCGATCCGGCGATCCGGCGCCTCCTCTCGACCAGCGTGGACGATCTCGTGCGCACCAATCCCAACGGGCTCGGCGCGGTGCTCGACAGCGGACCACCCGACGCACTGGAGCCGGCGCTCGAGGCGGTCGCGCGCCTCAAGCTCCAGGCGATGGTCCCCAAGGTGCTGCACCACCTGCAGCACGGGACCGAGCCGGTCCGCGTCGCGGCGGTGCAGGCGCTCGCCGGATTGGGGACACCCACTGCGATCTCCGCGCTCGAGGAAGCGCTCCTCGACCCGGATCGGACGGTGCGACAGATGGCGATGGAGACAATCCTTGCCCGCGGCGGGAGTGGGCGTGCCCAGGTCCACATCGAGCGGTTGCTCTTCGGCGACAGCGCAATCGAATTGGAACGCAGTGAGCGACGCGCCATGTTCGAGGCCTACGCCGCGCTCGCCGGCGGGGAGGCCATGCCCCGGATGCAAAGCATCCTCGAGCCCAAGGGGCTCTTCCGTCGCACCGCCGCGCCTGAACTCCGAGCGTGCGCGATCTATGCCCTCGCGAAGATCCGCACCTTCGAGGCGCGCATGCTGGTCGACCGCTTCACCAGCGACAAGGAACCAGTGGTTCGCGCCGCCGCCAACACGGTCCTGCGGGATTGGACGCCATGAGCACCCAGGTCGACGAATCGGTCGTCCGGCAGAGTGGCCGCGTACTCTTGCTCGCGATCCACGGGAGTGCTCGGGCCCTTAAGCTCTATCCGGTCGAGAACGCGACGGTGCAGCGCGCACTCGATGATCTCGAGGCGCATAGCGTCGCGACGCTGGCGCTGGAGGGGGTCGTCGACATTCGCCTGTCCGGCGAGTTCATCTTCATCAATCAGACCCGGCTCCGCCTCGGGCTCGACAACTTTGCGGCCTTCAGCGGCTTCGTGACGATGCTGCGCGACAACGGTATCGGCGTGCTCCGGATCAACGAGGGGATCACGCGTCGCGAGTGGCAGCTCTGCCTGCAGGAGCTCAACTCGATTCCCGCGGAATTGCTGCCCGAAGACCGCCTCGAGCAACTCAGCGCCCGCTTCGACCAACTGGGGATCAGCCACCTCGAGATCGAGGTCGGTGGCGAGCATGATACCCGTGACGAGGAAGGCGACGAAGCGCTCGAACGTGCCAAGCGCACCTACGCCCACGGCGTGTCGACTGCGCGCGACGTGGTCAACGGCGTCCGGATGGGGCGCGCACCGAATACCCGGCGCCTCAAGCGTGCCGTGCAGTTGCTGGTCGACCAGGTCCTCGAGAACGAACTGTCGATCACCGGCCTCACCACGCTGCGTGACTACGATGAATACACCTTCACGCACTCGGTCAACGTCTGCATCTTCGCCGTCGCCCTTGGGCGACGCCTCGGACTTGAGCGGCGACAGTTGTACGATCTTGGACTCGCCGCGTTGCTGCACGACATCGGCAAGGCGCGGATCGAGGTCGAGATCCTCAACAAGACCACTGCCCTCGAGGACGCCGAGTGGCGACGGATGCAGGCCCATCCATGGTTGGGGACGCTGACCCTGTTCCAGATGCGGGAGGGAGAGGATCTCGCCTATCGTTCGATCCTCGCCGCACACGAGCATCACATGAAGGTCGACCTCACCGGCTATCCGCGCCCGGTTCGGCCGCGTCGACTCGGCTTCTTCTCGCGACTCGTCGCGGTGGCGGACGGCTACGATGCCGCCACGACCCGACGTTCCTATCAGGCCGACCCGTGGGAACCTGCGCAGGTCCTGCGCGAGATGTGGCTCAACCCGAATCGCGGCTACGATCCCGTGCTCGTCAAGGCACTGATCAACCTGCTCGGCATCTATCCGGTCGGCACCGCAGTGATCCTGGATACGTTCGAAGTGGCGATCGTCGCTGGCCCGGGCACGGACAGCTCGCAACTGCATCGACCCCTCGTGCGCATATCGATCGATGAGCAGGGGACGCGGTTCCCGCCACCAGGCGAGCTCGTGGACCTCTGCCGTACCTTGCCGGACGGAAATCACGCCCGCACGATCGTCAAAGTGACCTCTCCCGATCGGTACGGACTGGTGGTCAGTGATTTCTTCGTCTGAATCACGGTTGGCCTCGGTGTGGCCGCGGCTCAAGGCCCAAGGTCGCGCCGCCTTCATCCCGTATCTGACCGCTGGACATCCGGACCCGATGACGAGTGTCGAGGCGCTCGGTGTCGCCGCACGGCACGCCGACATCCTCGAGGTCGGCGTGCCCTTCAGCGACCCCGTGGCCGATGGGCCGACCATTCAGCGCTCGACCTTCGAAGCACTGGGGCACGGTGTCTCGCTGGCCTCGACCCTCGACATGATCGAGACGGCCGCCATCGACACGCCGGTGGTGTTGTTCTCCTACTTCAACCCGGTGATGCAGTTTGGCCTCGACCGGCTGATCGCCCGCGCGACCGAGATGGGGATCGCGGGGATCCTGCTCACGGACCTGCCTGCCGGTGCGGATCCGGCGACCGAACAACTGCTTCTGGAATCTCCAATGGACCTGATACGCCTCGTGGCCCCCACGACGCGTGGCGATCGACTCGCGATTGCGGTGGCGGATGCCCAAGGCTTCCTCTATCTCGTCGCTCGTCTCGGCGTGACGGGCGCGTCACGCGAACTCGACGCGGGGCTCGCCAATTCGATTGCGGCGGTTCGCGCGGCGAGCGAGCTGCCCATCGCCGTCGGATTCGGGATCTCGACACCGGCACAGGCGCAAGAGGTTGGTCGCCTCGCCGATGGTGTGGTCGTTGGCAGCGCCGCCGTCGAGGCGCTCCGCACCGGGGGCCCCGACGCCCTCGACCGACTCCTGGGCTCCCTGCGTTCGGCGTTGGATCCGACATGAGCCCGGCACGGGCCTTCGTGGCGCTGGGGAGCAATCTGGGGGATCGGGCCTCAGCAATCGCCGGCGCATTGGCCGGGCTCGATGCCACACCCGGCGTACACGTGTTGGCGGCAACCGAACCGGTCGCAACCAAGCCGCTCGGGGGCCTCGACCAACCGGAGTATCTGAATGCGATGGTCCTGCTCGAGGTCACGATCTCGCCAGCTGAACTCCTTCGGTGTTGCCAGGATCTGGAGCAGCGGGCGGGACGGATGCGGCGGGAGCCGTGGGCATCGCGCGAACTGGATCTCGACATCGTGATGTTCGGCGATGTCATCGCCGATGATCCCATGCTCCGATTGCCACACCCCGGTCTCCGCGATCGCCCATTCTGGCAGGACCAGCTCGCGCAACGTGCGGCGGTCCACCATGGCTGACGTGCGCCGCACGATGCCAGGGCTCACCGCGATGAAGGCCCGGGGTGAACGCCTGGTCATCCTGACCTGCTATGACGCCCTCATGGCTCGACTGCTCGACGACGCGGGGATTGACCTCCTGCTGGTCGGCGATTCGGTCAACGAGGTGCTCGCCGGGCGACGTTCGACGCTGAGTGCCACGCTCGACCAGATGATCTATCACGCGTCGAGTGTCCGCCGCGGCACGACACGCGCGCTGGTGGTCGTCGACCTGCCGTTCCTGAGCTACCAGGTGAGTGTCGAGTCGGCGATCCGGAACGCGGGGCGGGTGATGGCCGAGACCGAGTGCGAGGCCGTCAAATTGGAGGGGGGGGGGGAGATGGCGGCCACCGTCGCGGCGCTGGTTGCCCGCGGGATCCCCGTCATCGGTCATCTGGGCTTCACACCCCAATCGATCCATCGCCTCGGCGGCGCCCGCGTGCAGGGTCGTGACGCGTTCGCTGCAGAGCGCCTGCGCGCCGATGCGATGGCACTCCAGGATGCCGGGGCAAGTGCCCTCGTGCTCGAACTGGTGCCACGGCAACTGGCCTCCGAGATCAGCGAGGGATGCACGATCCCGACGATCGGGATCGGTTCGGGTGCCGGTTGCGATGGCCAGGTGCTGGTGCTGCACGACATGCTCGGGTTGAACGAGGCCTTCACGCCGAAGTTCCTGCGCCGCTATGCCGAGCTCGGTGCCGTGGTGCGTGAGGCGGCGGGCGCCTACGCGGCCGATGTGCGCGCTGGCACCTATCCCGCCGCCAGCCACGCCTTCGACTGACGCGATGCACCATACGGAATCCATCGAGGACATCCGGCGCCGTGTGACATCGGCCCGAGCCGCAGGCCGACGGGTCGTGTTCGTCCCCACGATGGGAGCGCTTCACGCCGGACACCTGCGATTGCTCGATGTGGCCGCCGCACACGGCGACGAGATCGTCCTGAGCATCTTCGTCAATCCGCTGCAGTTCGCCCCCCACGAGGATCTCACACGCTATCCGCGTCCCCTGGAGCACGACCTCGCCCTGGCCGCCGGGCACGGGGCCACGCTCTGCTTTCTGCCGACGACGGCCACCATGTATCCGATGGGCATGCGGACGACGGTGCGACCCGGCCCAATCGCCGATCAGTGGGAAGGTGCATCGCGCCCGGGTCACTTCGAGGGGGTCCTGACCGTGGTGGCCAAGCTGCTGCACATCGTGACACCCGATCTGGCGGTGTTCGGGCGCAAGGACATCCAGCAGGCGACCCTGATTCGCCAGATGGTCGAGGACCTGGACATGCGGGTGACCATCATCGTCGAGCCGACCGTCCGAGAATCGAATGGTCTCGCCTTGTCCTCACGCAACGCCTTTCTCTCGCCGACCGAACGTTCGGATGCGCTCTGCATCTCGGCCGCGCTGGGTGCCGCACGCGCGGCCTGGGATGAGGGGGAGCGATCTGCGGCGCGACTACGCAGTGTCATCGAGGGGGTCGTGCACCGCGTTCCCGCAGTGGTGCCAGACTATATTGCGATCGTCGAGCCGGAGGGCATGACATCCGTCGACGTCGCGCCGCCCGGGACGATCATTGCGATTGCTGCGAGGGTGGGTGCGACTCGACTCATCGATAACACCATCCTTGGCGCGGGGGACATCTGAGATGCGACGCCGCCTCATGAAGTCCAAGATCCACCGCGCCACCATCACCTCGGCGGACCTGCACTACGAAGGGTCGCTCACATTGGATCGTGAGCTGATGATTGCTGCCGACCTCGTCGAGTACGAGGAGATTCACGTCGTCAACGTGAACAATGGCCACCGGTTCGTAACCTACATCATCCCCGGACAGGCCGGGAGCGGGACGGTCCAGCTCAACGGCGCGGCCGCCCGTCTCGGCATGGCCGGTGACTTGGTCATCCTGATCGCCTACGCCGACTTTGACGCGCACGAGGTGGGGAGCCATGCACCCCACGTGGTCTTCGTTGATGACGCCAATCGGATCGTGACCACACCGGATCACAAGGGTCGCTGAGGCCCATGAGCGAGCTCCCCGCTGATGCGTCATCCCGGCTGCCATCCTGGGCGGTGGTCACTCCGAACCGGCTGGCACACATCCAGCGCGTTGTTGCGCTCCTCGAGCGCTGGGCCGAACAGCTTCAGCTCGCTCCGCGAGAACGGCGCCGATGGTCGGCAGCTGGCTGGCTGCACGACGCACTCCGGAATGCGGACGAGTCAGTGTTGCGGAAGTGGACCGACGAACCCGGCCTCGTCAAGCTTTTGCACGGTCCGGCGGCTGCCACGCGCGCTCGGCA
Organism: Gemmatimonadales bacterium; assembly: GCA_038258395.1. GTDB lineage: Bacteria > Gemmatimonadota > Gemmatimonadetes > Gemmatimonadales > GWC2-71-9 > Palsa-1233. The sequence continues at coordinate 73 of JBBSPX010000126.1, read as the reverse complement.
GGACGGCATCACCGACGAGGAATTGTTGCAGGCCGTCGCCTGGCACACCGTCGGGCATGCGGATTGGGGCCAG
>JBBSPX010000125.1:0-7570 GCA_038258395.1 Gemmatimonadales bacterium | reverse complement strand
GTGTCCTCGAGCTCGAGGACCTTCGGATCGATCACCACGGCCAGCTGTTGGGCGCCGTTCATCTGCACGACGTCGCCCAGGCTCACCGAGAGTTGGCTCACCACTCCCGCGAACGGCGCACGCACGGTCGCGTTGGCGAGTTGCTTCTCGGCGGCCGCCACGCGCGCGCGGGCGTCCTCGACCATCGCCTTGGCCTGCGCGGCCATATCGCGGGCATTCTCCATGTCGCGCGGTGCCACGGCTCCGGCGGCGAGCAATTGGGTGTTGCGCTCGGCGTTGCGCTGGGCCGTCGTCGCGGCGAGTTCGGCGCTGGCAAGGGTGAGCCGAGCCGACCGGGCCTGATCGGCGAGCACCGTCGTGTCGATCACGGCGAGTGCCTGCCCCGCGCGCACCTGATCGCCCTCGCGCACCAGCAAAGCGAGCACGGTGCCACCGACCTGGGCCCGAAGCTGCGCCTCGCGTTCCGCCACCATCGTGCCCGAGATGACCGGACCGCTCTCAAGCAGGACGCTGTCGGCGGTGGCGACCATCGCCGCATTGACTTGAATGGGTGGTGCGGCGGTGGAATCGGCGGATCCCGCTTCGGGAGCGCCGCCGCCGCACGCGGCCAGGGAGACGAGCAGGAGCAACGACACGCCGTGGCGTGATGAGAGAGCTGACATCGGCTTGGCTGCTCCGGATCGGTCTGGAAGTGAGTGCATCGTGGGCATCAGAATCCGCCTCCGAGTGTGCTGCCCGTGCCGATCGGCAAGTCACGAAGCAGGCGAAGTCGGAGACGGGCAACCTGCAAGTCGCGCGCGGCCTGCGCGCTGTTGGCCTCGGCCTGCTGCAGTTGCAGACGGACATCGGCGAGATCGGTGAGCGTCGAGAGCCCCTCGCGGACCCGCAGTTCGGCGATCTCGTACGCACGCTGTGCCTGCCGAGCGGTGCCTTCGCTCGCGGCGTAGGACTCCTCAGCGGCGGTCAGTAGCTGGCGCACCTCGCTGGACTCGCGCACCGCGTTCTCGCGCACCTGCTTGTGCTGCAGTCGGGCGGCGTCGGCGTTGGCTGCCGCCTCGCGCACCTGTCCACCGATGCGGCCGCCGGTAAAGAGCGGCAAACTCAATTGGACACCAACTGTCCAGTCGCTCAAGAAGGTGCCGAACCGGAAGACATCCTTGGGATAGGCGAGCTGCGCATAGCTGCTCGTGAGGGCCAGCGTCGGCAGACGGCCGGCCGAGGCGGCATCACGGGTGGCCTCGGCGACCTGCTGCGCGGCATCGGCTTGCCGAACGGCGGCGCGATCATCGGGATTCAGGACCCCGGACTCGGCCGCGCGCACCTGCTCGGGCAACGGCACGGCCGACGTGTCCGAGAGTGGTGTGACCAGTTCAATCGGCTGATCGGGGTCAAGGTCGAGCAACTGTCGGAGACGGATCAACGCGACATCGCGCTGAGCGCGTCGTTGCGCGACGATCGGGAGCTGATTGTTTCGCGCGACGCCGGCGCGCAGTACATCGAACTCCGCAGCCGTGCCGACCTCGCCGGCCAGTCGCGTGTTGCTGAGCGTGCGGTCCGCCTGGACGAGAGTGCTGTCGGCGATGGTCAAGAGACTCCGGGCGAGCAGGGCGTCGTAGTAGACGGTGGCAGCCTCGAAGACAGCCTTTGCGCGGGCGGCGTCGTACGCTGCTTCGGCTTGGGCTTCGCCCGCTCGTGCGCCGCGGGTACGAGCCGAGAGGCCGAAGTCGAGGATCGACTGCCGGAGGTCGAGTCCGAAACGCCAGGCATTCGCCTGACCGAATGGGAGGTTGGTGAGGTCGAAGCCGCCGCTACTGCCGTTGGCCGAGCAGTCGAGTCCGCGCTCGAGCGAGTCGAGCCGCTCCGCCACCGATAGTCCTGGGTTGGGACGGTAGCGGCCGCAATCGATCGGAGCCGGCGTGCTTGAGGTGGAATCGTCGCCGCGGCTGCCACCAAAGGAGGAAAACTGGCTCTTGAGCGTTCGGGTATAGCTCGCCGAACCCGTGAGTTGGGGCAACCAGCCGCTGCGTGCTTGCGTGAGGCGACCGCCGGCGGCCTCGATGCCGGCTCGGGCGATGCCGACGTTCTCGGACGCCGAGTCGGCGAGTCCGAGGACATCGCCGATCGAGAGCCGCAGCGGGGCCTGAGCCGAGAGGGTGGACTGGAGTCCGGCAACGAGTACGAGTGCCGTGAGCCACGGCGCGATCACCTTCATCCTGCCTCCATCTGTGCTTTGGAGCGAGTGCCGCTCCAGCGTGCTGTTGAGTTGCATCAGTTGTGTGCCCTTGGCTCGAGGGCGAGTGCCCGCAGCGTGTGATCCACGAAGGCCGCTACGGCATCGCCCGTGCTCACCAGCGCGCAGCCGGGCAAGACGTCGCGTGTGATGGCGTCCATGAAGAGGGCATTCATCAGCATGACGGTCGCCGCTTCGAGGGAGCCGTTCTGGCCGATCAGTCCGAGCCGTCGCGCTTCCCCGAGGTAACGGAGCATGTCGGCCATGGTCCGTTCGGCACCCTCGGTGGCGACCGGAGCGAGCTCCGGGTGCTCCTCGAATTCGGCCAGACAGGTGCGGATCATGCCACTCCGCTCGTGCAGGTGGCCGTGGTGCGCAGTGGCCCAGGTCAGGAGTTCGGCCCGGAGATCGGCCGGCTTGGCTGGGAGCTGGTCCTGCATCGCTCCTTCGGCCTGGCAGCGGACCGCCTCGACCAGCAGGGATTCCTTGGAGCCGAACTTCCGGAAGAGGGTGACCTCGTTGACCCCAGCCAGTTCGGCGATCCGCCGAGTGGTGGTGCCACGCCAGCCGAGCTCGGCAAAGAGCTGGGCAGTGGCATCGAGGAGGGTCTTCCGGGTAGGCATGGGTGGGAGAAGGTAGGGGGGTGCCGGCTTGTGTGCAAGTGGGTGCTTGCATGCGGTTAAGGATATAAGGATAAAGGATTAAGGATTAAGGATCATCCTTCATCGTTCATCCCGGTCCCAGCGTATCTTTCCCCTCCACTTTTACCTGGACATCCAGCACCATGTGGCAGCGTACGACACACGCCTGGGACTCCCCGGCGCTCCTGGGCAAGACGATGGAGATCGTGGTCCACGGCCATGCCGGGGCGCGTGTCCTGGCGTTTCCGACCTCGATGGGGTGGAACCGGGAGTGGGAGGACCGCGGCATGTGCGAGGCGGTGGGCGATCAGCTCGCCGCGGGACAGCTCCAGATCATCTGTGTCCCAAGCATCGATGATCTGGCCTGGTACCATGAGGGGGCGCATCCGCGTGCGATGGCGGAGTGGCATGCGCGCTTTGATCGGTATCTGTATGACGAGGTGCTTCCGTTCACCGGCCAGACCAACGACAATCCATTCATCATCACGGCCGGCGCATCGTTCGGTGGCTACCACGCGCTCTGTTTCGCGGCGCGCTATCCCGAGTTGGTGAAGCGGGCGCTGGTGATGAGTGGGCTGGTCGACATTCGTCGGCTCACCGGTGGCTGGTCCGACGACGTGATCTACTTCTACAATCCGATCGAATTCCTGTCGCAGGAATACGATCCCGACCGCATCCGCGCCTTGCGGGACCTGGACGTCGTGCTCGCCGTTGGTCGTGACGATCCGCTGCGGGCGCAGAACGAGGCGCTCTCGAGCCTGCTCTGGGAACGCGGGATTGGCAACGCCCTCCGTCTCTGGGACGGCGGAGCGCACGATTGGCCGTGGTGGCGCGACATGCTGCGGCTCTACATCTCTGGACACGACTGAGGACATCATGAGCATCATTCCCGCTGGTGGACAGAAGCCTCGACGGATCGGGATCATTGTCGGTCGCGAGTGGTCGTGGCCGCCCGCGTTCATCGACGAAGTGAATCGCCGTGACGCCGGTGTGGTCGCCGAATTCGTGACGCTCGGCACGCCATCGCTCGACGACGTGCTGCCGTACGATGTGATTGTCGACCGCATCTCGCACGAGGTTCCGTTTTACCGGAACTATCTCAAGCACGCGCAGGTGCGCGGCGTCCGGGTGATCAACTCGCCGCTCATGTGGACCGCCGATGACAAGTTCTTCGGCGCGACCCTGGCGGAGTCGCTCGGCATCCACTCGCCAAAAACGATGCTGCTCCCCAACAAGGACTACATCCCGGGCATCAATCACGAGGAATCGCTCCGCAACCTGGCCTTCCCGCTCGACTGGCAGCGGGTGGTCGACGAGATCGGGATGCCGTGCATCCTCAAGGATGCACACGGCGGCGGTTGGCGCGATGTGTACGTGTGCAACACCCTCGAGGAGTTGCTCCATCATTACAACACCTCGGGCTTGTTGACGATGATCGTGCAGGAGTTCATCGAATGGGATGAGTTCATCCGCTGTATCTGCATCGGTCAGAAGCACATCGCGCCGATCAAGTACGATCCGAAGCACCGGAAGTACCACGACGATCTCGACTACCTCCCGCGCGAGGCCCTCAAGGAGATCGTCAAGTTGTCACGTCGCCTGGTGCGCGCACTTGGTTACGACATGAACTCGATCGAGTGGGCGATCCGCGACGGCGTGCCCTACGCGATCGACTTCATGAATCCCGCGCCGGACTTCGATATCAATTCGCTCGGCCCGAAGTGGTTCGAATGGGCGGTGCAACGGATGGCCGATACCACCATCGCGATGGCGCTGGAGGGCCGCTCTCCGCCGAAGCCTCGGGCGAGCGCGCTCATGGGTGGTCGGAGACCGAAGCTCTGATGACCCTCGATCCGATCGCGGCGTGGCATGACCTGCTCGACCACCAGCTGGCGACCGAGTCGCTCAGCTGGCTCGGCGACCAGCAGCGTGCCCTCGGGATCGCCTTCGGTACGCGGCCCCTCTGCACGGTGGCCCGACCCCGATTCCTGCGGCGGGCAGAGTACGACGCGCTCCGGCATGCGAGCCGCAGCGTGCTGGGCGTCCTCAACCTGATCGGCGATGCCGCACTCGAGGACCCCGCCTTTCGGGCGGACTTCCGACTCACGGAGTGGGAAGAGACGCTCCTTGCACGGATGCCGCGTGACCGGGTCTGCTCGCCGCTGTCGCGGATCGACGCCTTTATCGATCCTGACAGCGGGATTGCCCGCCTCACTGAAATCAACGGCGAGACGCCGGCGGGTGTCGGCTATGCCGACGCGTTGAGCGAGCTCTTCGAGGCGCTGCCGGTCATGGCCGCGTTCCGGCGTGAGTGGGACGTGCGGTCACTGCCAGCCAAGCCCGCGCTGTTGGGCGTCCTTCTCGCCGCGTGGCACCGCTTTCGTGGCATCCGAAGCATGCCGACCATCGCGATCGTCGACTGGGACGATGTCCCGACGGTGAGCGAGTTCGTCATGATTCGCGACTACCTCATGCGCATGGGCGTCCCATGCCGCATCACGACGCCCGAGGCGCTTCGGCACGAGCAGGGTACGCTTCGCGACGCGGATGGCACGGTGATCGACCTGGTCTACAAGCGAGTCCTGCTCCACGAGTTGGTCGCGCGTGGCGGGATCGATCACCCGTTGCTCACGGCGGTCGCCGCGGGCGATGTGGCGATGATGAACTCGGTGCACGGCAAGCCGCTCCACAAGAAGGCCTCGCTGGCGGTGCTCACCGACGAGCGGCATCAGGCGCGATTCAGCGCCGAGCAGCAGGCGGCTATCCGTCGCCACATCCCGTGGACCCGGGTGGTCGAGGAACGTCAGACCGAACTCGATGGCGCGCCGATCGACCTCGTGCCGTGGATGCAGCAGCATCGTGACTTGCTCGTACTCAAGCCGAACGACGACTACGGCGGGGCGGGGATCGTGCTGGGATGGGAAGTCGATGATGCGGCGTGGGAGGCGGCGATGGCCACCGCACTCGACCAGCCGTACGTCGTCCAGCAGCGCATTGCCCTGCCGACCGAGCCGTTTCCCTCGCTCACCCCGGAGGGCAGACTCGTCCTCGCCGACCGGATCGTCGATACCGCACCGTTCTGCTGGGATGGGGCATACATGGATGGCATGCTCACCCGGATCTCGACCGCCACGCTGGTCAACGTGACCGCGGGCGGTGGATCGACTGTGCCCACCTTTGTCGTGGAGCCGCGCCAATGAAGGAACCATCGCTCACGCTCGGGATCGAGGAAGAGTACCAGATCATTGATCCCGTGACTCGCGAACTCAAGAGTTACATCACCGAGATCCTCCAGGACGACGTGATGATCCTCGGCGAGGTGAAGCCCGAGCTGCATCAGTCGATGATCGAGGTCGGCACCAAGGTCTGTCGGACGCCGGCCGAAGCGCGCGCCGAGGTGGTGCGCTTGCGTGGTATCGTGATGGAACTGGCCGCGCGGAAGGGACTGGTGATCGCGGCCGCTGGCACGCATCCGTTCTCGAAGTGGTGGGACCAGGAGATCACGCCACTCGAGCGCTACGCCGGCGTCAAGGAAGACCTGCAGGACCTAGCGCAGCGACTGCTGATCTTCGGCACGCATGTGCACATCGGGATCGAGGATCGTGAGTTCCTGATCGACGCGATGAACGCATGCCGGTATTTCCTGCCGCATGTGCTGATGCTCTCGACCAGTTCGCCGTTCTGGTTCGGTCGCAACACGGGCCTCAAGAGTTATCGGAGCGTGGTGTTCCGGAACTTCCCACGCACCGGTATCCCGCGCACGATGGGCTCGTGGTCGGAATTCGAGAGCATGGTCAATCACTTCGTGGCGACCAACTCGATCCCGAATGCCAGCAAGATTTGGTGGGACGTGCGTCCGAGCTGGAGCTACCCGACGCTCGAGTTCCGGATTTGTGACATCTGCACCAAGGTCGACGAGGCCGTCTGCATCGCGGCGATTTTTCAGGCGATCGTCTTCAAACTCTGGAAGCTGCGCCGGGACAACATGAACTACCGGTATTACCCGGTCGGCTACATCGACGAGAACAAGTGGCGGGCGATTCGCTACGGGCTCGACGGCAAGCTCGTCGACCGGGGCAAGGGCGCAGAGTTCCCGGCGCGCGACATGATCCGCGAATTGATCGACTGGTTCATTGGCGACGTGCTCGACGAGCTCGGCACGCGCAAGGAAGTGGAATATGCCTACCGAATCCTCGACGAGGGGACCAGCGCCGACCGGCAGCTGGCGGTCTGGCGACAGACCGGTGACCTCAAGGATGTCGTCGACTTGATTGTGCGGGAAACCGCAGAGGGTGTCATCTGATGCGTCGCAGGCCGTTGATTGGAGTGACCACCCAGACGTTGCATGCCATCGAGGGGATCCCCGAGGCATTGCCGAGTTCGTGGGTGATGAACCAGCGCTATGTGCATGCCGTGATGGCGAGCGGAGGGGTTCCGGTGCTCGTGCCATTGCTCGCCGAGGATCCCGCAACGCTTCGGGCCATCTACGAACGGCTCGACGGGGTCCTGGTCCCCGGTGGCATCGACGTCGATCCCGCCTATTACCGGACCAACCGACACGAAGGGCTCGGTCGACTCGACCCGGCGCGTGATACCACCGAGGTGGTCCTCACGCGCTGGGCACTTGAGGATGCGAAGCCGTTCCTCGGCCTATGCCGCGGTCTCCAGGTGCTGAACGTGGCGCTGGGGGGTTCGCTCT
>JBBSPX010000124.1:0-7592 GCA_038258395.1 Gemmatimonadales bacterium | reverse complement strand
GCGTCGAGGTCGGCGAGGAGGGTCGCCATGCGGCCAGCGCCCGCTGCCGCCAGGCGGGCCAGCAGCTGGCGATCACCAACGCGGGCCAGTGCCTGGAATTGCAACTTCCCCTCGGGGGCGCGTGACGCCGCGAACTTCGCGGCGAGGTCGGCGCGGAGGGCCGGGTCGGCGAGGGCCACCGCGAGCCGGGCCGCGAGGCGTTCCCGAGCGGGGGGGGGCGCTTCGGCTGGCGACGATGCGTCGGTGGGCGATGGGGTGGGGTGATCACTGCATGCCACCACCGTGGCGAGCAGCAGGATGGGAACAACGATGCGATGCAACATGGCGACCTCCGAAAATGCCGATGGACCGCAACGGACAGGGTGTCCGTCGCGATCCAAGCATTTCCGCGGTAAGGCCGCGGCCGAGGTACCAACGAGCGCGGAACGGGACCGCGTTCTCGCCTCGCTACGCTTCGAGGCGCTCCAGTTGCTGCACGGCCTTTCGGATCGGGATCCAGGCCATGAGGATCATGACCACGGCGGCGATTGTCAGGGCCACCACACCGCTCCGGTGGAGGGTCGCGCTGCCGGTCTCGCTCGTTTCACGGAGATAGTCGACGACCGGCATCGCCTCGAGCACGATGACCGCGCCCAGCAGCGCCAAGGCAAGCAGCATGAAGACCAGTCCACCGAACGACGTCGGAATCTGCGCCGCGTTCTCGCTGTCATACTGCGGGTACAGGGTGCCGATGCCGAGCGCGAGGGCACTCACCGACATGGTGTAGCCAGCCACGGTCAGCACGCTCACCGTCATCATGAACGGCGACGCGCGCAGGATCGTATTGGTGGTCAGCGTGAGCATGAGCGACAGAATCAGCAGCGGCAGCATGCCGACGAGATACTTGCTGCGGAGCATCGCACGCGGATCGAGCGGCGAGGATCGCAGCAGCCACAGGAGGCGTCCCTCGAGCGACACCGAGGGGAAGATGAAACGTGCCGCCACGGCCGCGATCACGAAGCCGGCCAAACCCTGATTCAGGAAGACGATCAGCGTGACCAGGAAGATCGGCACTTCCTCCCCGGTGAACAACGGCAACGCCCGGATGTTGATCAGGTAGACCGCGATCAGCACGCCGAGCAGGATGAGTTGACTCCACTGGGTCGAGTCCCGGAAGAAGACCCGGAGATCCTTGAGGATGAATTCGCGGCGCATGGCGGGGACACCGGGCATCAGATGGCGCAGTCGACGGCTCCAGTCCTTGCCGCGCAGCGAGGTGTCGGCCCCCTCCTGCGCGCGCGAGTAGCCACTGGCATAGAGGCGCCGGTGCAGGGAGGCCCCGATGACCACGAACCCGCCCGCCGTCGTCCACAGCAGGGCCACCGGGAGCGGATCTCGCACGTGGGTCAGCCAGTTCATGATCATCGCCGCGGCCCATTCCGTGGGCAGCAATGCATGGGTCGGGGTCCTGAGGATCGCGATGAAATCGACCAGCGACTGGAATCCTTCCGGTCGGGCCAGTTGCTCGGGACGGAGCAGTCGTAGGCCGAGCACGAGCGCACCCGCGGCGGCGATGGTCACGAGCCCGAGGATGTCGCGCGTGCGCCGAGCGGGGAAGATGTTGACCAGCAACAGCGTCACCGCCGAGCCGATCACACCCGGAATGATCACGAACGGGATGAAGGCCGCCAGGGCCACGAAGGGGAAGAGCAATCCCCCTCCCCAGACGACACCAGAGGCAACCAGCAACGGCGCGGCGAGCAGGGCGACCATCCACGAGGAGTGGACGATCGTCTCCGCGAGCTTCGCGAGATAGAGGCGGCCCCAGTCCACCGGGGAGCCGACCAGCATGTCGAGGTCGCGGGCCAGGAAGAAGGTCGACAACGCGCTCACCAGATTGGAGAGCAGCAGGATCGAGCCGAACGCGAGGAAGGCCATGCTGAGCAGCTTGCCCGCGAGCAGCGGTCCGATCTCTGGCACGCCCTTGAAGTACGTGACCGTGCGCCAGGAGATGGCGAAGGCCGCGGCGAGGAACGCCACGCCGGCCACACCCAGCAGCACGCCGCGGCCACCCTGCGCGTCCTCGGCCGGGCGACGCAGGCGGGCGATCGCGCTCCGCCACTTCGGACTGGTGAGCGCCAGGAACGATGGCTGCCGGAACCGCGGGTGGTCAGCCAAGAACGGCATCCAGATTGGGTTCGACATGTTCGCCGGTGAGCCGAAGGAAGAGGTCCTCGAGGCGGGCACCATCGCTGGCGGCTTGGTGTCGGAGTTCTTCGAGTGTGCCGATGGCCGCCATCTCGCCCTGGGCGATGATGCCGATCCGATCGCAGAACCCCTCGACGATATCCAGCGAGTGGGTGCTCATCAAAATGGTCCCGCCCTTGGCGACGAACGCGCGGAAGAGCGTGCGCAGCAACCGCGCACTCTTGGGGTCGAGGCCGACGGTCGGCTCGTCGACCACGATCACCTCGGGGCGATGCACGAACGCACTTGAGATGATCAACTTCTGCCGCATGCCATGGGAATAGGATTCGGTGAGTTCGTCCTTCCAACGTGTCAGCTCGAAGAGCTCGAGCAGTTCGTCGATGCGATGTTCGATCTCTGGACCATCCTGACCGAACAGTGCCGCGGTGAACCGCAGGAATTCAGCGCCGGTCAGCTTGTCATACACAAACGGTCGATCCGGGATGTATCCCAGCTTCGACTTGGCGTCGATCGGGTGCTTGAGGAGGTTGATCCCGCCGATCTCGATCCGCCCGCTGGTCGGGGCGAGGATGCCGGCGATCATCCGGAGCGTGGTGGTCTTGCCGGCACCGTTCGGGCCGAGAAATCCAAACAGCTCGCCGCGGCCGATCTCGAGATCGAGTGACCTGACGGCCTCGAACTTCCCGTAGGTCTTGCTGACTTTCTGGAGGCGAATCACTGGGGCGTCCCTTCGCGGGCGGGCAGGGTGTCGGTGAGCGTCCGGGTGAAACGTACGTCGGCCACCATCGGGAGGATATCAGCCGGGTGACTCGAACCCGCCGTGGCGAGCCGGATCATTCCGGCCGTCATGGGGTCGAGCGTGCGTGGCTCGATCCCGATCCACTGTCGGTCACCCGGGGACCAGCGTTCGACCCACGCGTGTGAAAACAAGGTATCGGCGACGGGGGCGACTCCGATCACATATCGGGCCCGCCAGCCGTGAAGATGGAGCACCGCGACCACAAGCCGAGCGAGCCCGTCCGGACGACCACGGCCCGCCGCCAGGGTCCCCGCCGCATCAATCGGGGCCGCGGCCGCCGTGTCGACGCGGAATCGCCGCAGTCGGACCGCGAGTCGAACGAAATCGCTTCCGGTCCCGGTCCGGAAGGAGTCGGCGAAGGCCACTACGGCAGGATCGGATTCCTGGATCAATGGATCCTGGACCGGGGCAGACGCCGGTGACCGTCGCTCGCGGAATGGGCCAACCACCAGCATGTCTCCCACGGGGGCACCGTCGACATTGACGCGCCGATACTCGATCCCCTCCCCGGCGAAGAGCTCGAGCCGTTCTGGCCCGATCCTGCGACCATTGCGCCGGGTCACCAGGAATGCCGCCACGGTGTCGGCCGGTTCCGCCCCATGCCCGGAGTCGGTCCAGGGCAGGATGACAGGAAGGTCCGGAATCTCGTCGGTCAAGTTGGTCGCCATCGTGCCTGGTCCGGCGGCCCGCACAATCAGGTCGAAGTCGGTTCGGACCCAACGAATCCCGAGCGGGTACTCGAGGCCGACCAGGGTGCCGCGGAGGCTCACGTGCATGATCAGTGGGCCGGCCGCACTTCGCACCAGGACGGTGCGAGCGGCCGCTGAGTCGAAATGCACCGCCGCCCAGACCGAAGTCTTCCCGACCTGCGTCGCGCTATCGGCGAACACCACCATGGTGTCGCGGGTCACCCGATAGGACGCATCACCGGCGACGACCGGCCAGCCGGAGACGGTCGGCAGCTCCCTCACGGCGTCATCACCGAGCGATCCCGTGAGGGCCAATCGGTAGGGGGCGAGCGAGAGACTGGTCGGCAGCTCACCCACGAGCTCACCCCGGGCGACCACCTTATCGTTGTGGCTCATGATGGTTGTCCAGCCAGTTGCCCCGGCCTCCAGCAGGAGGTGCCGACGGAAGCCGAGGATCCCGTCCTGGCTCTCGACGCGCTCAAGTGTCAGGTCCGGGCTCATCAGGAATTCGGTCGTGCGGTTCGCCCGATTGACCGTGGTGTTGCCCGGAAGATCCAGCGTCACCGTCTCTCGCACCCGGTATCCGGAGCGCAACGTGTCCAGCGTCACGCCGGCGATGCCGAGCGGCGCATCGCCAGCCATCAGCTGAAACCACGCATCCCCCGGGCTCAGCCTGAGTGACGCCTCAGACCGCAGCAAAGCCGATTCGGTCCGATTCCCCGACCGGGTCGCCAGCCATGCGACTGAGGCGCCCCACGCGATCAGGACGCCGATGGCGGCGATATTCCGGGTGGATGGGCGCATGACGACTCACATTGCAAGCCTCGGGCCGGGAGTCCGCGTGACCTCGTGCGTTGCTCGGGGTTCGGTGCCCCCGGTACTGTTCCGGGCTATGGCCGAAGAGTTCCTGCAGGTTCGTGGTGCCCGCGAGCACAATCTCAAGAATATTTCGGTCCGGATACCCCGGGACCGGTTGACGGTGATCACGGGGCTCTCGGGCTCCGGCAAATCGTCGTTGGCCTTCGATACCATCTACGCCGAGGGACAACGGCGCTATGTGGAGTCGCTGTCGGCGTATGCCCGCCAGTTCCTCGGCCTCATGGAGAAGCCCGACGTCGATGCGATCGAAGGCCTCTCGCCGGCGATCTCGATCGAGCAGAAGACCACGGGCCACAATCCGCGGTCCACGGTCGGAACCGTCACCGAGATCTACGACTACATGCGCCTACTCTGGGCGCGTGCCGGGATCCCACACTGTCCGAACGATGGCGCACCGATCACGCGCTCGAGTGCCGGTCAGATCGCCGATACCATTCTTGGCTGGCCCGAGGGCACCCGCATCGAACTGCTCGGCCCGATGGTCCGTGGTCGGAAGGGCGAGTTCCGCGACTTGTTCGACGATCTGCAGCAGCAAGGCTTCGTGCGCGTGCGCGTAGACGGAGAGACGCATGAGCTCGGTGCCGTCCCGAAACTCGGTCGTCGCCAGAATCACGACATCGCGGTGGTGGTCGACCGACTCGTCGTGCGCGAGAGCGACCGCGGTCGGCTGGTCGACTCGATCGAAACCTCGCTGCGGGTCGCTGACGGCGTGGTGGAGGTGGTGCGCCACACGACGCGTCCGAAGGCCCAGACGTCGCGCCTCTTCAGCGAACGCTTCGCCTGCCCGGAGTGCGGACTCTCGCTCGCGGAACTCGAGCCGCGCCAGTTCTCGTTCAACTCGCCATTCGGCGCCTGTCCGGAGTGCCACGGGGTCGGCACGTCCCGTATTCCGAGCCTCGAACTGGTGCTCGGCGACAGTCGGATCTCGATCCTCGAAGGCGTGGTCCTCCCCTGGGGGGAACCGAGCGGTTATCTCCGCAAGGTGGTGCTGCCCACGCTGGCCCGGGCATTCAAGTTCGAACTCAATGCACAGTGGCAGGAGATTCCGGAGCGTGTCCGTGAGATCTTGCTCTACGGCGCGCCAGGCAAGACGCTCTCGTATGTCGCCGAAGGTGGCAAGGGCCGGGTGGTCGAGGGCGAATGGGAGGGCATCCTCGCGCACGTCGCCAATCGGTGGCGTGAATCGTCAAGCGATGCGGTGCGCAACGAGCTCGAGGCTTACATGGTGGAGCAGCCGTGTCCGGCTTGCCATGGGGATCGCCTCAAGCCCGAGTCGCTCGCGGTCCTCATTCATGGCGCCAGTATCGGCAAGGTCGTCGCCCTGCCGGTCGACGAAGCCGTGGCCTTCTTCGAGTCGATCCCGACTGGGCGGGGCAAGGCCGGCGCGATCGATCCGGAGATCGCGGGTCCGATTCTCAAGGAAGTGGTCGAACGCCTCCGCTTCCTCTCCGATGTTGGTCTCGAATACCTGACCCTCGGACGCGGGGCCGGGACGCTCTCGGGCGGCGAGACACAACGGATCCGTCTCGCCACGCAGATCGGCTCGCGCCTGGTCGGGGTGCTCTACATCCTCGACGAGCCGAGCATCGGCCTGCATCAGCGCGACAATGAGCGACTCCTCGATACACTGCGGGAGCTGCGTGATCTCGGCAACACCGTCATCGTGGTCGAGCACGACGAGGACACGATTCGCGCTGCTGACCACATCATCGACCTCGGCCCCCGCGCCGGGCGATTCGGGGGTGAGGTGATCGCCGAGGGCACGATCGACGACATCCTCGCCAGCCGGGATTCACTCACCGCCAGGTATCTGCGCGGTGAACTCCGGGTGCCGATTCCCGCGGAGCGACGCGTGCCGGATCCGACACGACGCCTTCGGGTGATCGGTGCCCGCGCCAACAACCTCCGCAACCTGACCGTGGATATTCCGCTCGGGTTGTTCGTCGCCGTGACCGGCGTTTCCGGATCGGGCAAGTCGACGCTCGTCACCGACATCCTGTACCAGTCGCTGGCGCGACACCTCTATCGTGCCCGGGTGCTCCCCGGCGAGCACGATCGGGTCGAGGGGATGGATCTGCTCGACAAGGTCATCGAGATCGACCAGTCGCCGATTGGACGGACGCCCCGCTCGAATCCCGCGACCTACACCGGCCTCTTCACCCCGATTCGCGAACTCTTCACCCAACTCCCCGAGGCGAAGATCCGCGGCTACGGCCCTGGGCGGTTTTCGTTCAACGTCAAGGGCGGCCGTTGCGAGTCGTGCCAGGGCGATGGCCTCGTCAAGATCGAGATGCACTTCTTGCCGGACGTGTACGTGCCCTGCGAGGTCTGCAAGGGACGCCGGTACAATCGGGAGACGCTCGAGGTGCGCTACAAGGGGAAGAGCATCGCCGATGTGCTCGACCTGACCGTGGCCGATGCGCTGGACTTCTTCCATGCGCAAAATCGCATCGCCGATCGACTCGAATTGCTCAACGATGTCGGGCTTGGCTACCTGCATCTCGGCCAGGCCGCGACCACGCTCTCGGGTGGTGAGGCACAGCGCGTCAAGTTGGCAACCGAACTCGCCAAACGCGACACCGGACGCACCCTGTACATTCTGGACGAGCCGACCACCGGGCTGCACTTCGAGGATGTGCGTCTGTTGCTCGAAGTCCTGCATCGACTGGTCGCGAAGGGCAACAGTGTGGTGGTGATCGAGCACAATCTCGACGTGATCAAGACCGCCGACTGGGTACTCGATCTCGGGCCCGATGGCGGTATCCGGGGGGGGGCGGTGGTCGCCGAAGGTTCGCCGGAGACACTCACCACCATTCCGGCGAGCCACACCGGCCGCTTCCTGGCGCGGGCGCTGGCGTGACGGGTATCACGCTGGAGGCGCTCCGGCCGGCGTTTGCTTCCCAGTACCGCCTCGAGCGCGAGCTCGGCCGCGGCGGGATGGGCGTGGTGATCCTCGCGCGGGAGCTGATGCTCGACCGATTGGTGGCGATCAAGGTCCTGCCACCGAATCACGCCAGCGACGCCGATACGCGCGAGCG
>JBBSPX010000123.1:0-7608 GCA_038258395.1 Gemmatimonadales bacterium | reverse complement strand
GGCGGGGCCTCGTTGGCCCCGAGGCGATGATCGTTGCCCGCCGACGCGACACAGGCGCGCAGCAGCTCGGCGTGCGTGTTGACCGCGCGAATCACGGCCGCGAGGAAAATCAGGAACTGCAGGTTGGTGTGGGTCTCATCCTGCGGATCGAGCAGATTGACGCCGGTGTCGGTCGCGAGTGACCAGTTGACGTGCTTGCCGCTGCCGTTGACGCCGGCGAACGGCTTCTCGTGCATGATCGCCTTGAGGCCGTGACGATCGGCGACCCGACGCAGCGTCTCCATCAGCAGCATCTGGTGATCGCTGGCGATGTGGGAGACCTCGTAGAGCGGCGCGATCTCGTACTGACCAGGTGCCACCTCGTTGTGACGCGTCTTGACCGGCACGCCGACCTTGTAGAGTTCCTCCTCGGCCTCGGACATGAACGCCAGGACCCGCGGCGGGATCGCACCGAAGTAGTGATCCTCGAGCTGTTGTCCCGTGGGAGGGCGCGCGCCAAAGAGCGTCCGCTCGCAGGTCACCAGATCGGGACGCCGGTAGAAGAGCGCCTTGTCGACCAGGAAGTACTCCTGCTCCGGCCCGACCGTGGTCTGGACCCGCCCGACACCGGTGTCGGTGCCGAACAGCTTGAGGATCCGCATCGCCTGGCGCGAGACCGCCTCCATCGACCGCAACAGCGGGATCTTGGTGTCGAGTGCCTCACCATTCCACGACACGAATCCGGTCGGGATACAGAGCGTCGCCGACCGACCGTTCCGGAGCAGAAATGCCGGCGAGGTCGGGTCCCAGGCGGTGTAGCCCCGGGCCTCGAAGGTGGCGCGGAGCCCGCCCGACGGGAACGACGAGGCGTCGGGCTCGCCCTGGACCAGATCGGTGCCTGCGAGGTTGTAGATCACCCCGCCATTCCCATCGGGCGAAATCAGCGAGTCGTGCTTCTCGGCGGTGGCCCCCGTGAGCGGCTGGAACCAGTGCGTGTAATGCGTGGCACCCCGCTCCACCGCCCAATCCTTCATCGCCGCCGCAACGACATCGGCCACCTGCGCCTCGAGGGGTTCACCAAGGTCCATCGTCCGCACCAGGGAACGATAGATCGCCTTGGGGAGCCGCTTCTGCATCACCTGCCGGGAGAAGGTGTCAGCGCCATACAGCTCTTCGAGGCGGGACGGCGTGGGGACAGTTGGTTCGGTCACAGAGGGTTCCTGGAGAAGAGTTGTACAAGCAGAAGGGAAGCAACGTGCGTGGTTGGGACGGTCTCCGCAACAACAATTAGCCGGACATCTATATGTGGCAATCCAGCAGTAACATAGATATCAGCAACACTGCCAATAGGTTAGCATACCACTTAGCCGCCTATCTATTTTTCTGATAGCAACGAGTGCCCAGCGTTGAGCGCCAAGCGTTCAGCCTCCATCGTACATCCTTCATCGTTCATCGTTCATCGTCTCTGGTAAGCTTCGGCCATGCTCAGGCATTCTGTCGGTGTGAACTCCGATCCCGGTGCGTCTCGCGTGGTGCCCGCCCCCGCGCCACCCCCCCCGCCGCTCAACCTCGATGCATTGCGTCGGGGCGACGCCGCGGCGTTGGGGGAGGCGTACCGGCGGCATGCAGGCCCCCTCCTGGGAACCCTGCGCGGGCTCCTCGGCAGCGAGATGGCGGCCGAGGATGTCCTCCACGACTTGTTCGTGGGGTTGCCCGAGGCGTTGGGCCGCTACGAGGAGCGCGGGCTGTTCGAGGGGTGGCTCCGGCGAGTGGCGGCCCGGATGGCGCTCGAGAAGCTCCGGCGTCGGAAGCGGCGGGTGGAATTGGCCCGGTCGACTGCGCCGCCCACGAGCACCCAGGCCGACGCCGAAAGCCTGCCCGACCGACTTTTGATCAGAGAACGACTGGCCGAACTACCGGATTCACTTCGGACCGTGGTGGTGCTCCGGGAGATCGAAGGGTGGCCCCATCGGGACATCGCCCAGTTCCTGGGACTGAATGAGGGTGCCGTGATGACCAGACACTGCCGCGGCATGAAGCGCCTGCGGCTCGCCATGGAGCGTGACCGATGATGGGCCATCCTGCCGAGTCCGGATTGATCGGCTTTCTCGATGGATCGCTGGCCGATGGCAAGCGGCGGAAGGTGGCGGCCCACCTGGCCGATTGCCAGCGGTGTCGTGACATCGTGCAGGCGCATCGGCTGAATCGTCATGCGCTGGTTGTCGAGACATCAGCGGCACCGGCGGCGCTGTTCGATCGGGTGCTCGCGACTCGCGCAGCGGGGGGGGGAGTGATCCTGCCGGTCGATCTGGGTCGGGAGCGTCGTCGCTCGCCCTTCACGAGGCAGCACCTTAAGGTCGGCGCGATGGTGGCGGCGGCGATCGCCGTGGTCGTGGCGCTCACGCGCATCCCGCTCCCCAGCATGGCACTGCAGCGCGGGCTCGATGGCTTTGGGGGGACCCTGCAGGAGATCTGGTCGAGTGCGCTTCGGACGGAATCGTACGAGGGACCACCGCGGTTGATGGAGCGCCCCGATGCACCGGCGGCGGTACTCGATCCGTCGCGGATGCGTGAACTCACGGCGCGCTACGAGACGCACCGTTTCAGTAAGGGCGAACTCGAGAGTATCGATTCGGGGACGGTCCTCCGGATCAGGCGCGATGGCGATCACTGGCGGATCAACTATCGGGAAGCGGCCCCTGATGGCAGCGGGGTGACCACCGCTGCAGCACTTGACGCTCGGACCCTCGCGGTCCTCACGATGACGCGACTTCGATCGTACCCCAATAGTCGCAACACCGGCTACCAGAGCGTTACCACTAGCGAGTTTACCCTGCTGGGCAACACCGCGCTGCGCTACCGAAGAACGTACACCCGGAGCCCGCCACCACCGGGCGCGAATCGCAGGATGTCCGACACCCTCAAGGTGTACCAACTAACGCCCACGGACGGCGCTCCGATCGATTTCGGTGACTGGGGGCTTCGCGTGGCGCTCCTGACCGCCGCACCGATGGCGAAGCACTGGCTCGGCGCCCTGGACGACGTGCAGACCTGGGACAACGCTCGCAATCGCGGCTACCTCGCCAAGCGCAGCACGGATTCCAGGCGGGTGCGCGGAAGCGAAACACTCAGACTGCCGATCGGCGAGGTCAAGGCATGGCGCGTCGAATGGTGGCAGGCGTTCGGCGTGGCAGCCGTCATCGAGTACTACCGTCAATCGGATGGCCTGCTGGCCGCCGAGCGCACCGATGCTCCAGGATTCGACTACCCGGAGCGCCGCCTCCTCTCGGTCAGCTACCCGTAGCACGGAAGGTTCCTCACCACGCTCACGGCGAGGTCCTTCCCGCACGCTCCGCTGTGTCATAGGTTCCGGTCCCCCCACCCGAACCGCCTCATGGGGAGCTTGCGATGTCACCTCCGGATCGACTCCGCACACCGCCCGATGAACGCCTGCGCGAGCCCGTCACCCTGATCGACCTTGCGGCCACCACCCGTGCCCTCCGGGCCGAGCCGCATGCCGCGGTCAGTGGCCATCGGCAGATTGTGGTGTTCCGGCACGGGGCCGTTACCCTCGTCTCGTTCGCCTTCGAGGCCGGTGGATCCATGAAGCAGCATCACGCGGAGGGAGTCGTCACGATCCAGGCGATCTCCGGTCACCTGCGTGTCGTCGCGGGCAACACCACCCACGAACTGCGTGCGGGACAACTGGTCGGATTGGCCGCATCGGTGCCGCATAGCGTCGAGGCGATCGAGGCGAGCGAGATGCTGCTGACCGTCTGCCTCGACAGCAGGATCCACGGCGAGGCGTGACGAACGGGTGACGTCCGGCCAATCAGTGCGCGTGAATGATCGTCGCCAGCAGGCAGAACTGCTCGTCGGCGGCCTGCATCGCGTGCAACTCACCGGGTGCGTAGGCGACCATGCTTCCCGCCCCGACCTCGTGCGACTCGTTGTCGCCAAGGATCGTGCCCTGACCTGAGATCACCGTCAGCAGCACGGTTCCAGGGTTGGTGTGCATCGCGACCTGTTGGCCCGGCTCGATCCGGAAGACCACCAGCCGAACGGCCGGCGTATCGTGAAGGACCGCGGTGGCCGGCCGGGTGGGGTTGGCCGTGACGGCGTCATGGGCAGAGCCCTTGAGGTCGATGACCTTCACGACGCCTCCGCCAGCGCCTGCTGCAGTGCCGCACGCAGGGCCACCTCGTCGACGCCGTCCTCGGTCGCGGCCTCGCGCACCGTCCGGTGCGCCCCGCAGCAGGTGTCCACGCCGAAGGCGTTGAAGACCCGCATCGTATCGGGACAATCGGCCATCAACTGATCCACCGTGGCTGTCTCGATCGCTGCTCCCTCACCTGACATCCCTGCCCCCGAGTTGAGTATTGTCAAGGAATATACCTTGACTATTCCGCAGCCACCAGTCATCGTTGGATGTCACCAGTTGAGGTGGCACCGTCTCGATCGAGGTTGCCGTGTCACATGACCCCCTGCCGCCCAGTCACCGCGCCCTGCTCGATGCGCTCAAACATCGGGGCCGCGCCACCGTGCCCGACCTGGCCACCGACCTGGATCGCAACATCGAGACGGTCCGCGAGCATCTCCGCACCCTGACCGCGCAGAAACTCATTCGACGCGATGGCACCGTGCAGCGTGGTCCCGGCCGTCCGGAGGTTGTATTCGTCCTCACCGACGAGGCCGAGGGACTCTTCCCGCGTCGCGAAGGAGAGATCCTCAATGCGCTCGGTCGGTACCTCGTCGTGCACGGCCAGCAGGACCTGCTCCGGAACTTCTTCGACGAGCACGTCGGCATGCGTCGTGACGCGGCCTTGGCACGCGTGGCACACCTCACCGGCCGGAGGCGGCTCAACGCCGTGGTGCAGATCCTCGAGGAGATGGGCTTCATGCCGGTGCTCCAGGGTCCGCGCGCGGCGCCGCAGCTACGGCTCTGCCACTGCCCGATGCGTGACCTGGTCGACGCCACCGATATCCCGTGTCGTGCCGAAATCGGCTTGCTGACCGAACTACTGGGGACCCGACCGACACGCACCGGGTACATCCCTGATGGCGACCGCGGCTGCGCCTACACGCTGGCGGAGGCATCATGATCACCGAGGAAGATGTGCGCACCGCGCTCTCCGAGATTCCCTACCCCGGGCTCCGACGCGACATCGTCTCGCTCGGCATGGTCCGCTCCATCGCGGTCCGCGATGACCGCGTACATGTCTCACTCAGCGTCGCGACCGAACGCGAGGATGTCCCGGGATTGCTCCGCGATGCGGTGACAAACCGGCTCGACGCGCTCGGCGTCATTCGCACCGAGGTGCAGCTGCTGACGCCGTCCCGGAAGCCGGCCGAACGCGACCCCTGGGCGCGGCAAAGCCCACTCCCGGGGGCCCGGCGGATCATCGCGGTGGGCGCCGGCAAGGGTGGCGTGGGCAAGAGCACGGTCGCGGTGAACCTGGCGCTCGCGCTCCAGCAGACTGGGCTCCGAGTCGGCGTGCTCGACGCCGACATCTACGGCCCGTCGGTGCCGGTCCTGCTCGGACTCGAGGACGGTGCGCTCAAGGCGCAGATGAACGACCAGAAGCAGATCCTGCCCCTCGAGGCCTACGGGCTCTCGGTGGTGTCGTTCGGATTCTTCCTTGGTGCGGAGTCGCCCGCGGTCTGGCGCGGCCCGATGGTCGGCAAGGCGGTGACCCAGTTCTCGCGTGGCGTCGTCTGGCCCAACCTCGACGTGCTGGTGGTCGACCTGCCGCCGGGCACCGGCGATGTGCCGCTCTCGCTGGCGCAGTCGGTGGTGGTCGATGGTGCGATCGTGGTGACCACGCCGCAGCGGCTGGCCGCGCTCGAGGCCGCCAAGGCGATCAAGATGTTCGAGACGCTCGAGGTGCCGGTGCTCGGGGTGGTGGAGAACATGAGTCACGCGAGTTGCGACTGCGGTCGCCAGTGGCGTCCGTTCGGGAGTGGGGGGGGGCAGATGCTCGCGGACGACACGGGCGTCCCGTTGCTCGGTCAACTGCCGTTCGAGGAGGGGATGGTGGCGGATGCCGATCGTGGCGCACCCGCGATGGTCGAGACACCGGATTCGGAAGTCGCGATCGTGATGCGGTCGATCGCGGAGCAGGTACGCCGGGCCCTGCAGCTCGACGCGGCTCCGGAAGCGGTCCCGGAAGCGGTCCCGGAACCGGCGGCGGCAGGAGTGGGCCAGCTCTAGCCCTGGTCGTCTTCCGCGAAGCCGTCGTCGGGCGTGAGGACCCACCGGGCCAGCGGCACCGCGAGCCCGCCGGCGCCGAGCGCCTTGTGGAGGAACTGTGCCGGATCGCCGCCCTCATCGGCATGCCACGCAGCCCAACCCGCATGTGAGAGCCCCGCCGCGAGCGCCGCGAGCGGCTCCTCCGCGACCATCACCACCAGCGCACACGCGCGCGTGTCGTCCAGATGCGCAAGCTCACCGGCCCGGGTCACCAGTTCCTCCGGCGTCGCCAATCGCGCCGCCAGCATCAAGTCGGTCTCGGCCGCCACCGCATCGAGCAAGGCCAACCAGCCCGCAGCCAATAGATGCTCCGGTGCCGCGAGCAACGGGGTGTCCCGCAGCAACGACACCACCGCGCGACTCCAGCCGCGACGGATGCCATCGGCCACGAGCAGGCGTCGCACCGGACGTTCCTGTGTCGCGCGCGCCGCCTCGAACATCGCGCGCGCCCGTGCACGCATCGCCCATACCGCAAGAGTCGCGCGGTCATCGACATTCGGTGCCGGTCCGGGTTCGGCGTCGGGCACACCCAGGCCGAGCGTGATGTAGACACTTCCCGCGCGCTCCCACTCGTCGAGCCACGCATCGATGCGCTCGAATGGATCGAGTGGGCTGAGTTCCGGTAGTGCCTCGAGCGCCGCACTCCAGTCGTCGCCATAGCCGAGGTCGGCGGCGGCGGTGTGCAGCGCACGCTCGGCGCCAGTGCGCCGCAATTCCAGAAGTCGGAGTGTCGCCTTGACACCGAACGGCTCGTTGTTGAGCAGCGCCAGGCGCGGGAGCACCGCATCCTCACCGAGACCGACCTCGCCATCCGAGTCGAGTGCGTCACGCAACCAGCGTCGATGATCCTCGAGGGCGGTGCGCGCTGCGCCGAGCACCGCGACATTGTCGAGTCGTTCGGCGGCAAGATCGAGCCGCTCCTCGAGATGCTCGACGGCCACCGACGCCGCCTCGACGAGGAACGCCGGTGCGGGTCTGGTGTCCTCGCGCACGAGCGCCAGCATTTCGGGGAGTTCGTTGATTCGTGCCGCGAGTGCTTGGGCACGTTCGACGTCGAAGTCCTCGCCCAGCAGGGCGTCGAGCGCCACGGCCGCATGGCGGAGTGGTAGGACCGGATCGGTGGTCGGGCCCTCGGTCAGGAACTGGAGTCGAGCGATGTCCCCGCGCACCGTATCGAGCAGCATCGTGCGATCGACCTCGTCGTCGCGCTCCTCCACATCCTCGAGATCCTCGATGGCGTTGGCGATGCTCCGCAGTGCCGCGAGTTGCGCCGTGAGCCAGGGCACGTCGAACCGACCGAGTCGGGCATCGGCATCGGCCGGCGCCTCATCGGGGTGTTGCATCGGATCGAGAAGCCGAGCGAGATCCCGGTACGAGTG
>JBBSPX010000122.1:0-7618 GCA_038258395.1 Gemmatimonadales bacterium | reverse complement strand
GTCCGCCGACCGGTCGGTGGCCCGGCCCTCACGCTCACCGGTGCGACGCTCAATAACCTCGACGGCGTCGACATCAGGATCCCGCTCGGCACGCTCACCGCGGTGACCGGTGTCTCGGGCTCCGGCAAGAGCACGCTGGTGCACGACATCCTGCTTCGGCACCTGGAACGCAAGCTCGAGGGCGAGGACCGCGCCAAGGCGCACCTCGGGGAGGCGGTGGGTGCGATCACCTCGCTCGAGGGATGGCAAGCGCTGAGCGCGGTGGCGGTGGTCGACCAATCACCGATCGGGCGCACTCCGCGCAGCAACCCGGTCACCTACATCAAGGCGTTCGACGAGATCCGCGAACTTTTCGCCGATCAACCGCTCGCGAAGCAACGCAAGTACACGCCGGGCACCTTTTCATTCAACACCGCCGGCGGCCGATGCGAGGTCTGCGAGGGTGCCGGCCACATCGCCGTCGAGATGGTGTTCCTCGCCGACGTGTACGTGCCGTGCGAAGCGTGTCACGGCACCCGGTTCAGCGCCGCGGTGCGCGAGGTGAAGGTCGGCGATGTCTCGATCTCGGATGTGCTCGACTGGAGTGTCGACGAGGCCATCCGACGCTTCCGCCACCAACCGAAACTCGGGCGCGCACTCTGGCAACTGCAGCAAGTCGGACTCGGGTACCTCCGCCTCGGGCAGCCATCGACCACGCTCTCGGGTGGCGAGGCGCAGCGGCTGAAGATCGCGCGCGAACTGCTGACTGCCTCGAAGAAGGCCGGTCGCAAGCTCTACCTGCTCGACGAACCGACCACCGGCCTGCACATGGAGGACATCCGCGTCCTGCTGGGCGTGCTCGACAAACTGGTTGATGCGGGACACACGGTCGTGGTGATCGAACACCAGATGGATCTCATCAAGCGGGCGGACTGGGTCATCGACCTCGGACCCGACGCCGGACCACGGGGGGGGGAGGTTGTTGCCATGGGGACGCCGGAGGAGGTTGCGGCCGTCAAGTCAAGCCACACGGGACGGTACCTGCGCGCGGCGCTGAATATTTAGGCGCCTCCGTCAGGAGGCGCTCTGGATCTCGGTGCGCCGCCTGACGGAGGCGCCTAACTGCAACAGTTCCCACGCCTCCTCCACATGCCGCCGCTCGGTGCGGAACTGACCGATCGACATCCTGATGGCGTACTGACCACCGAGCGTGGTGTGGGTGAGGAAGACGCGTCCACTCGCATTGACGCGCGCGAGCAACGCGGCATTATGCTCGGCCAGTGCGGTCTCGTCGCCGGACAGCCCCGGCGGCACATGGCGGCAGCAGATCAGCCCGAATGGCACCGGCGCCATGCGTTGCCACTCCTCGGTGGCATCGACCCAGCCCGCGAACTCCTGGGCGAGTGCCAGGTGCGTGCGGAACATCGTGCGCAGTCCCTCCGCGCCGTAACTCCGGAGCACGAACCAGAGCTTGAGCGCCCGGAACCGTCGACCGAGTGGGATGCCCCAGTCACGGTAGTTGACGACATCGGGATCGTGCGCCGACTTGAGGTACTCCGGGTTCACGCTGCACGTCCGAAGCAACTGCTCGACATCCCGCACAAAGTACGCGGTGCAATCGAACGAGGTCATCAGCCACTTGTGGGGATTGGTGACGTACGAGTCGGCGAGCTCGAGTCCCTCGAGCAATGGCTGGATCTCCGGCAGGATCGCCGCCGTGCCACCGTACGCGCCGTCGACATGGAACCATGCGCCTGCCGATTGGGCCAGGTTCCCAATCCGTGGCAGCGGATCGCAGGCGGTGGATGAGGTCGTCCCAACCGTCGCCACCACGATCCCCGGCACCAGCCCTGCGGCGCGATCGGCCTCGATCATCGCCTCGAGTGCGTCGGGACGCATCGCAAACTGTTCATCGACCGGAACGATTCGACAACGCTCGACCGGGATGCCCGCGAGGCGCGCGGCCTTCGAGATCGAGGAATGCGCCTCGCCACTCCAGTAGGCGGTCATACGTGAGGCATCGTCGCCCAGGCGGGCGCGCGCGGTGAAGAACGCCACCAACGTGGCACTCGACGCCGTGTCCTGGATCGAGCCCGTGAAACCCTCGGGCACGCCGAGCAGTTCACGGAGCCACTCCATCACGACCTGCTCCAGCTCGGTCGCCGCCGGCGACGTGATCCAGCTCATGCACTGTGCCCCGAGGCCGGCCGTCAGCATCTCGGCCAGCACCGATGGGGGCGAGGCATTCGACGGGAAGTAGGCGAACCAACCCGGATGGCCCCAGTGCGTGATGCCCGGGACGATCAGGCGCTCGAAGTCTGCCATGATCGTCCCGAACGAAGCGCCCGATTCGGGCGCGTGCGAAGGCAGAGAAGCACGCACCTCGCCGGGTCGGACACTGGGCACCACCGACCGCTCGCCGATGTCGCGCCAGTAGTCGGCAATCCAGTCGACGACCTCGTGGCCGTGCTGGCGGAACTCTTCTGGTGTCATCGGCGCTCCCCCTGATGCGGCGCAGCGAAACGGGTCGCCACTGCGATGGCAGCGGCGACCCGTGGCGTGACGGCGAACCGACCGGTCGCCCCTACTTCTCTTCCTTGAAGTTCGTGTGGCGCCTGAGCATCGGATCGAACTTCCGGAGCTCCATGCGCTCGGGGTGCTTCTTGGGGTTCTTGGTCGTCGTGTACATGTAGGCGCTCTCGGTGCTCCGGAGCTTGACCTGCACGCGTCCCTTCTTGGCCATGGTCGTCTCTCCGTTTCGCTTACCAGGAAGCCTTGCGCACGCCGGGGATCATCCCCGACAGCGCCATCTCGCGGAACGCGATTCGCGACAGGCCGAACCGCCGGACGTAGGCGCGTGAGCGACCGGTGAGCGCGCAACGGTTGACCACGCGGGTCGGCGACGCATTGCGGGGCATCTTCTGCAGCTTCCGCATCGCCTGCTCCTTGTCGACCGGACCGGCCAGCTGGTCGCGGATGATCGCCTTGAGACGCTTCCGCTCATCGTTCCACTTGGCGGACAACTTCTTCCGCTTCTCGTTGCGCATCAGCCAGCTCGTCTTCGCCATCGCTCTCGAACTCCCACGCGGCATGCCGCGGACAGGTGGTAGCCGACCCGGCCATGTCGATCGGCCGAGTCGGGCAGTAAGCCCTCAAAGATGGTGGTGAATGCCCTGAAAGGGAAGGGTCCGGCAGGCCAGCTACGGCAGCGGTTCGGTCAGGATCGAACCGCTGTCGAGGAAATAGCGTGAGACGAAGATGTTGGAGCCGCTCAGTGCCACCAGCTCGGCGGCGCCCCCCGAGGGGTCGAAGTCCGCTCGGCCGAAGAACCGGCCGGTGGTCCAGACTCGTCCCATCGGATCGACCGTGGCATCGGCGACGATCGAGAGATTCGCCCCACCGCCGACTGCGCCACCGATGGGCACGACCCAGCCATATGCCCCTTGCAGGTCGAGCCCGAGCAGGAAGCCGTCCCCTGCCCCACCGGTCCCCTTGGCCACGGTCACGCTGGCGGCGGCGCTCGGGTCGAAGTCGACCGCGCCCTGGAAGAACCCCGTGAGGAGCAACCGCCCGGAGCTGTGGAGCACGAGACGGGTCACCCCCTCCGACCCTGCCCCGCCGATCGCGCGCGACAGGCCACCCCACTGGCCAGTGACACCACTATATCGAGCGAGGAAGATGTCCGCCGCACCCTGCGACACCACCAGCGCGGCATTGCCGCTCGGATCGAGGTCAGCCGTCCCCTCGAACGTCCCCGCGGCCAACACGTCGCCACTCTGATCGTTCGCGACGCTGGCCACCTTGTCCTCAAGCGGTCCGCCGAGTCGGGTCGCCCAACGGAGTCCCATCAGGGCGGTATAACGGGCGATCACGCCATCGGTGCCGCCGGCGCTCTGCAAAACGACGGGCGCGAGCGCCGAGCCGAAGCTCGCCGTGCCGGTCATCTCGCCGCCGACGCTCAGCTCGCCATTGGGTGCCACTGCGACGGCGTTGTAGCGATCGACATCGGAGCCACCGCCGCGCACCACGCCGATGAATGTGCCGTCGGGAGCGAGCCGCAGGAGGAAACCATCGGACTGACCGAACGATTGGAGAGCGGAGCTGCCAGGGCCGTCGAAATCGGCCACACCCGAGAAGAATCCTACGACATTGATGCTACCGTCCGGGCTGACGGCGACACCACGTGCTTCGTCATTTTCAGGCCCACCGAGCAGGCGGGCCCACTGACACTCGCCGGTGTCGGAAAGCTTGAGCACCAGCACGTCGCGAGCGCCCAGCGAGGTGGCGACCGTGCCGGCGCAGAGGCCGCCGCCGGAGCCGTAACCGACCACGACCGCGCCGCCGTCTGGCGTGGCGGCGATTGCGGTCGGGACGTCCGCCCCGCTGCCGCCGAACGAGAAGACCCAGTCGAGCGAACCATCGAAGGCGTATCGAGCGATCACGACGTCCTGGGCCCCGAAGGAGCTCTTGCCCGACCGTGTCTCGCGCGGGTCGAAGTCGACCGTCCCCGCGAACCATCCCGTCAAGACCACGCCGTCGCCTGAGACCACGATCCCGCGCCCCTCGACGGACTCGGTGGTACCGAGCTTGAAGGGGATCGCGAGGGTGGGCATCGAAGGTCCAGTGCCGCCGCCGGGACCGGTCGGATCCGGGACAAATGGGCCGCAGGCAGCAAGCCCGAGGCAGAGGGCGATCAAGCGGATGGGTGTGCGCATCTCTGGAGAGTATCGGGCGAGAGGGCGGTTGCCAAGAACGGGCGTTCGGCAGACGCGCTGGCGCAGCCCGCGTCGGCTGCAGCACGAACGAACAACGGCGCCCGAATGGGGCGCCGTGATCGAGGAACGTGAACTCCCGAGGAGGGACTTGAACCCCCGACCCGCTGATTAACAGTCAGCTGCTCTACCAACTGAGCTACTCGGGATCGCCGCGAGAAAGTAAATCCGACGCGGTGTCGGGGCAAGCAGATGGCCGAGAAACGAGAGGCCTTTAGGCGTGAGCATCAGCTCGCGCTTCGGATCCTGATTGCTGTCACCCCGAGGGAGCGCAGCGACCGAGGGGGCAGAGCCATGACGGGAATTGAAACCGGCCCGGCACGGTGGAGACCACGAGCCCCGCCGCCTCACTTCGTTCGGCGTGACATGCATTCATGGCCTGGAGCCTAGACCCTTACACACCAACATCTTGGCACTTATTAGTGAGCATGTACTCACATTTAATAAAACTACAGT
Organism: Gemmatimonadales bacterium; assembly: GCA_038258395.1. Lineage (GTDB taxonomy): Bacteria > Gemmatimonadota > Gemmatimonadetes > Gemmatimonadales > GWC2-71-9 > Palsa-1233. The sequence continues at coordinate 2,411 of JBBSPX010000122.1, read as the reverse complement.
GAGCACTCACAACTAAACATGAGTCACCGCGTGTGCCGTTTCGGCGGGGCAATCGCCCGCAAACCCGCACCGTTGTGCGGTTTCATGCCATCGACTTGCGTCATTTCGTCACTTCCATTTCAGCGTTCGGTCGCTAGCTTGTTCGCATGACGTTGACCCAGCTCCACGGCCACCAGATCCTCCGAGGTCGCCTGGCCGAAGCCATCACCGCCGACCGGCTGCCCCAGGTGCTCCTCCTCACCGGCGAGTCCGGCATCGGCAAGCAGCGCCTTGCGCTCTGGCTCGCCCAGCGGTTGCTCTGTGAGCAACCCTCGGCGGAGCCCTGCGGCGCCTGCCCGTCGTGCAAGCGGGTGAAGGGTCTGGTCCACCCGGACCTCCACTGGTTTGTCCCAGTCCCCCGCCCCAAGGCGGGCGACGGCGACAAGCAGCTCGAGGAGGTTGCCGAGTCACTCGAGGCCGTGATGGCCGAACGACGTGCGGCCGGTCAGTGGGGCGCGGTCGACGGGATGGCGAGCCACGGCATCGCCAGCGCTCGACTGATCCAGCGCCGAGCCTCGCTCTCCGCCGTCCAGGGCGGCTGGCGGGTGTTCATCGTGGCCCACGCCGAGCGTCTGGTCCCCCAGGAATCGAGCCCCGAGGCGGCCAATGCGCTGCTCAAGCTCCTCGAGGAGCCGCCTGCACGGTCGCTCTTCATCCTGACCACCCCGGAGGCCGGACTGGTGCTGACCACGATTCGGTCACGGTCGGTGCCAATGCGGATGAGCCGCCTGAGCGACCACGACGTCGCTGAATGGGCCAGCGCAGCTGGGGTGACTCTCAGTGAGGCGACGCTCCGGGCGGCCTCTGGCTCAATCGGACGGCTTCAGGCCGGCAGCGACCCCGCGGGCACCAAGGCCATCAGTTCGGCGCGCACCGTCCTGGAGGCAATTCGGCAGGGAGCCGACGCCCGGGCAACGGTGGCGCTCCGTCAGGGTGTGTCCCAGGCCCGCGGCGAGTTCACCGGGATGCTCGATGCCCTCGCGATGGCCCTCGCCGATGAGGCCAGGCACGGCGCTGCCACCGGGGCATGGCGCCCGACTGTCGCAGCGGCAGAAGGCGTGGAGAGGGTACTGGAGGCCCGCGAGCAGGCTCAGGGGAACGTGAACCCGCAACTCACCTTGGCATCACTCATGAACGATCTGGCCGCCTTGGAGGCCACCTGATGCTGACCCACGTCGACACCGCCGGCAGGGCCGTGATGGTCGATGTCGGCGAGAAGCCGGTGACTGCCCGACACGCTGTCGCCGTCGGTCGAGTGTTGATGTCGGCCGAGGCGCTCGGGGAGGTCGAGAGTGCGGCCGCCCGGAAGGGAGACGTCCTCACCGTGGCGGAGGTGGCCGGGATCATGGCGGCCAAGCGCACAGGGGAACTCATCCCCCTCTGCCATACGTTACCCCTCGACAAGATCGAGGTGCAGGTGATGCCGCGGCCCGAGTGGCCCGGCGTCGAAGTGACCGCCACCGCTCGGGCTACCGCCCGGACCGGGGTGGAGATGGAGGCCCTCGTGGCCGTGAGTGTGACCTGTCTGACCGTATTCGATATGGTCAAGGCAGTCGATCGAGGTGCACGGATCGAAGGGATCCGCGTCCTCGAAAAGGCCGGTGGTGCCAGCGGGATGTGGCACGCCCCAGCCATTGCAGATGACTCGCAAGTCGGAGTGTAGATGATACGGAAGTTCCTGGTACGCACCGCAGCACTTGGCGTGGTCGCCCTCGCCTTCACCGGGCTGGGTGCGATCGCGACGATGTTGTCGCCCTCGCCGGACCATGAGGCCTCCGCTGCATCGGTGGCCCCCGTCGATTCGGCCTCGGTGCTCGCCCTGATGGAAGATGAACTCGCCACCACCCGTGACGAGCTCGGACGCGCCCATCGCATCCTCGAGTTCTCGGGACGCTACCGCATTCCCGCCGACCTCGCCGCGCGGGTGTATGACCACGCCGTCGATGCGGGCCTGCCGCCCGCGCTCGGCTTCCAGCTCGTCAAGATCGAGAGCAACTTCGAGAACACCGCAAGCAGCTATGCCGCGGCCGTCGGACTGACCCAGCTTCGGCTTCCCACGGCGCGCAGCTACGAGGCCACGCTGGCTCCGAGCGACTTGATGAATCCCGACGTCAACCTGCGGATCGGCTTCGGATACCTGCGCGACCTGCTCGATCGCTTCGACAACAATCTCCCGCTCGCCCTTGAGGCGTACAACAAGGGCCCAACCCTCGTCGCCGCGCAAATGGCCGAGGGGATCGAGGTTCGGGGACGGTATTCGCGGGCCGTGATCGGTGGGATTCGGAAGGGCAGCTGAACGAGAAGCGGGAAGCGAGGAACAAATGAAGGCCGGCATCACCATGTGGTTGTCGGCCTTGTCTCGCTTCTCGCTT
>JBBSPX010000121.1:0-7756 GCA_038258395.1 Gemmatimonadales bacterium | reverse complement strand
GACACGCACTTCGAGGTGTCGCCGCACAAGAGCGATCTCGCGCTGCAGCGTCGTCCGACTGCCGAGAGCAGCAACGGTGAGCCGGTCGCAACCACGACCGTGGCGGCAACCCATGGTCGCTCTCGGTCAGGGTCGGGTCGCACCAGCCGGGGCGGTCAAGTCCGGCTCGTCGGCGTCGTGACGCTCGACGATGCGAAGGTCGCCGAGAAGCCCGCCGACACGACTGCACCGAAGTCGACCAAGACACCGAGTCGGAAGCGTGGTGGTGCCACGAAGAAGGCCGCGGCACCGGCGACGACAGAGGCCCCGAAGGCCAAGGCGGCACCGAAGAAGCAGGCGAAGAAGTCCGCTGCGACGACTGCCAAGACCTCTGCCAAGTCGACCGCCAAGAAGTCCACGACGACGAAGGCGACGCGTAGCCGGAAGAAGGCCGGCAAGCAGGCAACGAAGTCGGCGACCAAGGAGTGAGCCAGGGCGCGGTTCGTGGAACGATCCGCGAGCTGGACGGACTTCGAGGGATCGCCATCCTGCTGGTGCTCCTTCATCATTTCTGGCCCCGAGAGGGACCGTGGGTCGAGTACGCCGCGATCCCGCATCTGGGATGGATCGGTGTCGACTTGTTCTTCGTGGTCAGCGGCCTGCTGATCACGGGGATCCTGCTCGACACTCGCGACTCACCGCGATTCTTCACGAACTTCTACGCCCGCCGGTCGCTCCGCATATTTCCCCTCTACTTCGTGTTTCTGCTCGCCGCGTTCACCCTGATCCCGGCGATGCAGCACGGTCCATGGTCCGAGACCGAGTTCGTCCGGCAATCGGGGTCGCCCTGGTGGTACATCCTCTATCAAGGGAATCTCCGTGAGGCGATCCGTGGTGTGGAGCCGGCGTATGTCATCGCCCCGCTCTGGTCGCTGGCGATCGAGGAACAGTTCTACCTCGTCTTCCCGTTGATGGTGCAGCGGTTACGCCGCGTGCAGCTCCGGCGCGTCCTGATCGGCGCGATCGGCGGAGCCCTGCTGTTTCGGATCGTCACTGCACTCGTCTGGCCGGAAAATGAACGTATTCAGTACCTGGCAACCCCGGCACGGATCGACGAACTTGCCATCGGCGCACTCATGGCGCTGGGGCTCCGGGATGGTTGGCTCAAGACGACACAACGCCGCGCGGTGGGGGGAGCGGCAGCCATCCTGCTCCTGCTTGGCACCGTGGCGTTTCTACTGGGTGGCCTCGACCGAACGGAATGGTTCGGGAGAACGGCGGGATACTCGCTGGTGGGTTTCGCGTTCGGGGCGATCGTTCTCTGGGCGGTGCTCGGACGGGAGACTCCGTCGACGTCCTGGCTCAGGTGGCAACCGCTCCGTGCGGTCGGGAAGGTGTGCTACGGAATCTACCTGCTGCAGCGCCCGGTGCAGGTCGTGACGATGAAGATCGCGTCGGCGACCGGACTCCCCATCGATCCGGAACACCTCATCACCGTACCGATCCTGATGCTGGCGACATTTGCGGTGGCCAGTGTCTCTTGGCTCCTCTTCGAGCGGCCGATTCTTGGACTCAAGCGCCGCTTCGTGACGAGCGGTCATCCGCAGGAGGTGATGCCGGGGATTTGACCATGGGCGAGGGGTGTTGCTGCGAGCCCTACTCGACTCGCACCAGTTACCGAGTCACCGCCTGGTGTTCGTTCAGCGGCACTCGCACGGTTGCTCCGGAGATCGACACGGTGATCGCATCAGCCGCCCTCGACACCACCGGTGTTCCGACCACGCCCCCGCACTGGAGCACCGTCACGATCACGTCTGACGCGGCACCCGATGCTCGCAGTGCCACCGCATGACTGGATGGCGGGCTGTTCGCCATGTTCTGCCCGATAAACTGCGGTTCAGACACGACCGCGAGCGTGTTCCGGCTCGAGGCATCGCCGACGCAACGCTGGTCGCCCTGCCGGTTCGCAATCGTGAAGCGGTTCCCGCTGATCGTCGGTTCGGCGTACCCATGCCAGCGCACGATCATCGTATCGGCGGGGTTCATGATGGTCACGCGATCCACCACGACCGCGACGTTCAGGTCCGGCAAGTACGCCACTGTGCGGAGGAAGTCCGACACCGGGCGACCGTGACCATCTCGGCCATAGGACTGTGCCGCTTGTCCGCGCATCACGACCAGTGAGGCGGTCGCAGCCGCGCTCACCAACTCGCTCGGCCCGGTGAGTTGCTCGCCCTGCACAGTCGAGACCGTCAGGGTGTTGTAGTAGCGCGTCTCGTGCCGGATGCCGGACGCTCCGTAGATGTTGGCCGTCGCGGTCACCCAGAACGAGCCTTTCCAGAGCATGAGGCCATTCGCCCCACCGTCCTGATGCCCTTCGACCCGCGTGCCCGCCTTGAACGCCAACATGGTTGCGCTCGGCGTCCAGTCGGAGCGCCAGACAAACGCGCCCTGCCCCGGCGACGTGTAGCTGAGTGGCAGCGACGACAGAGGCAACCGAGGCGCGCTCCGCTCATCGTAGAGCAGATCATCGGTCGCGATCATGGTCCGGTTATCGCTGGTGGCGTACTGCTTCACCATATCGAGCCACGACCACACCTGTCCGCGCAACTCGGCTGAGGCGCCGGACGACGCCAGCACATGCGTGGCCCGCTGGCGGTCATAGGTGTAGATCGGCCCGGTACTCACTCGCGCCTGATCTCCGAACGGGACCTGGAACAGTCCGTCGGGTGTGGTCGAGTGGATGCGCCAGAGGAGTGACTGGGCGAGCCACGGCGAGGTGACCGGCTGGCCCGCCGTCATGTAGGCATCGGCGAACCGGCCAACCGATCCCGCCACGTCATACCCCGAACCCTCAGCCCCGGCACCACCTGCTGCAGTGGTGTTGAAGTATTCCGCTTCGGCTTCTGCCCATCGAATGCGCCCGAGGTCCGCGTGTTTCTGCCCGCGTGGGTCGTCCCCGATTGCTGCGAGGCCAGCCGGGCCGGTCATCGCGAATCCCCACCAGTAGTTATTCGTCGGGCGGTCAACCGCGTACCGCTTATTGAGTCCGCCATCGACCACCGAATTCGTCTCGGTCCAGACCCAGTCGGCGCGATCCATCAACCAGCTCGCCACCTGCCGACGCACCGCGACAGGCAGGCCGTTGTAGCACCAGTCATAGGCCGCCGTCACGACTGGCATGTCGAAGCGGAAATCGTAACCACTGTCGCGGCGCAAATCGGTGGCCGGCACCGTGAACCCGGTGAGCACCACCGACGCCCGATCGGCATACGCCGGATTGCCGGTGGCCAGATAAGCCGAACACAGCGACCCGAGGTAGTTATAGCCTGCCGGGTCGTAAACGGTGCCCTTCGCCAGTTGCTGATCCGCGTACCGCTTCACGACCTGCCAGCGCGCCGTGTTCGCCGCCGCCTCATTCTTGAGGTGCTGCACACGTGCTGGTGTCATCCAGATACGCGGGTGTGGCGGCAATCCTGCCGAGGCGGTCGCGCTATAGGTCACCACGATCGTGTCGCTCGTGCCGGCCATGAGGGCCACGCCGATCGAGTCCGCGAGTGGGCGGTACTCGGTACTACCGTTGAGGACGGTGGCGGTCCGGATCGTGTAGCTGCCCGACAACAGGGCAGCCAGTGTGGCCGATGCGGTGAGCGTGTTGCTGAAGTTGGCGGGCCCGGAGACGGTCACACTCGGGACGAGTCCATTCGGCAACCCGGCGATCTCGATGTGGAGCGAGGCCGTCTCCGGGCCGCGGAGGGTTACCATCGCGGTATCGGCGATGCCGCACACACAGGTCGCGATGACGGTGTAGCGGCCGGGAAGGGTATCGGCGACGAACTGTCCGGTGGGTGAGATGGTCCCGCCGGTCGCCGAGTAGACGACACTCACCGGGGTCGGCGAGCCGTTGGCGTATTCGCCCTGGACCATGAACTGCAAGCTGGCACCGGTCGTCAGCGTGTCGGCTGCCGGTGTCAAGATGACCCGCGCCACGGTGTTCGTCAGCAGGGGCTGGATCGGTTCTCCGCCACACGAGGTGAGGAGGAGACACAGGGAGAAAATGATGCGTACCATCTGGGTGCCCCACAGGTCAGTTGCAGATGCAGTGCCCCCACGTGGGGCTGCGGCCTGAAGACGCCTGCTTCGACTCCCGGGGAGGAAACGCAGCGCGAATCACGGATTCCAAGCCATCGCGGATCCTCCGCGTCGCGAGGACGCGGGGACGGCTTGCCACTATATGGTATCGGTCGAGAGGCGATTCTTCCACAATCTAATGCGGCGTCGCTGGGTGAGCTCCCGGCGCCCAAACAACGAACGCCCGACGGAAAATCCGCCGGGCGTTTGTCGTGTGGCCACCAAGGTCAGTACCCGCCGGCCCGCACCCCTTCGCGCGAGGAGCCGAGTGCGATCCGAACGCCACCGTGCACCGAGTGCATGGCACCCTGGAGCAGCTTGTTGTCGGAAGGCGCGGTGTGGATCTGGTACTGTCCAAACACGGTCAGCCGTCCCCAGCGACCCTGGACACCGGCGAGGAACGAGGCATAGGCGGAGGCGCTGGCCTCCTTGGCGGCAGAGAGCAGGGTGCCTTGTTCGAATGGATCGGTGATCGACGGGTCGATCCGCGGCGCGACGACCTGAAGCACACCACCGCCGACGCCGAAGTACGGCTCGATCGGGAGGGCGAGCGGGAAGGCCATCATCATCGCCTGATAGCGACGGATGTCATTGAAAAGCACCACACCGGAGCGCTGATCCGAGCCGAAGCCCTCGTCGACGCCGACCATGAGTCCGGCGCGCCGGGCCATGATCAGGAAGTGTGCGCCCGCGGACGGGATCACTTCGCTGGCCTGGGTCTTGGTCTGGAAGATGAACGACCCGCCCTGGATGCCGAGCTTCCAGGAGAACGAGTCACCCCGCTGTGCAGTCGCGGTGCCGGGTAGCGTGACCAACAGGGTCACGAGTGCCGACAGCGCGAGGGCCCGCCGGTTGAGCGTCATCGAATCGCCTCCTGAAGGGAAAACCGCGTCACATAGCCGCAAGGAACAGGCCGGGACCAAATCAGATCAGCCCCAACGACTTCCCCACGCGTGAAAATGCATCCAGTGCTTCGTCCAGATCCTGCCGGGTATGGCTCGCCGACACCTGACAACGAACCCGCGCCTCGCCCTCCGGGACCACCGGGAAGCCGAATCCGGTGGCGAATACCCCTTCCCCCAGGAGCAACTCGCTCATCCGGATGGCATCGGCCGTTTCCCCGAGTATCACGGGAATGATGGGAGTATCGCCCGGAAGGGGTCGAAACCCGAGGGTGACCAGCGCATTCCGGAAATATCGGGCATTCTCCCGGAGCGTGGTCACCCGCTCCGGCTCGGCCTCGAGCACCTCGATCGCTCGCATCGCCGACGCGGCCACGGTGGTCGGAATGGCGTTGCTGAAGAGCTGGGGGCGGGCGCGTTGCGTCAGGTAGTCGCACAGCGCGGCGGAGCCGGCGACGAATCCGCCGGCCGCCCCCCCCAACGCCTTGCCGAGCGTCGAGGTGATGATGTCGACCTCACCCACGAGATCGAAGTGCTCGGCGGTGCCCCGACCGGTTGCGCCGAGCACGCCGGTGGCGTGCGAGTCGTCGAGCCAGAGGATCGCGTCGTGCTTCCGGCAGACTTCGAGCAGGCCGGGCAGGTCGCAGATCGATCCCTCCATCGAGAAGATCCCGTCGCTCACGACCATCTTGATCTCACGATCGGTCGCGGCGGAGAGCTTGGCATCGAGATCGGCGAGGTCATTGTGCTTGTAGACACCCGTCTGGCACTTGGTGATCGACTTGGCGAGACGGAGTCCATCGATGATCGAGGCGTGATTGAGCTGGTCGGAGAGGATCAGGTCCTTGTCGGTCAGCACGCTCCCGGGCAACGCCTCGTTGGCGTTCCAGCAACTGACGAACGAGAGTGAAGCCTCAGTGCCGACCAGTCGAGCGCAGGCCGCCTCGAGTTCGCGGTGGACGGTGAAGGTGCCGCAAATGAATCGCACCGACGCGGTCCCGGCGCCGAACTCGTCGAGCGCTGCCTTTCCGGCGGCGACCACGCGAGGGTCATCGGAGAGTCCGAGGTAGTTGTTCGACGAGAGGATGATCACCTCGCCCTGTCCCTCCATCCGGACGCGGGCGGACTGCGGTGACTCGATGTTCCTCAGGGTCTTGTACACGCCGTCTTGGCGGAAGCCGTCGAGAGCGGAGGTCAGACGATCGTCGAGCCGACTCATGAATTGATCTCCAGGATCACCTTGCCAGCGGTGCCATCCTTGATGACACCGATCGCCTGGGCGATCTCCTCGAGTGGAAAACGATGGGTGATGATCGGGGTCGGGTCGAATGCCCCCGAGGCGATGAGCCGACGCATGGTGATCCAGGTCTGGTACATCCGACGCCCCGTGACACCATACAATGTCAGCCCCTTGAAGATCACGTCGCGCGCGAAGTCGACCTCGGTCGTCCGGCTCGGCGTGCCGAGCAGGTTGACTCGCCCGCCTGGACGAGCGGCGGCAAACGCCGTGGCATGGCCGCTGGGATGGCCGCTCATCTCGCAGACCAGATCGACGCCGAGCCCCCAGGTGAGCGACCGCACCACCTCTACGACATCCTCCGAGCCGGGGTCGAGTACCTGGTGCGCGCCGATCGCTAGGGCGAGTTCGCGACGCGTCGGGTTGAAGTCCGAGGCGATCACCAGCGATGCCCCCGCCGCACGGAGCACCCCCGCGGCGAAGCAGCCGATCGGTCCGCAGCCGATCACCAGTGCCGTGGCCCCGGTGACATCGCCGCCCTCGAGGGCGGTGTGTACCCCGTTGCCGATCGGGTCCATGATCGCACCGATGTCGGTCGGGATGCCGTCGAGCTTCATGACGTTGCTCGCCGGCATCGCGATGAAGTCCGCGAATGCCCCGTCGCGGTCGACACCAATGATCTGGGTGCGCACGCAGAGGTGTGCATTTCCGGTCCGACAGGGGACGCAATCGCCACAGACGATGTGCCCTTCGGCGGTCACGAGGTCGCCGACGGCGAAGATCCCATCGGCCTCGACTTCCGCTCCGAGGGCCACTACGGCCCCCGCGAACTCATGTCCGACGACGACCGGTGGACGCAGTCGACCGGCCGCCCAGGCGTCCCATTCCCAGATGTGCAGGTCGGTTCCGCAGACACCCGCGGCGTGCACGCGGATGAGGACGTCGCGCGCACCCGTGCGCGGTTCGGGAACATCCATCACCTGCAATCCCGCTGTTGGCGCGGCTTTGACGACAGCTCGCATATCATGTCCGGTTGAAGTGGTGTCGGGAATATCACCTCGCGATGGGCGTCCGCCAACCGCCGCCTCAGCTTCCCGAGCGAGCTGCCGATGATGTGGAAGACCGGCACAACCCGATGCCCCGCCTTGGGTTCGGTCCCGCGGGGGTATTGCGCGGCGCGGGAAAACTTTGATCTTGTATATGCCGACGCTACTCCGTGCCGGACACGGGCGTCGTCACGGTTCTCGCGCGTACGTCGAGAACCGATGAACAACTCACTCGCCAGGGAGGCTCCATGGCTACGAAGAAGGCAGCGAAGAAGCGGACCGCCAAGAAGCGGACTGCGAAGCGGGGCGCCGCGAAGAAGCGGACCGCCAAGAAGACCACGCGCAAGAAGGCCACGCGCAAGAAGGCGACCCGCAAGAAGGCGGCGAAGAAGACCACCCGCCGCAAGGCTGCCAAGAAGACCACGCGCAAGAAGGCAACCCGCAAGAAGGCGGCGAAGAAG
>JBBSPX010000120.1:0-7825 GCA_038258395.1 Gemmatimonadales bacterium | reverse complement strand
TTCGGCGAGCCGGAGATCGTTGGGCCACTTGAGCATCACCCGTGGCACACGCGGGATCGCCGATTCCAGCGACAGTGCCACGGCAATCCCGACCCTGAGCGAGAGGACCTCGAGTTCGGCGCTCCCCATGTCGCGTGCAAGCACGGAGCACCAGAGCCCGCCCTCGCCGGCCGCCCAGCGCCGTCCGAGTCGGCCGCGGCCGCTCATCTGCCGGCCAGCCACCACGGCCAGTCCGTGCTCTCCCCCCCCCTCCGCACGGCGATGCACCTCGTCCATCGTGCTGTCGACCTCGCCCAGCATCACCAGATCCGCCACTCAGATCACCTTCGTGGTGATGAGGAGGATCAGGAGTGCGCCGAAGGCGATGCGGTACCAGGCGAAGGCGGTGAACGAATGGCGTTCGACGAACCGGAGGAAACCGCGGATCACCATGAGTGCCGAGAGGAAGGCGACGAGAGTCCCGATCAGGAAGAGCGGGACGTCGCCGGCACCGAGCAGGCCCCGATTCTTGACGAGATCGAGGCCCGCCGCGCCGACGATGGTCGGGATCGCGAGCAGGAAGGAAAACTCGGTCGCGACCGGGCGCGAGAGGCCACTTGCGTAGCCACCGAGAATCGTGGCCGCGGCGCGCGAGGTCCCGGGGACCATCGAGAGCACCTGGGCGAAGCCGATCAGGACCGCCTGTCGCGGCCGGATCTGGTCGGTCGTGGTGGCCGTCGTCCGGGGCGCGGCCCATTCGATGCCAAGCATGATGACGCCGCCGACGATCAGGGCGGCCGCCACCACCATCGGTGAGAAGAGCACCGCCTTGATCCAGTCGTGGGCCATCAACCCGATCACGACCGCCGGCAGGAAGGCGAGGATCAGGTTCCCGGTGAGTCGTTGCTCGCTGCTGCGCGAGAAACTCCGCACACTCAAATCCCAGAGCTTGGCCCGGTAGTGCCAGACGACAGCGAGGATTGCGCCGATCTGGATCACCACCTCGAACGTCGCGGCACGTGCCCCGGTGAAGTCGAGCAGCGCCCCGACCGCGATGAGGTGGCCGGTGGACGACACGGGTAGAAATTCGGTTACGCCCTCGACCAGGCCGAGGATCACCGCGACGAGCACGGGCGGGAGCCAGATCATCGAGCGAGCACCTCCTCATAGAAAGCCTCGTACGCCGGCACGACAGCGGCCGCAGAATACTGGCGCGCCTTCTCAAGTGCCGCGGCTCGCATTCGGCCATGCTCCTCCGGATCCCGGAGGAGGTTCACCGCACGGCGGGCCATCGCTTCGACCGAGCCGGGCGGTTCGAGAATGCCATCGAGCTCATCGGTGATCACCTCGGGGAGACCACCCGTCCTCGCGGCGACGACCGGTGCGCCACAGGCCATCGCCTCGAGTGCCGCGAGGCCAAACGACTCGGTCTGCGAGGGTAGCAGGAAGAGATCGGCCGCGGCGAGGATGGGGGCCACCGCATCGAGCCGGCCGAGGAAGCGGACGTCGCCCCCGACCCCGAGCTCGCGGGCTTCCGTCTCAGCGTCGTGGCGATCGGGACCATCGCCGACCATCAGCAGGGTCGCCGGCATCGCGCGACGGATCCGGGCGAAGATACGCACCACATCCTTGACCCGTTTGACTTCGCGGAAGTTCGAGATGTGCACCAGCACCTTGTGTCCCTCGGGCGCCAGACCGTCGCGTGGCAACCCCGCCTCCGGCCGATACTCGTCGAGATTGACGAAGTTGGGGATCACCCGCAAGTCACATTGCACGCACCCGAAAGCACGGTAGGTCTCGTCGCGCAGAAACTCCGACACGGCGGTCACGCCGTCGGATTGCTCGATGGAGAACTTGGTGATCGCATAGAATGAATTCTCCTGACCGACCAGCGTGATGTCCGTGCCGTGTAGCGTGGTGATCACCTTGATGTCCTGTTCCTTCTTGAGCATCGCGCGTGCGAGGTACGCGGTGGTCGCGTGTGGGATGGCATAGTGCACGTGGAGCAGATCGAGCTTCTCCTCGAGCGCCACCTCGTACTGCCGCGAGGCGAGTGCCAATGTGTAGGGGAAGTGGTCGAAGAGTGGATACCGGCTCATCGTGGTGTCGACTTGATGGAAGACGGCGCGGTCGACGTAGCCACGCATCCGGAACGGCGAGTCATAGGTGATGAAGTGGACATGGTGGCCACGACGCGCCAGCTCGAGCCCGAGCTCGGTCGCGACGGCGCCAGACCCACCGTAGGTCGGATAGCAGGTGATGCCGATTTTCATGCGGGTATCTCATTCCATGCGGCCGCGATGATGGCCGCGATTCGGTCGGGAGCGGGTGAGGCGTCGAGTGCAAGCACGTCGCCACTGATCTGATTGCGGAACCAGGTGTCTTGTCGCTTCGCGTACTGGCGCGTGGCGAGCGCCACGGTCTCGGCGTAGCGCTCCTTCGGGAGCCGTCCCTCGAGCACATCGACCGCTTCACGGACGCCGATCCCGTCCATGCCCGGTCCATTGAGCGGCGCGCCGTCGGCCAGCAGGGCCGCGATCTCCTCGATCGCACCGCGCCGGACCATTTCGGCGGCACGGGCATTGATCCGCTGATGGAGTACCGCTCGCGGCACCGAGAGGCGGACCACGAACGGTGTGATCGTGCCGCCGGTGCGAGCCGCTTGTTGCCACCACGAGAGCGGATACCCGGTCAGGATCGCCATCTCGATCGCACGCGAGGCGCGGTGCCGCCCGCCACTGCCCACGAACCCCGGATCGAGACGATCGGCCCAGCGCACCAGTGTGCCATGATCCATTCGCCCGGTCACGGCAGTGAGCGCGTCCCGCCGCGGTCGGTCGAACGGTGGCTCAGCGAACAATCCGTCGATCAGTGCCTTGATGTAGAGCCCCGTACCGCCGACCACGATGGGCGCCTTCCCACGTGCGCGGATCGCGGCGATCACCTCGGTCGCCTCCTCGGCAAACCGGCCAGCATTGTATCGCTCACCGGGCACAATCAGGTCGATCAAGTGATGCGGAACCCGTTGCCGCTCGCGTGGGGTCGGCTTGGCGGTGGTGATATCGAGACCGCGGTATACTTGGCGAGAATCAGCGGAGACGATCTCGATGTCGAGGTGGTCGGCGAGTGCCAAGGCCACCGCCGTCTTGCCGACGGCAGTGGGACCCACCAGCACCAGCGTTCTATCGTCGCCCAAACCGTCGCTCCAGTTCCTCGTGCGGGAGCTGCACGATCGTGGCGCGGCCATGCACGTCATGCGGCGGCAGTTCGCAGGCGAAGAGCCGAGCCAGCAACTGGCGCATTTCGGTCGGATCGAGCGGCTGCCCGGCCTTGACGGCGGCGCGACAGGCCCACGTCTGCACAAAGCGCTCGATCCGGTTGGCCCAGCCACCGAACCGACCGCGTGCGAGGTCACTCACCAGCTCGCGGAACGAGGCGATGGCATCGAAGCGGGGATGCGGCTGTGGGGCAGCATGCAGCACCACGGCGCGACCGCCGAACGGCTCGACCTCGTATCCCATTCGACTCAACAGGTCGGCGTGCGAACTCAACACATCGAGTTCCTCGTCGGTGAGTTCGATCGTCTCGGGGAGGAGCATGCGCTGCCCCGGAAGACCATCGGCCTCGATCTCGGACATCGCCTGCTCATAGAGCACGCGCTCGTGTGCCGCGTGTTGGTCAACGATCACCAACCCCTCGGGGGCCTCGTAGCAGATGTAGCTATCGGCAAGCTGGAAGATCGGCACTTGCCACCCGCGGAGGGGGGGAGATGAGTCGACGACATCGTTGTCGTCAGTTGTGCCGCCATCGATGTCCAGGGGCGCAAAGAGATCTTCCGGTTGCGCGCCGGCTGTCGGCGCGGTCCACTCGGCCCTCGGTGCCGGAGGCGAAGACGGGAGCGGTCCCTGCCCCACCATCGCGGACGCGACGAGTTCACCGAGGGCCTGTCGCACGGATTCCTCGACGGCACGCTCGACCGCATAGCGATCGCGGAAGCGCACCTCGAGCTTGGCCGGATGGACATTGACATCGACGAGGGCAGGATCGACCCCGACATCGAGGAAGAGCGAGGGACGATCACCCGGATGAATCGCGGAGCGGTAGCCCGACTCAGCGGCGCGAATCAGGAAGTGGTCCCGGAACGGCCGCCCATTCACGAACAACTGCGTCCGGCGCCCTGTGGGCCGCGCATCGGCTGGTCGCTGCGCAAATCCCTCCACGCGGACCGGCCCCACTGCGAACGACACCGGGATGAGGGTGCGCGCGATCTCCTCACCCCAGACCGCCGCGACCCGTTCATCGCGGTGCTGGTCGGTGGGGACATCGAGTCGGAGCCGCGCGTCGAGCGTCAAGGAGAAGCCGATCGCTGGATGCGCGAGGGCGAGGGTCGCGACGACATCGGCGATCGCTCGAGATTCGCTTGCGGCTGAGCGCAGGAACTTCCGACGCGCCGGCGTGTTGAAGAAAAGGGCACGCACGGTGACGGTGGTGCCGCGGCGTCGCGCCACCTCACGGACCGCGTCGACTCGTCCGGCTGCCGCGGTGATCTCAGTGGCGACGCCATCGGTATCCGCGGTGGTGAGCGCGAAGCGGGAGACGGAGGCGATGGCCGGCAGCGCCTCACCCCGGAATCCAAACGAGGCGATCCCCACCAGGTCTTCGGCCAGGCGAATCTTGCTCGTGGCATGACGGTCGAGGGCCAGGATCGCATCGTCACGCGACATGCCGCTGCCGTTGTCGGCGATCTCGATCGACGTCTTGCCGCCATTCTCGACCGCGATACGGACATGGGTGGCCCCGGCATCGAGCGCGTTCTCGACCAGTTCCTTCACGACCGAGGCCGGGCGTTCGACCACCTCGCCGGCCGCGATCTGGTTGGCGACCGCATCGGGGAGGATCGCCACTCGGCGCACGGTGTCGAGCATCATTCGTTCAATCTAGCCGAGTGAGTGGGGCCAGTCGGTCGACCGCAAGCCAACCGCGGGCACCATCATCGAGCAGCACGAGATACCAATCCCCGTAACGACGTTCGACCGTGGCGATCGCCCAGGCCGGCGCGGTCCCGAGGACGGGCGCACCGGTGGTCGGCGAGACACGGTATTCACTCGCGGCACGCACTAGCCCCGAGCGTTCGTGCGCCGACCGAGTCCGCGCCACCGCGATCACGCCGGCAACGGCACCGATCGACAGGGCACCGATGGCCATGCGTCGATACCGACGATGTGTACCCGCGGCAACGAGCCACAGCGCGAGTGCCAGGAGGATCAGCTCGTCTCGACTGAGGGGCACAGACGGGCCACGCAACAGCACGGGAGCCGGGATACTGGGGACCGTCCCGATCGCGTCCCGCAGTGCCCGGTTGCGCGGCGCGAGTCGCAGGCCGTGCAGCCACGCCGCGACGGCCCCGATATTGTCGCCGCCAAGATGGCGCGCTGCCCCAAGATTGAGCCACGCACCAGGCGCATCGGGGAGTGAATCGACCACCTGACTGAAGAGACGCTCTGCGCCGACCGCGTCACCGGCCCGGTATCGTGTGCCACCTTCGGCGGCCTGACCAATGATCTTGCCAAGGGGCAGCAGTGTAAGGCCGACCGCACACAGCAAGACGAGTGGCCCGCGCAACTGCTGGATCACCCGTTCGACGATGGGATCGACGGCGGGTTCGCTCACGCCCAGTGACCAGCGATGGCGGGTGCGTGCGGCAAACCAGCGACCAACCTGACGCGCGTCCTCCCGCGGCACGCCGCGGCGTCGGAGGACCATCTCCATCTCCGCTGGCTCGGGCAGCACGCCGCGTCCGAGCAGGCGACGGAGTTGTTCGGCCGCATCGACTGGCCGAACGGGCGCCGGAATCGGACGGGCCTTGTGACGACGCCAGAGCATCACACTGATCGGCATGAGCCCGAGCAGTACGAGGAGTGGCCAACCACGCTCCACGATTCGGGTAGAGACCGGGATCCAGGTGCCGGTGACCAACGGGATCGTGGGCGCTGAACTCGATCGTCGCGCCGGTTCGATCACGATGGGGAGCGCGCCGGCGCGAGCGACCTCCACCGAGACACGCTCCGGATCAAAGTAGGGATAGGCCACGGCCGGCAGCGTCATCACGCCGGCGCTGTCGGGGACGATCGTGAAACGGAATCGCTTCTCGCCAGCGACGGTGCCATTCGGTCGACGCACGTCCTCGCGCGTCGGCTCGGTGTACACGCGGCCGCCGCTGGGCCAGTTCACGGCCGGTTCCGGCCACAGCGTGACATTGCCCTCGCCACTGATCACCAGCTCGACCGTCACGGGGGTGCTCGCCTCGACCTTCGTGTTCGGCAGGCGCCAGGCGACCCGCATCGCGTGTGCGGTTGGACCGTTGCCGAGGTCGGCGACGAGCTGGGCCGGAATCGGCAGCACGCGGATGCTCACCGGACGCGAGGCAAGCGATTTCCGGTCCTCGGGTGCGAAGAACGACACGGACGACGGCACGGCGTAGGTGAGCACCGCCGAGGGGGCCTCGATGGTGCCGGCGCCGAGCGGGAACAGCGTTTGATGCGAGAAGAAGAGGTCGTACAGGCGGCCATTCACCCGGCGCGTCTGCACGAGCGTGGGGCCTTCGCTGCCGGGGGCATTCCAGAACCCGGAATAGGCGGGCGCACGCAGCGTGGGTATGCGTCGCAGTCGCTCGCGGAGATCCCGCGGGAACCACGCCGCGGTGACGAGTTCCACTTGTTCACCGACATACACCTGCCGCGCCGAAAACCGGGTGCCAACCGACACCTCGCCGGTTGCGGGCGGCTGGAAAGCCCCGATCATGTCGCGCACCCTGGGTGAGAGCCCATCGGTGGTGTCCTGCACCGCGAACACGGCGAGGAGGGCAAGGGCGGCGATCACCAGTCGGGCCCTCCCGGTGGGGTCCCGCGCCGCTGCTTCCGGGCCAGTTCCTTCCGCGTCTCGCGCTCGGCGCGCTCCATGGCGCCGAGCACCTGTTCGGCCTCGGATTCGCTCATCTCGCCCGGACGCCGCTCGCCAGAGTCGGACCCCGGTGGTGGCTCGTTGCTGCTCCCTCCCCCCCCCTCATTCGGCGGAGGAGGGGGACGCATGAGTCGGCGTGTCAGTTCGTAGTTGAATTTCGCCGCCGGATCACCCGGTGCCAGCGTGAGCGCGTCGCGAAGGTGCGCGGCGGCATTCGTGAGGAGCGAATCACGTGCGGTGCTGTCCTGGCGCGCCGCCAACAGCGTCGCCGTGCCGAGATTGTAGAGCGCTCGACGGCGGAGGTCGGGGTCGAGTGAGGTCGCGGCGCGTTCGAGGGCGGCCATGGCGGCGGGGAGATCACCCTGCACGAGCGCGGCGGTACCGGCATTGTACCAGACGGTATCGCCGCCCCGCTGCTTGGCCTCCTGCAAGAAGGCCGGCAAGGCGCCCGTGGTGTCCCCGTGGGAGAGGAGCCGCGCGGCGGTCGTCGGCCGCTGTGCGTGGAGCGTGGGTGCGACACACAAGGCGATCCCGATCAGTGCCGCGGTCCGGAGCCGGAGTGTCTGAATCACGAGCAGGAGGAGTGCCGCCACCGCGAACAGCCAGCCGCGTGGCACCAGGTCTGCGGCAAGCTGATCCCGAACCGCAGCCCGATCGAGGCGGTCGAGCGAGCGGCGCACGTCACCGGCGGGGTCAGGCGCATCGGGGGAGATGAGCTCCCCACCGGATGCATCGGTCATGGCCGCGAGGATGGCATCGTCCCGGCGGGTGATTACCTCGCGTCCGTTGCCATCGAGGTGCCAGGTCCCACCCTCATCGGGAATGCGGGCGCCTTCGGTCTGGCCGAATGGTACGGTGATCAATGAGATACGATCCTTCTCGAGCC